>CAIJMU010000155.1 GCA_903821875.1 uncultured Spirochaetota bacterium
GACGACCTCATGCGCCTCTTCGGCGGCGAGAATTACAAGGGCCTCATGTCCAGGCTCGGCATGAAGGAGGGAGAGGCCATCTACCATCCCCTCCTCAACCGCACGATCGCGAACGCGCAGAAAAAAGTCGAGGAGCGCAACTTCGAGATCCGGAAGCACCTCCTTGAGTACGACGATGTGCTCAACCAGCAGCGCAAGTTCATCTACGACCAGCGCAACGAGATCCTCAAGGACAGCGACCTCAAGGCACGCGCACAGGATACCGCGAAGGAGATGGTCGGCACCTTCCTCGAAGTCTACGAGGAGGACCAGAAAAAGGAGGCTTCCTCTGCCTGGGCCATCTTCCAGGAGAACCTCCGCGAAAATTTCAATATACAGCTGCCCTTGAAATCGGACGTAGCCCGCACCAAGACAAACCCCGAGATAGCGGCAGAGGCAGAACGGCTTCTCGACCAGGACATAGCCAACAAGGTCTCCTTCGCCGGTGAGGACAACCTCAATGGCTTTATCCGCTTCCAGTACCTCCAATCCATCGACAACCGCTGGCTTGACCACCTCGAGTCCATGGAAGCCCTCCGCGAGGCTGTCTACCTGCGCTCCTACGGCCAGAAGAATCCCCTCCTCGAGTACAAGCTCGAGGGCTTTGACATCTTCGAGCGGATGATTGAGGAAATACGCCGTTCCATCGCGATGAAGCTCTACCTTGTCCACGTGCAGACTCAGGAGGCGCGCCAGGCTTCTTCAGTGTCGGTACAATCGGTGAGCGCATCCCACGCCGACGCCGCCCAGTTCGGTGGTGGCGGAACCTCCACGGGAAATGCAGGTGGCGGCCAGCGCTCCGCCGTAGCCGAGGCTGCCCGCCCCGCAGGCGCAACCGTCGTTCGCTCCGCCGAAAAAGTCGGCCGCAACGATCCCTGTCCCTGCGGCTCGGGAAAAAAATACAAGCACTGCCATGGTCAATGAGGGCTGCGCCCTCATTGCTTTTGAAGATTCCGCGTTCCGCGGAATCTTCCCGTCATTTCCGAAGGGTGTAAGCCGCAGGATCATGGCTTCGTGTCGCTGAACTGGAAGGAGATCGATCTCGTCCTATCGGAGCTCGATCTCGAAGGTGCCCAGATCCAGAAGGTCCTTCAGCCGAGCTTCGACTCGATCCTGCTGGGGCTCTACGGGAAGGGGCGGGAAACAGGGCTCCTCATCTCCGTGTCGCATGGCGCCTGTCGGATCCACAGGCTGTCCAGGAATCCTCCGAAAAACGATCGTCCCCTTCGCTTCATGGAGTGTCTCCGCTCCAGGCTCCGTGGAGGTCATGTGCTTTCGCTTTCGCAGCTTGGTGACGATCGGGTTGTGCGCATGGACATCGCCGTGTCACGGCACGAGGGTGAGGAAGGAGATGGCTCGGCCTCGACAAACCAGGTCTATTCGCTGTTCGCGCGGCTGTGGTCGGGAGCCGGGAACATCGTCCTCTGCGACCAGGCGGGCATCATCATCGACGCCCTGGCCCGGAGGCCGGCCAAGCTCGAGATAGCTGGGCATCCCTTTGTGGCGGCGCTTGCGAAAAAAGCCCCACCGCCCGATGCCGGACAGCCGCCAAAACCGCCCAAGCCCCCGCGCGAGTTCCTCGTCCGCGAGCTGCCAGACCCTCCAGGAAGGCCCGGTGCGGGTTTCAACGAACGCGTGGAGGCCTGGTATGCAGAGCGCGGCGGTGAACTATCGCGGGAGAACCTTCTCGAGCTCGCCCGCGAGCGCTTCGAGAAGCGTCGACGGATCCTTGAGACCCGGATCGCTGCCCTGGAAGCCCAGGCGAAGGAGTTCAGGCAGGCCGGGCGGAAGCGCGAGCTCGGCGACCTCATCATGGCGAACCTCGGACAAAGCCCCGAAGGACACTTCCTTGCCGTGGAGGACTTCTACATCAACGGCCCGGTCCGGGTAGAGATCGACCCCGCCCTGAGCCTCGTCAAGAATGCAAACAATTACTACGAACAAGCCAGGAAGGAAACCCGTGGTCTCGCCGAGGTGGAGTCGGAGATCACGCGGTGGAAGTCCGAACTGGCGGTACAGGCTGCGGAACTCGCGCGGCTTGAGACAGTCCGCGATCCCCTCCTCATCGCGAAGAGCCTCGACAAGGGCGGGACGACCAGGACTACGGTCTCGGCGAAGTATCCGGGTATCTCCCTCGAGCGCTCCGGCTGGCTCATCCTCGTCGGCCGTTCCGCCAAGGAAAACGATGAGCTGCTCCGCCGCCATGTACGCGGTTCGGACCTCTGGCTCCACGCCCGCGACTACGCAGGATCCTATGTCTTCATAAAAGCCAGGCGCGACAAGTCAGTGCCCCTCGAGATCCTCCTCGATGCGGGCCAGCTCGCCCTCTACTACTCCAAGGGTCGCGAGGCCGGAGAGGGTGACCTCTATTACACCTTCGTCAAATGGCTCAGGCGCGCGAAGGACGGTCCCAAGGGCCTTGTCATCCCCACCCAGGAAAAGAACCTCCACATACGGCTGGACGATGCGAGGGTGCGCGAACTAAGGGCGCTGTCGGGAAGCGACCAGGAGTGAGTGCCCCCTTTCAGCTAGGGTCTGGCAAATCCTGTGGTCAGGAATCCGTGGCTCCGCAGGAGGGTCGCAACGCGGGGCGCATCATTCTTCCGCACGACGATGTAGCCTCCCTCCACTCGTAGCACCAGGCTCCGCAGTTGCACGTCGGCCATGAAGAGCGCACGTATTCCGGCGTCAGGGGGAAGCGCAAAAAGAATGGCAGCCTCTCCTTGGGCGAAGACCTGGCTCTTGGTCCGGACCCTCGTGAAGAGCTCCTCCCAGAGCGGGGGCGGCGAAGCCTGGATCAGGGTACGGAAGCGCTCGATACGCTTTTCGATCTTGGCCGGCGAGTCGCAGCCGGCTATGAGGCTGGCCTCGGTCACGCGGTAGCGGTCAGGTCCGAGCTTGAGGGCTATCTGTTCGATGAAGACCCGCTTCCCGAAGGAGTCGCCCTGTATGGTAAGGAGGGGCAGTTCGGGATCGACCAGGACCACGCCGGTATCCTGCCTGCGCTCGGGCAAGCCTGAGGTAAATCCGAGACACCAGGAACCGAGGGGAGTCAGACGGGCTGCGACCATGCCATCCCAGGGACTCAGAGGCTTGGGGGGGCCGCCCTTAATGAGTCGCTCCAGGGCAGGGAGCTCTGCAATCTCGAGGAGCCCGAGCTCCGCTAGCAGGTAAAAATAGGCCCTGAAAAGCGGGAGGGCGACAATCTCCCGATGGAGGGGACCTACAGGATAGATGTAGGCCTCATAGGATTCGGTCTCGTAGTAGTGGTCGCCAATACTAAGTTCCCGACAGGATAGCTTGAAGTACTCGTCGCGGGATTCCGGGCTGACGATGCTCGTCCTTCTGCCCCGCGCGGTCAGGGCAGCGACGCAGGCTTCGGGCGAGTACCAGGAACCGTCGCGCATCCATCCCAGGGCTTCAAGAAGGCTGAGCCTCACCGCTGGTATGGAGTTCGAGTGGAGGAAGTTGCCGTTCTTCTTCGACAGGTGATCGAAGAGGCAGCGGTATTCGAAGAGGAAGCCCAGCTCGACCGAGCTCCAATTGATGATTTGAGTGTCATCGAAGAAACGTCCGATCGCCCGTCTGAGCCGCTCCTGGGGGGGGACCTGTTCGTCGGTCCGGCGCGGAAGGAAGGTAAGGACAAAGCGGGCGAGGAGCTCTCCGGATACTATCCCGTAGGTGGCCGCTATGGGGTAGCCGCGCACGCCACAGGCAGCAGCAAAGGCGCGTGCATCCTTCCTGGCAAAGCCCTTGGTCATGATGGCCTCGCGATCCCTGTTTTCGAGGTTGGCCGCAGCCAGGGGCAGGATATCGAGGATCGAATCCGAAATCGAATAGAACTCCCCATCGGGTTCAGCCTGGGGCCTGGGCGTCCAGGAATCCGGCTTCGGCAGCCAGTTCCGGAAGACCTCGGCAGCGAGGGGATGGAGGACTGCATAGGCATCGTCGACAGGCAGGATAAGGCCAGGTCCGGCTTCGGAAATGAGCGAAAGTTTGTTGTAATTGTAATAATCGCGGAGCTTGGTCTCAACGATGAGAGGCTTTCCGAAGGCCTTGGCAAAGGGAGCCAGGTCGAGGTAATCGACCCAGGCCGCAGCGGCGATGAGATTCCTCCGAATCTCTGGCAGGGTTGCAAAAAAACCATCGAAGGCTGCCTGATCGGCGAAATCAAGGATGTCCGCCGCCCATCCGATCCACTCGGACTTCTGCAGATTCAGTCTCGAATCCTGGCCCAGGCCGCCAAGCAAGGCCTTGATCTGCTCGACTGTCTGGCTGTTGAGCCTGGCTTCGAGAGCCTTGCGGAATGGCGTCTGACTAGCTGGCTTGTACGCTGTTTGTTTCAGTGCCGGTGTGACCTTGCGTGGTTTGCTCGTAGCCATCGCTCAGCCCAACAGATATTCGATGTCGGCCTCGTCGAGGGCCTTGAAGGCCTCCGCGTCCGAGGAGAGGAGGGATCCGACGAGGCCTGCCTTTTTTTCCTGCAATTCCAGCATCCTTTCCTCGATCGTGCCCTTCGCGATGAGCCTGTAGCAGAAGACCGGGTTCTTTTGTCCCATGCGGTGCGTCCGATCGATGGCCTGCGATTCCGCGCTCCGGTTCCACCAGGGGTCGAAAATAAAGACATAGTCGGCAGCAGTCAGGTTGAGGCCGAGGCCGCCCGTCTTCAAGGTCATGATAAATACCTTGATCTCGGGATCGGACTGGAAGCGGGACACGAGGGTAGCCCGATCGGTCGTTGCCCCTGTCATGGTCAGGTGCCCGATGCCCAGGGCGGCAAGGTCCTCCGAGACATACTCGACCCCAGCGATGTAGTTCGTGAAGACCAGGCACTTGTGCCCCGAGTCTACCACTTCCCGGAGGCTCTCAATGAGGGACTCGCGCTTGGCCGAGCGCTCGACCGCTGAGTCACCGGCTTCCGGCACGCTGGCCAGGCGCCTGAGTTCGCTGAAGGCGGTGAGGATGAGGAAGCTGCTCTTCCTGATCCCTCCGGAGGCGATGGCCGTGTCGATCTCCGCCTTGAGCTCGAGGCGCCGCTTTTCGTAGGCGGCGAAGTGTCGCGCGTCGAGGTCGATCCACGAGACCTGCTCGGTCTTCTCCGGTAGCTCTGGCAGCACGTCCTTCTTGAGCCTGCGCAGGATGAAGGGATAGATCCGGGCCTTCAGGTCGCGCAGGGCATCCTCATCCTGGCGCTCCTGGATGGGCCGCTGGTAGTGCTTCAGGAACTCGGAGAGGGAGCCGAACATGCCAGGATTCAGGAAGGTAAAGAGCGAGTAGATTTCGGAGATGTTGTTTTCCATAGGAGTGCCGCTGAGGGCCAGGCGATGGCGGGCCCTGAGCCGGAGGATGGCTGCGGTGGTCTTGGCTCCCGCGTTCTTGATGGTCTGCGATTCGTCCAGGACCAGGTAGCGCCACTCCCGCTCGAGGAGTACTTCTACATCGTTCCTTGCGATCGCGTAACTTGTCAGTACTATGTCTGCTTTTCCGAGGGCTTCCGCGTCGCGGTCGGTCCCGTGGTACAGGGCGACCGAGAGGCCTGGGGCGAAGCGCGAGAATTCCGAGGCCCAGTTGAACAGGAGGCTCCGCGGCATCACGATGAGGCTCTGGGCCTGGGCCTGGGCTCCAGGGCCATGGACAGCACGGAGCAGGGCTATGGTCTGGATCGTCTTGCCCAGTCCCATCTCGTCGGCCAGGCAGCCGGAGAGGCCCTGCTCGCGAAGGTAGTCCATCCAGCGCACGCCGAATTCCTGGTAGTGACGGAGCGTCGCCCCCTCGACGGGGAAGTCGCCCGCGCGTTCCGCAATGCCATTGAAGCCACGGTAAAATCCTTCGGGACGCTTCCAGGCCTCTCCCTCGGCCTGTACCTCGGGCAGCCTTGAGAGGGTTGGCCAGTCAAAGAAGGAGACCTCGACCAGGCCCTCCTCTCCCCTGCTCATCCGCAAGACCCGCTCGAGCCTCGAGACAGCCTCTGCCTCGGGGTAGGCCCTCGTGCCATCCGCGAGCGTCACGTAGGAGTTTTCGTGGAAGTGCTTCAGGAAGTCGGCGTAGGTGAACAACTCGCCATCGATTTCCACCGAGGCGCTGCCTGACAGGAAATCGATTCCCGACGACAGGTTCAGCCTGAGCCGTGGTCGCGCAGTCCTGATCTTGTACGCGGCGAGGGTTTCGGACTGAAGGAGCGTGAAGCGGCCCACAAGTTCCGTGATATGCGCCGAGATAAAGCGTTCCGCAAAGCCGCCCTCGAGGATGAAGTGGCCCGCCTCCTCGAGGACCGCCGCCCGGGCTGCCTTGCCCTCCCTTGCCAGGAGAGCCCGGAATTCCTCGTCGGCGAAGCGCGGAAACAGGATCTCGGAAACCAGGAGGCGGTGCTCCTCCTCGTTGCGTTCTGCCACGAGGCTGATTTCCTCGTCCTCGAGGAAGCCCGGCGGATAGCCTGGAAGGATCGAGATCGGACGCACGTGGAGGTAGCCATAGGAATCGACTTCCCGGAACAGGAGGGCCGGTCGAGCGAGCCTCGGCGGGCCCTGCGCTGTCGAATAATTTTCGTAATTGATCGTAATTCCGGGAAAGCGGGACAGCGCCAGGGAAAGGAAGAGGTCGAGGTCACCGGCAGGCACGTCGGCGGCGAGCCTGCCGACATCATGCCATTCGGTGCCAAGGTCACGGACACGATGGACGCTCGAACCGCAACGGACGTGGCTCGGAGTAATTGGTACTATATCGTCATGATCGCCTTCCCTGGGGCCGCCGGTATCCCCGGCATCGCAGCCGCGGCCGAGGCCGAGCCGAGCGCGGAAGAGCGTGGCGGGAATTGCGCCAGGATCGGCTTCCAGGTCGAGCCCAAGGCTGGTTTCCTCGGGGAAGAACTCCATGAACCGCCGCTTCTCGTCCACAAGGCGGCCGGAGGAGAGCACCAGGTCGACGAGCCGCGTGTTCGGCAGCACGAGGCTCCCCTCCCTGGGGGCTGTGCCAGCCTGGGGGAGTTCGCTGTCCCAGCGGAACAGTCCTTCCTTCCCCCTGAGTTCTGCCTCGAAGGCGCGGACAGCCTCGCGCAAGGGCCCCGCAAAGCGCCTGAAATCGGGCTTCAGCGCTCTGTCAGCCCGGTCGACAAGGTCAAGGGTCGTGGAAAAACCGCTGCCGGAGAGCCGGAAGAAGACTTCTGGAGTCGCGGCGTACTTTTCAGCGACGGGACGATCCTGGAGGGCCGGGGCTGTTCCCTTGTTGGCCACAACGCTGCGTTGCGCGGCCGGGGTTGCGATGCCTGCAGGATTCTTGGGCGGACGACCACGCTTCCGTGGCGGACCTGCCTCTACTATTTTTGGCCTTCCTGCCATTCTTGGACCCTCGCCTCCCCTCTGCGTCATTTTTCAAGGGATCATGCAGATTCTACACCATCCGGGGCTGGTTCCGCTGGCTTGAAAGCTAGCGGTAGGCTGTGGAGAGAACACATCCCCTCATATGAACACATGCTCATATGTTCATATGAAGGGATGTGCCAGCGCCAAGACACCAGCCTGACGCAGGAACACGATGGCACATGATGCGTCCACCCTGCCTTGGGTGCAAGCTGGCGAAACCTCGTTCGATGCCCTCCACTGGGTGGCTGAAAGATGACCCCCGAAAGCTTGGTAAATATCCCTTTTTGCGCCAAAGCCCTCAGGGCCAGCCCCTCGCCTTTGTTTGTCCCGAATCGATACGAAGAAGCGTGTGACGATCCGCGGCGCCCGCTTTGACCATTATCACGTCCAAGAGTTTCTCGATGGAAGGATTGTTCTCGAACCGCGCGAGCTTGTTGTACCCTTCGAACTGTCTGCACTGACCATGTCAATGATGGACTCGAGCATGCAGAATCTCGATGATGGTAAGGTCTCAGAGCCCCTCGATCTTACAGCTTTCAACAATGAGTAAGCGCCTATCTCCATGTTTGTCATTCGACGGAGAGCGCTGGGGGTCTGACCTCACTGGCGCACGATAGCCCTTCCCTTTTGGCTGCCAGCATCCTTGGTAATTGCTTCTTTCGCGGAAGTCCCCTTCACCCCGAGCTGGATCCTGTCCTTCACCACCCTCACCGCTACGACAGCTCCGACCCCGACCCGGGCCTCGAGGATCATGCCTGCAAGCGGATCCTCGATTTCGGCCTGCAAGAGCCGCCGCATGGGGCGCGCACCGTAGGCGGGGTTGTAGCCGTGAGCGACAAGCCACTGTCGGCCTGTCCGGCCTACCGACAGAGTGATGCCCCGCGCTCCGAGCCGTCGTCCCAACTCTGACAATTCGAGGTCGAGGATCCTGCCGACCTCGGCACGGTCCAGCGGCCTGAAGACGACAGTGTCGTCGAGGCGGTTGATGAATTCGGGGTTGAATTTGCGCTTGAGCTCCGACAGGGCGGCCGAGCGTACTTCGGGGTAGGAAAGGAGGCGCTCCTCGGCGTGGAAGCCCAGGCCGCCGATGGCGATCTCCCGGGCCCCGGCATTGCTCGTCATGATGATGACGCAGTTGCGGAAAGACACCGCGTGGCCGAGGCTGTCGCGGAGTTCGCCCTCCTCGAGGAGCTGGAGGAGGATGTTGAAGACCTCGGGGTGGGCCTTCTCGATCTCGTCGAAAAGCACCACGGCGTAGGGTCTCCGCCTGATGCGTTCGGTGAGCATGCCGCCCTCGTCGTAGCCGACATATCCGGGGGGGGCTCCGACCAGACGCGCAGCATTGTGACGTTCCATGAAATCGGACATGTCGATGCGGACAAGGGCATCCTCGCTGCCGAAGAGGTACTCGGCCAGGGTCTTGGCGACCAGGGTCTTTCCGACACCGGTCGGCCCGAGGAACATGAAGGAACCCAGGGGCCGGCGCCCGTTCGAGACGCCGGCCCGCGAGCGCCTGATGGCCGAGGCGACGACACGGATGGCCTCGTCCTGTCCTATGACCCGACGGTGCATCTCGTCCTCGATATGGATGAGTCGCTCCGATTCGCTTTCGGCGAGGCGCCCGAGGGGTATGCCCGTCGACTCCGACAGGACATGGAAGAGGTCTTCCTCGGTGACAGGCTGGGTCGCCGTGCCCCCTCCATCGATCCAGGCGCTTCGTATGGCCTCAAGCCTCGCCTTGAGTATGCGCACGCGGTCGCGGATCTCGGCGGCCTTCTCGTAGTTCTGCGTGGAAACGAGGGCGAGCTTCTCTTCGGTAAGGCGGCCGATCTCGGCCTCGATCTGGGCCAATTCGGGGGGACGCTTCGGACTGGCAAGCTTCCTGTAGGCTCCGGCCTCGTCAAGGAGGTCGATGGCCTTGTCGGGAAGCCGGCGCTCGGGGACATAGCGCTGGGAAAGCTCGACGGCGGCGTCGAGGGCGGGGCGCGAGTAGCGTACGCCGTGGAAATCCTCATATTTGGTCTTGATTCCCTCGAGGATGGTCCGGCTCTCGGCGCCGTTGGGTTCGCCCACGACGATGAGCTGGAAGCGCCTCTCGAGGGCCGCGTCCTTTTCGAGGTACTTGCGGTACTCGTCCAGGGTGGTGGCGCCGATGCACTGGATCTCGCCGCGCGACAGGGCTGGCTTGAGCATGTTGGATGCGTCGATGCTGCCCTCGGCGCCACCGGCTCCGATGACCGTGTGCAGTTCATCGATAAAGAGGATGACGTTCCCCGCCTGGGCTATCTCCTTCATGATGCGCTTCAGGCGCTCCTCGAACTCGCCCCGGTACTTCGTGCCCGCCACGATGGAGGGCAGGTCGAGGGACAGGAGGCGCTTGCGTGCCAGGCCGTCGGGCACGTCGCCCCTCGCGAGCCTCAGCGCGAGGCCCTCGACGATGGCTGTCTTCCCCACTCCCGGTTCGCCCACGAGGACGGGGTTGTTCTTCCCGCGCCGCGAAAGGATTCTAATAACTCTGTCAATCTCCACGGAGCGGCCAATGACCGGATCGAGGCGGCCCTCGCGGGCCTGGACGCCGAGGTCGCGGGAGTGTTCCTCAAGGAGGGGGGTCTTCGCGGGGAAGGCCTTGCCCTGGTGGCCAGCCTGTTGCGCCAAGGCTCCCTGGTGCTGGGCCGGTTCCGGTGCAGGACGCGGGTTCAGGCCCTCGCGGTACAGGCTGATGGCACGGCGCAGGCCCTCGACCGAAAGACCGCCCTGTGAACAGTGGACCGAGAGGCTGCTACCCTGCTCGCGGGCTGCCGCGAGGAAGAGGTGCTCGGTACCTATGTACTCGGAATTGGAATGACTGGCCTCTTCGGCAGCCGACTCAAGGAGGCTCCTGCTTCTCCGCGACAGGGGGATGTCCCCGGGGATGAAATTGCCCTGCCTGCGCTCGAGCTCGCGTTCGATGGCGCGGGAAAGTGCGGTGATGTCGATGCGGAGTGAACGGAGGATGGTGACGGCGCCGCTGTCCGCATCGGCGAGGATGGCGAGGATGACATGCTCGGGAAGGACCTGCTCGGCATGGTAGCGGCGTGCCTCCTCCTGACAGCCATGGGTGAGCATCTTCTGCGCCCTCGAGGTCAGCCCCTTGAACATCCGCGGCCTCCTACAGACAATCGCGCCCGCTTTCTTTACACGACGGGCCTCTCCCTATACTCTCGCACAGGAGGCCCACAAATGAAATGCTCCGGTTTTCCAATGACAAAAAAATCCATGCTCCGATCCAGCCTGATGCTTGCCGGAATCTTCGCCGCGGCCCTTCCCCTTCTCGCCGACGGCCTTCCAATACTCGCAGCGCTCAAGGGACCGAGCGGCATCGGTCTGGCCCAGCTCTACGAAACCCCTCCCCGCCTGGCTGACGGCCGCCTGGTCCAGATGGTCGCAGTTCCGAGTGCAGACATCATGGCTGCCAAGGTCATAGGCGGGGAGTACCAGGTTGCAGTGCTGCCCATCAACATGGCAGCGAAACTCAGGTCGGCGGGCGTACCCCTCGTCCTCGGCGCAATCATCGGCAACGGCATGCTCTCCCTCCTGACCAATGATCCCGGGGTCACCAGCCTGGCCGACCTTAGGGGCTCCGAGCTCGACGTGGCCGGGCAGGGAGCGACACCCGACTTCCTCATGAGACGCCTTCTCCGCGACGCCAGGCTCGATCCCGATGCGGATCTTCACCTTGCTTACGCCCTCCCCTATCCCGAGATGGCTGCCGCCCTGGCCGCGGGCAAGATACACAACGCGGTCTTGCCAGAACCCTTTTCGACGATCGCGAGGATGGCCAACCCCGCGCTCCGCTCACCCATCGATCTCGGAGCCCTCTGGAAGGCCTCCACGGGCATGGCCGACTATCCGATGACAGCCTTGGTATTCAGGACCGACGCAGGGCTCTCACAGGCAGATATAAGAGGCATCCTCGATGCAGTCCATGCCTCGATCGACGCGACGATACGCGACCCTGTGGCAGCAGGCCTCCTGGTGGAGAAACACGAGCTTGGCGTCAAGGCTGCCCTCGCGACGGTCTCCATCCCCAGATGCAACTTCACCTACCAGGAAGCCCCAGCCGCCCGTCCCCAGGTCGAGGCCCTCCTTTCCGAGTTCCTGAAAGCGGCTCCCGCCTCCATCGGCGGAAAGCTGCCCGAGGCTGCCTTCTACGCACGCTTCAAATAAGTCCCCCCTCCGAGGGCGCCGCCTGCGCTTGCTCGGCATGGGCTTCCTGTCCACCGCCATCCTCCTGGGCGTCTGGCAGCTTGCCGCCCTCAGAGTCGGGGCGGACATCATCCTGCCCTCGCCCCTCCTGGTCATGGCGGAATTCCTGAAGCTCGTCCTGTCGCGCGAGTTCGGGCCAGCCCTCGCCGCCACCTTCGCCCGCGGACTCGAGGCCTTCGCGTTCTCCTGCCTTGCCGGCATTGTCCTCGGATTTGCCGCGGGCAGCTCGCGGAACTTCGAAGCGGCCCTCGCGCCCATCCTCACGACCATCAGGGCCACGCCGATTCTTGCCCTCATCCTCCTGGCCCTCCTGTGGTTCCCCGCGGGCTTCGTACCCGTCTTTGCGGCCTTCCTGATGGCCTTTCCCGTCATGGCGAGCGCTGCCGCCGAGGGGGCCAGGGCAGCGCCGCGCGAATTGCTGGAAATGTCCCAATTGTTCAAGGTTCCTGCGCGGCGAGAGTTATTCGAACTCAGGCTGCCCGCGGCCATGCCCCAGCTCCTCGCAGGAGCCCGCTCCGCAATCGGCCTGTGCTGGAAGGTAGTCGTCACCGGCGAGGTCCTCTCCCAGCCAGTCCGAGCCGTCGGTACGGGCATGCAGTCCTCTCGGGTCCTCCTCGAGACGCCTCGCGTCTTCGCCTGGGCCATGGCCGCCATCCTCCTCTGTGGCCTGTCCGAGTGGCTCTTCGGCCGCCTCATCGCAATTGGGAGGAAAGGTGAGCTTTGAGCTCTCCGGTATCACCCGGAGCTACGACGGACACGAGGTCCTCGCCGGCATCGACCTTGCCATCGAGGAAGGCGCGATGGTCGTCATCCTCGGCCCCTCGGGCTGCGGCAAGACAACCCTGCTCAGGATAGTCGCTGGGCTGGACCGGGAGCACGGAGGAAGGAGGCTGGGCTTCGACAAGGCGCGCTTTTCCTACGCCTTCCAGGAGCCGCGGCTCCTTCCCTGGCTCTCGGTCCTCGAAAACGCGCGTTATGCGCTCTCAGGGTCGGGCCTCGGTCCCGGGGAGGCCACGGAACGCATCATGCGACTTGTCTCTCTGGCGGGCCTCGCGGGGCACGAGCAGAAGCGTCCGGCCGAGCTTTCCGGGGGCATGCGGCAACGCGCCTCGCTGGTCCGCGCCTTTGCCTATCCGAATGACTTCCTCCTCCTCGACGAGGCCTTCCAGTCGGTGGACCTGCGGCTCAGGCGCGAGCTCATCGAGCTCTTCCTCGACCTCCGCGCCATCGAGGACAATACGGCCCTCCTCGTGACCCACGACCCCACCGAGGCCCTCCTCGTGGCTGACCGCGTGGTAATCCTCTCGGACCGCCCCGCACGCGTCCTGGACGACTTCAGGATTCCAGCTGGCAGGGACGCGCGAACGCCGGGTTCTCCTGGCGTTGCCGCCTTTGAAGAGAGGATCTACCGTAGCGTGCTCGGATAAGGCCGGTCTGGGCCTGGCAGAGGCCTGACCTGCATCTTGACCTTCGGCCAGGCCTAGAGGAAGTCGGTGACGTCGAGGGGAACTGGGATCTGGATCATGCTCTCGAGATAGCCCGAGGAGCGTTTTTTCACATGGAACTGGATGACAGCCACTCGATCCTTGGCATGGACCGCGATGCCATAGAGCGAGAAGGGGTCGCGCGGGGAAAGTCCAGCCTCGTCGGCGAGCGAACCCGCGCGCACGGTTTCGATGGAGTAGGAATCGCCGTCGAAAACACCACCCTTGATCTTTGTGACTTTCATACCCAGGAGCGGCAAGAAAAGGCGGTCCCGGGTGTCACCGGCAATGGCGCTGTCCAGGGGATGGTCGGGCCGCGTCCCGAGCGCCCTGAGCAGCCTGCGCGTTCCCGAGTCTCCCGAGACTTCGAGGCTGACGAGGTCGCCCGGACGGCGTTCCATGAGATAGGCCTGGAGTTCCACGACCTTGGAGAGTGCGTGGCCATCGACTGAAAGGATTCGCTCGCCTTCATGGATGCTCGCCAAGGCCGATGGATGCCTGTACAGCACCTCGAGGCCAGGGCTTTGCGCTGTCGAATCGCCGAGCTGCAGGCCCAGCCAGGGCCAGGCTACCTTGCCCCCCTCGTACAGGGTCGGAAGGATCGCCAGGAGCCATTCCGCAGGAATCGCGAAGTTGAGGCCCTGGAAGTTGGTCAGGCCCGCAAAGGCGATGCCGCGGACCTCACCGTCAGCGTCGAGGACGGGGCCGCCTGAGTTGCCTGGATTGAGGGCGGCATCGATCTGGAACACGTCGCCCCATTCGAGGAACTTGCGACCCACTGCCGAGACAATGCCCGAGGTAATAGTGGAATCAAGGCCGGCCGGCGAACCGAAGGCGTAGACAGCCTGACCCTGGGGGGGAAGGCCCGACCTCCCGATGCGGAAGGAATAGCCCGGCTTCATGTCCACCTTGAGAAGCGCGATGTCAAGGAGGGGGTCCCAGCCTATGACCTTCGCAGGTATGCGGGAATCGCTGTCCCCTGCCAGCTTGAGGGCGACACGCGAAAAGCCTTCATAGGTCGGATCGACCTCGCTTGCGATGACATGGTAATTGGTAATGAGGTAGCCACGGCTGTCGATGAAAAAGCCCGAGCCGATCATGCGGTCGAGGGTGCCCACACCCTGCTCGATCTTGATGCCCCGGTCCACCCTGACCGTTACGACGCCCTTGACGACTGTGGCGACCATTGAGGGTTCGAGGGAGCGGAGGGTCGGTACTGCAGTAGCAGGCAGAACTGCCTGTTCCTGGGCTCTGAGCCGAAGCGCGTGGGACCCCTCAAGGAGGCTGGACCATGTGAGGCCGAGAAGGCCTGCAAGAGCCTGGGCACGCTGTCCGAGTCCAGGATCGCCATCCACGGTCTCATGAAGGTCCCTGAGCAGGGCGCGGAGAAGCTGCTCGGCCCGTGGGAAGGATCCTGAACCTGCTGCCTTTTCCGCAGCTGCAAGCTCCTCCTGTGCCAGACCAGATCTTCCCTCTGCCACGATGGAGCGTCCGACGGCATCAAGGCAGGCTGACGCTTCCCTGTCTCCTCCGAGGGCCAGGAGCGAAAGGCGCAGGCTAAGGGCCCTGTCCAGTTTTCCACCAGCAACAGCGCTGCTGTAGTCCGAAGCAAACCGAGCCAGGAGCTCTGACAGAAGGGCCTTGAACGAAGACCTGATTTCCCCAGACGCTGCCTCAGGAATCCCGAGAAGATCGACCAGACCCTCGATAGCCTTGGGCATGTCTGTCTCGGCCAGCTTGCGGAGTTCTGCCTGCTTGGCTTCGCCGTAATGAGCTGGAGCAATCAGGCCCTTGGGAAGGCTGGTACAGCCTGACAGAATCACGAGAAGGCCGCAGGCCACCATTGCAGCCAGGGCAGGGCGCAGGAAGGCGGCCCTCACGGGCGCACTTCCGCGAACCAGAGTTTCCC
The DNA here is from genome assembly GCA_903821875.1 of uncultured Spirochaetota bacterium. Lineage (GTDB taxonomy): Bacteria > Spirochaetota > Spirochaetia > Treponematales > Rectinemataceae > CAIJMU01. The sequence continues at coordinate 15,036 of CAIJMU010000155.1, forward strand.
CAGGGGGTACAGGATGTACCTGATGCCCAGGACCTCATACTCGCCCTCGTGTGGAACAAAGCCGGGACCGAGGTCGAAGGGCATCTGCCCGACCCAGCGGATCGATGGATTGCTGTCAGGCAGGACCGGAATGGAACGACCCCCGCGGCCAAAGGCCCGGGCAGTACCGTCAGAGGAAACGAGGACGCTTTCGTCAAAAATCCCGTCGCCACGGCTCGAAAACTCGCGTCTGAGGCTGCCGTCCAGCAGCTTCGTCTCGCGGATGTCTACCCGTCCATCCGCGTCCGGATCCCAGCTCCTGGTCAGGGGCGGGCCGAGAAGTTCTACAAACTCAGCGTAGCCATCACCATCGATATCGGACCTCGTCTCGCGAACTACGGGCCGTGCTGGATCGGAGCCTGGATCGAGGACGAGGAGGCTCTCGAAGCGACCGTCGCCGTCCTGGTCGAGTCTCTCCTGCAGGGGGCGCCCATCGCGGTACTCGATGCGCGAAAGGATGCCTCCGGATAGGTAGCCAGTTGCAGTAACAGCCTTGCCACCTTCCAGATCGATCTCGAGGGTCTCAGACAGGGTCGAGACCGAAAGCCTGACTGCTGCCCCGGCCAAGGCAGACTCAGAGGGGAGCCGTGCCTCTGTAGCCATCGGCAGGATAAAGGAGCCGGTAATTCCCTCGACCGCCCCCAGGCGGAAGGGTGCAAGGGCCAGGACCTCCGGAGCGAGGATCCAGACCGAACGGGACCCCTCGATCGTGTCGAGGACCGCAGCTCCCAGGCGCGGATAGCCCTCGTAGCTGAAAACCCAATTGGCTCCATCCGCTGCGACAGACAGCGTTGCGGGCTCGCCGTACCTGAAGTCCAAGGCACGCTCGAAGGCGCCGTCCTGGTCCGCATCATGCCGCCATGAGGAGGGCTGGCCCGAGTCGTAGGTCGTCACAGCCTCGGCGAAGGAATCGCCGTCGGCGTCCTCGCTGATGCTGCCCGAAAAGCCCGAAAGCGCAGCAGCCAAGACCGCAGCATCCCCCGTATCGCGGAGCAGCCCCGCGAGATGGCGCAGGGTCGTAAGTTCTACCTGCCCCGTGGGAGGCAGGGCCTCGGCGATCCCGGCCTTGAAATCCAGGACCCCGTATTCGATGAGTTCCGGGATACCCGCCTTTCCTCCCATCACGCGGTAGGCTGCAAGCTGGTTCCGCCTGGCCTCGCGGCTTGGCAGGGCTTCGAGCATCGGAATGACGATATCAGGATCGGCGGAGGACAATCGGTCGAAGGAGCGGCGCCAGAGCGCCGCGAGCCGCTCGGTTCGCGGTCCCGGAGAAAAGGCCCCGGAGGAAAAGAAAAGGCGCGGGAAGCCTGGATCTGTTGGAAAGGAGGCAACCGCGCGCTCGAACTGGAGGAGGGCAGCATCTCTCTGCCCTATGGCAAGCAGCAGGGAACACTTCAGGAGCCAGGCCTCGGCATCGGGCGCTGGCCCGAGGCGGCCGAGGAGCGTGAGCGCCTCATTCCAGCGGTGGAGCCGCGACAGCAGGCTGGCCTGGAAGGTTATCGCCGCATCGCGGTCCATCTGGGACAGGCGACCGGAAGCGAGGGCGGCGGCGACAGCATCGAGGGCAGGGTGCACCAGCCCAGCCTCAGGACCGCTGGATCTATAGCCTGCCTTGGCAGAGATGAAAAGAAAGTCAGCATTGCCCGGATCGGCCTCGAGACCGGAAACGGCGAGTTCCTGGGCTTCGTCATAGTTCCCCGCATCAAGGAAGGCCTTGGCCGCGCCTGTCCAGCCTGCGAGGGCATTGGCGTCAATCGCCGAGCCTTCCGCGCCGACTGGGTGAACACCCATGACCGCAGCGAGGACGATCAATGAGAACCATGGCCGCGAAAAGTAAAGGCTCATCATTCCATCATCGCCGCGGCCCGTTCCGGAGCCCTCAGTGGGCTGCCAGTTCTTCCGCCCGTTTCCGTTCCGGGAAGCCGAAGAGGGTCCTGATGTCCGCGTCGAGGAGGGTCTCGCGGACGATGAGTTCATCGGCAAGCTTTTCGAGCTTGTCGCGGTTTTCGGTGAGGATCTTGATCGAGCGGCCCACTGCCTCGTCGAGGAAGTCCTTGATCGCGTTGTCGATCTTCATGGCCGTGTCTTCGGAGTAGTCCTTGTGACGCGCGATCTCCTTGCCGATGAAGATCGGCTCCTCTTCCTGTCCATAGGCAACGGGTCCCATCGACTCGGCCATGCCCCACTCGCAGACCATACGGCGTGCAAAGTCGGTTGCCTGCCGTATGTCCTGGGCAGTGCCAGTAGTGGTCTCCCCGTAGACGATCTTTTCGGCGGCGAAGCCCCCGAAGGCAAAGACCATGTAGTCCCGTAGCCAGCCCTTGGAGTGCGAATAGGCATCCTTTTCGGGCAGGGAAATAGCCAGGCCGAGGGCACGGCCCCGGGGAACGATGGTCACCTTGTGGAGGGGGTCGGCATGATCGACAAAATACGTGACAAGGGCATGGCCCGCTTCGTGGATGGCCGTAGCCCGCTTTTCATCATCGGTGATGAAGAGGCTCCTTCGCGCAGCGCCCATCATGACCTTGTCGCGGGCATCCTCGAAGTCTGACATCTCCACGAGTTCCTTGCCCTTGCGGATCGCGAAAAGCGCAGCCTCGTTGACCAGGTTGGCTAGATCGGCGCCACTGGTGCCCGGGGTAGCCTGGGCGATGCGCCTGGCGTCGATGGCCGGATCCACGGGTACCTTGCCCATGTGGATCTTGAGGATATCAAGGCGTTCCTTGACGTCGGGCATGGCCACGATGACCTGACGATCAAAGCGCCCCGGCCTGAGCAGGGCAGGATCGAGGACGTCGGGGCGGTTTGTGGCTGCGAGGATGATGACCCCGTCCTTGGTCTCGAAGCCGTCCATCTCCACAAGCATCTGGTTGAGGGTCTGCTCCCTCTCGTCGTGGCCCCCACCATAGCCAGCCCCGCGCGTGCGCCCCACCGCGTCGAGTTCGTCAATGAAAATGATGCAGGGAGCTTTCTGGCGGCCCTGCTCAAAGAGGTCACGCACACGGCTTGCGCCGACGCCGACGAACATTTCGACAAAGTCCGAACCTGACATGTGGAAGAAGGGCACATTCGCCTCGCCGGCAACAGCCTTGGCGAGGAGGGTCTTGCCTGTACCCGGCATGCCCACAAGGAGGACACCCTTGGGGATGCGCGCCCCGAGCTTGACAAATTTCTGGGGGTTCTTGAGGTAGTCGACGACTTCCTCGAGCTCGTATTTGGCTTCGAGCTGTCCTGCCACGTCTGCAAAGGTTGTCTTCTTGGCTGGCTCGACATAGCGCTTGGCCTTGCTTTTTCCGAAGGTGAAGGCCTTGTTGTTGCCCTGCACCTGCCTGAGCATCATCCAGAGGATGAAGAACCCGAAGAGCCAGGGAAGGGCCTCGAGGAGGATCTGCAAGGGAGTGGCCTGCCTCTGGCCGCCGGAGATCTTTACGCCTTTTTCCCGGAGCTTTTCCAGGAGGGTGAGGTCGACATAGGGAATGCGCGTCGAAAACAGCGAGGTCGCCCCCGACTTTCCCTTGAGCGTCCCTTTGACGTCGACCTGGTCGAGGATCTTAACTGTATCGACATCCCCCTGGTTGAGGTGGGTCAGGAAGGCCGAGTAGGGAATTTCCTGGGAATTGTCACGTTCTCCTGTAAAGAAGAGGGCGGAAAAAAGGACGGCGAGGGCGAGGAAGACGGCGAGGGCCGCCTTGTTCCCACGAAATGGCCCCTCCGGCTGGTTGCCATCCTTGCGTTGGGGGCTCTTGTTCTGGTCATCAAAATCCATGGTAAGGCACTACCTTCCTTTCGCGAAAACCACAAGCCGCGAACCCCTTCCGGCGATCCGCAGGTCGTAGCGAGCCCCGGTCTTTCCGGCGGCGTAACAGGATCCAAACACAGCGGCGATGCCGCGACGGTCCTCAACAATGGGGACTAACGCGCGCAGCTCTCGAGGAATGCTCCACCCCGAAAGGAGGCGATCCACCAGCTTCCAGCCGGAGCTGCCTTCGATCCTGTCGCCGGCCCTCCGCGAACGTAGTACCACAGGAAAATCCAGACTGGCGGAATCAAGACCGAGTGCTGCGCCTGGACCTTCACCATGCTCCCAGGCGCTCCATACCCTGATTCCGGAAGCGAAACGATGCTCGATTCCGACATCCCGTTCTTCCAATACTACAAAATACCCGGCAGCAGCCGCAAGATCAAGTATTCTCGAGACACGCAGCGATGCTCCTTCGCTGGAGAAGCGGAGCCCATGCCCTTCGCAGGAGACCCCTGACTCAAAGGCTCGGCAGGCCGCACGCAAGAGTCCATTGGATACACGTCCTCCCGGAAAGCGATGACCCAGGGGCAAGGTTCCATCCAGGCGGGAACAGGCTGCAGCAAGAAGCCTGAGTCGCATCGCCAGAGGCAGGGCATTGAAGCCTGGGCCATCCCAGGCCTGTCCATCATCACCTTCCCGGGCAGGAGCCGCAGGACGGCAAAGCCGCGCCTGGGCTTCCGCCGTGACGGCTGCCAAGGCTTCATCGTCGCGCCTCAGTCGTTCCGAAATGCCCCGGGCAGTCTTTTTCCAACCCGGGAACGCATCATCAAGCCGGGGAATGAGCTCGTTCCTGACGCGGTTCCTGAGAAAACGCGGATCACTATTGGTGGAATCAAGCGAATACGGGAGACCCCGGGCATCAAGAAAAGCGAGGATTTCCTGTTTCCCTATGCCGGAAAGTGGCCTGACAATGGACCCGGCTACCGCGGCTATGCCCTTCAGTCCGACTCCGCCGCCACCGCCGAGGAGGCTCATGAGCAGCTGTTCAAGGCTGTCATCGGCGCTATGGCCGAGGTAGAGTCGCTGGCAGCCGTATTTCCGCATCAATCGGGCAAAGGCCCTGTGGCGAAGGGTCCGCGCTGCGGCTTCAATGCCCGAGCCCTCCCGCTGGGCATGGGCTTCAACCAGGCCCGGAGCGAGCACGACGAGGCTGAGGGCTAGCCCGAGACGCGCGGCAGCCTGCCGCACGAGTCTACGCTCTGCGCGACGCTCGGCTTCGGGCCTGAGTCCATGATCGACATGGACCATGCGGAGGGGACCCGCTCCAAGGGCCGCAAGTACTTCCAGGAGGGCAGTGGAATCGGGCCCCCCCGAAAAGCCGACCAGGGCAGGGGTTGTGAGCGTGAGGCCCTGGAGCTCGAGAAAAGTCCGCACCTTCTTTTCGAGGTCCCTATCCGGCTCGCGATCACTCGAAGCCATCAGAGCCCAGCCCTCAGGCTAGTACTCCGGACGCCGCGTTCATAAAGCCCCTTTGCGCAGGCTGAAAAAAAAGAGAAGGAGAGAGGCTGCCCTCCCACCTTCTCTGTAAGCTCTGATCCCAGCTCTACCTGGCTGATCCCGGGAACGGAAACGCCAAGCCGGGTCAGGGGCGACTCTATTTCTTTTCCTTTTCGGCAGCTGTCGCCGGTGCGGCTGCTGCGCCAGCGGCGGGCGTAGCGGGAGTAGCTGCCGCGGCCACAGGAGCTGCCTCGACGACAAGCTCTGCCTTGGCGAACTTGACAAGTGCGACGACCAGATCGCGGCTCGACAGCACTCGCACGTGCTCGAGAACCGGGAGATCACGGACGTGTATCGAGTGATTGGCTTCGAGGTTGGCGATATCGACTGAAATATGCTCGGGGAGGTAGCGGGGATCGCACTCGACCTCGATTTCGTGGGCTGGATTCTCGAGGATTCCACCGTTGCGGACACCGATCGAGGAACCGACCAGTTTGATGGGAACCCTGGCGTGGATGGCGCGGCCAGACACGAGTTCAAGGAAATCCACATGGATGATGTGGCCGGAAAGGACGTCGCGCTGGTGCTCCTTGATGAACACCTCGCTTATCTTGCCGTCCAGGGAGAGATTGAAGATGGTGCTCTCCGAAAGCCCATGCGAGGTCTTCTTGAACTCGACTGCGTCAAGAAAGAGCCGCGTTGCGTCCTTGCCGCCGCCGTACATGACGCCGGGGATCTTTCCCGACACGCGCAGGGAGCGCAGTTCGCCCTTCGTCGTTTCCTTGCGGATCTGGGCGTTGAGCAGACGGTGTTCCATTCTGATACTCCTTACAAGCTGAAAACTCTGATCTGACTGGGACGGCAGGATTCGAACCTGCGAATATCGGAGCCAAAGTCCGGTGGCTTACCGCTTGCCGACGTCCCAAGGATTGTTCGGGGCCAGGAAAGCACTCGGCAGGATCCGGAAATCGCCAGACCTGATCGCGACTCCCACAAGACCGACGGGGGTGTATTCTATACAAGGGCATGAATACTTTCAAGCATCCGAGGAGGAAGTTCTCTGGCCCCCTGACCCTCCAGTCAGCCCGGAAGCCTGGAAAAAACTGAAAATGGGGCTGTTGGAAAATCCGTCTATAACTTATCGCGAATCGTAGTTGACAGAAGCTTGTCTCCGCTCTTAGATTTTCAAAACATTCTGGATGGGGGTGTCGCCCCTGTCTTCGGGAAAGCGATTGATGCGGATGCACATCCACTTCATCAGCGCGGGAGGAGAGAGCCGTGAATACATCAGAATCCTGTGATTCCACGCCAGAGCTTTCATTGCTCGGTGTTTTCACCGATGGTGATTCAAGCAACCTGGCCATGCCCTTCCCCATATCTCCCCGCCTCCGGCTCAGCGATGAGGACGGTGATTACGAGGATGACGATTTCGAAGAGGATGAGGACTTCGATGATATGGATGGGGACGACCTTGATGACGACGATGACGATTTCGACGACGATTTCGACGACGATCTCGACGATGATGACCTCGACGGGGAAAATGCATATGAGGATGAGGAAGGGGTCGAGTACGACGATTTCGACGAGTAAGCTGGAATCATGAGCTGCGGGCGCCGAAGGCGCGACTGATATCCCTGACAAGCGACGGCCGGTCCTCTGGACCGGCCGTACTTTTTCCAGCTGGACCTGTCCTGGTGCTAGACCGGCCGAGCTGCCTGAAGCTCCTGAGGTGCCTGGGGAGCACTGATGGTCGTCGCCTCGGCCTGGAACCAGAGTTTTTCGAGTTCATAGAATGCCCTGGCTCTTTCGCTCATGAGGTGGATGACGACATCCCCCATGTCAAGGAGGACCCACTCTTCATCATCCTTTATCGAGGAGCCGCCTCGCACTGATAGCTTCCGCTCTGAGGCGTAGCCATCGACAGCCTTCGCAAGACCGCGCAGGTGCGTAGTGCTCGTTGCCGTCGCGATCACAAACCAGTCGGTCCAGCCCGACTGTATCGCGATATCCAGGAGGACGACGGCGCCGCCCCGGTGCTCCGCGAGCAGCGTCCCGATGTCGCCCGCGATTTCCCTGCTAGTGGCCAATTACGTACCTCCCGTTGAAATCCGCGCCGAGCAGTATCGTGAAGTCGGCGTCGGTATGTGAGATGTTGCCCGGATCCGGGTCGATCGACTTGCATTGTATGACGTCAGCGAGGTTTTTGGCCGTTTCAGCATTTCCGGCCTTATAAAAAATCCTGGTCGCCTCATTGTCCTCTCGCTCGGCATTACCGACCGAGGTTACGTCGAAGCCAAAGCTCTGAACGATCTCTGCGGTGCGAGTTGCAAGGCCCTTGAGGGGCGTTCCGTTGAGAATCTCGACCGAATAGATCTTGTCCGCCAGCGCGGTGCCTGAAGACACAAGCGCGTTCAGCGTCTGCTTCACGATGTCCTTGACCAGATCGCCATCGTAGTGGGGAAAGAGCAGGAGTTTGCGGTCCACGGCACGCTTGGTGCCGGTAATCCGCTGCTGGAGGATGTGGTCGATGTCGATGCGCGACAGCTCGCGGACAAACTGGCCGAGCCCGTCGATTCCCACATTCGTCCGGATGGAGCCGGCCCAGGACTTGAAGACTTCAGGCTGTGACAACCAATCCGCCTTGAGGGCTATGCGCCTGAGGAAATTCTGGAAAACCTTCTGGCGCCGAGACGCCGCGTCGGAGTCGTTCTCGTCGCTGGGTACCCAGGCCGCGTACTGGAGCATCTTGTCGCCGTCCAGCAGCGTCGTTCCCGAGGGAAGATAGATACGGGGCGGCCCTTCCTGGCTTACCGGCGTCGGAATAAAAGCCTCGATGCCTTCGAGATAGTCCGCAGTCCGTGCCATGCCCGCTTCGTCAAAGACAATCCAGAGGGGAACCTCGGTCGCGGTCAGCGAGGCGATCTCACGGAGATAGACCTGCGGTCGGCCCTTCTGGTACACGGAGTCAATCCTGTCAACGCGCTTGAGGCTCTTCAGGATGAGTCCCGTGTCGCCCGGGATATCGAGGACCGCGCCCTTCCCCGTCGCGGGGTAATAGAAAAAGAGCTCAGTCGCTACCGGATGCCCCTCTTCCTCCAGGATCACCAGGAGGTTGAGGATGCGGTCGCCCTTCATCGCATCTATGACGGGATTGGAGGCGAGCTTGATGGCAAGAAAGACGACGATAGCCACGCAGATTGAGATGATCGCGAGGAGGGGGAGGGAGCTTTTGTCAAAGGGCAGCTTTCTCATGGCTTGGGTTTTCTCTTCCTCATGGCATGGTACATGGCCAGACTCCCTTCTTCAATCGGTAGCCCCTCCTTGAGAAGCCAGCGGACCGAGTCGGAAAGTACCTCAGAAAAAAGCTCATCTGGAGGCAGCTCCAGGCAGCTTTCCCTGAAAGCTGCATCGACGTGGCGCCTGCCCGGCTCAAGCTTGTCGGCCGCATAGACTATCTGCGCAAGGGCCCCCATGCCGGGCGCTCCGACAGTGTGGAAGGCTACGGCTTCGAGTATATCCCTGTCCTCGAGTCCATACTCGCTGGCCAGAAGCTCAGCCGCTGCGGGACCATGCATGAGTGCGCCTCCGAGGAGGGAGGAAATCCTTTGACCCACACCCGATCGTTGGGCCCAGGCCCGTGCCAGACCCTCCTGCATGGCTCTGTCGAACTCCTTGCAAAGGTCGTGGGCCAGTCCGGCGACGCTGCCCGCCAGGGGGTCGAGGCCGTTCCGGAGGCACAGTCCTGCTGCCAGGTCCGCGACGGAACGGCTATGCGCAGCCCGACGGCGATTCATACAGCCATCTATCCTGCTATCAAGGGCCACGGCGAGGTCCTGGAGGGCGGGTTGGCCATTCCCGGGCATCTCTAGAAGCTCAGGCATAGAGTCCCCTCGCAGCGATGTGGAGGCGGACCGCCTCGGGAACCAGGTAGCGGATACTCCTGCCACTTTTGATGCGTTCCCGGATCTCGCTCGAAGAGACGGGGATGACCCTGTTGGCCGAGACCTTGCAAGGGAAGGCTGCCTCCACAAGCGGGCCGCTTCTCCTGGCTACGATGATCTGGGCCTCGCATGCGAGGGCCTCGCATTCACGCCATTTCGGGAAGTCGTCGACAAGGTCGTCACCGAGAAGTAGGCCGGGCCGCCCCGCAACCCAGCCCTCCTTCACAAGCTCCCTGATCGTATCAATTGTAAAGGATGTCCCCCCGCGCAGGAGTTCGCGGTCGTCGACGCTGAAACCGGGATTGTCGGCACAGGCTAGCCTGAGCATCTCCAGGCGCTCCTGTGGCCCCGGATCAGCCCTCCCGTCCTTGAAAGGCGACCGTGACGCGGGCACCAGGAGTACCAGGTCATAACCCCACTCTTCGCGCACGGACTCCGCCAGCGCGAGATGGCCCCAGTGGACAGGGTTGAAGGAGCCTCCGAAAACCAGGACCCTCAGGGGTCCCCCGGTCATTCCCCCGCCTCCTCGTCCGCATCGATCCCAGCCAAGGGGTCCTCTCCGGCCTCCCCTGAAACATCCGCAAAAAAGAAATCGTCAGTACTGGAGGTCTTTCCGGCCTCAGCCTCGGCTTCAATCACCATGGAAAAGAAAATTTCCTTGAGAGCGTCGAGGCCCTCGTCGCTAAACACGGAAATACCCACGACCTGTTCACCGGGAAGGAGGGCAGTCAGTTCGGCCAGCCTGCCCTCGGTTTCCTCAAGGTCCAGCTTGGTGCCGATCACGATCCGGCGCTTGTCAGCGAGGAGGGGTGAAAAGGAGCGGAGTTCCTCGAGGAGGATCCCAAAGGCTTCCTTCCAGTTTTCGTCCGAGAGGTCGATGAGGAAGGCCAGGGCCGCAGTCCGGGAGATATGCTTGAGGAAGCGTATCCCCAGGCCAGCGCCCTCGCTGGCGCCCTCGATGATGCCAGGGATATCAGCCAGTACGATGTCACGCTCGTGGATGTGGAGCATGCCGAGGTTGGGAATCTTGGTCGTAAAGGGATAAGGCGCTATCTTGGGCCGCGCATTGGTGAAACGGTCCAGGAGGGAGGACTTGCCCGCGTTCGGGAAGCCCACAAAGCCGATGTCGCCGATGAGCTGGAGTTCAATGCGGAGCTTGATGGAGCGCCCTGGTTTTCCGGGCAGGAAAATGCGGGGGGCCTGGTTCACGCTTGTGGCGAAATGGGAGTTGCCCCAGCCGCCCTTGCCGCCCTTCAGGAAGGTCCAGCGAGCTTCCGTGTCCCCGTCGCGGGCAGCCTGCTTGGCACCACCGAGCCGGCCTGCGCCCGGGATTCCCCGCTCGAAGCCGAAGTCCTTGATAACCTCACCCGACTCGAAGTCCTTGATGATTGTCCCCGGAGGCACGGGAATGATGGTATCCTCGCCGTCCTTGCCGTAGCGGTTTTTCCCCATGCCGGGAATGCCGTTCTGGGCGTTGAAGGTCTGCTGGTAGCGGAGGTGGGCGAGGGTCCTGAGGTTGCGCCTCACCTCGAAGATGACGTCGCCGCCCCTTCCTCCGTCGCCGCCCGCCGGCCCACCCATCGGAACATATTTCTCGCGGCGGAAGGCGATACAGCCATCGCCTCCCTTGCCGGAACTCACGATTATCGTTGCCTCGTCGGCGAACCTGATCATTGAATCGACCTTATTAAGATGAAGAAGCCGCCCCATCCCTCCCGAAGGAGGTCGCGGCGGCTTCCAGATCGGCACGATGGCCGACTTTCAAGGCGAGAGCGTTTTCGCCCGTAATTTATTCCGCTGAAGCGACGGGAGGCTGAACGCCTGCGTACTTCTTGCCCTTGTATTCCTTGAAGAAAATCATGCCATCGACGAGGGCGTAGAGCGTATCGTCCTTGCCGATGCCGACATTGATGCCTGCCTGGATCTTCGTGCCGCGCTGGCGGACAATGATGGACCCGGCGGTTACCGTCTGGTTTCCGTAGGCCTTGACCCCGAGATGCTGGGGGTTGGAATCGCGACCGTTGACGCCCTTGTGTGCCATATCAATCCCTCCGTAAAGCTTCCATCGAAAGACCGACCCCCGAGGGATACTCCCTCGCAAGCGCGGCCACCCCCTCGAGGAGAAAGGCGCTCATGCCGAGCGCCTTGTCCCGTTCGGAGTCCGGCATGGCCTCGACATGGAAGTCAAGGTCGCCGGGCCTCGGGGCCCTGCCCTCCACGACTGCTCCAGGGAGCCGCCCAAGGGCTGTAAAGCAAGTCCGGGCAAGCACGGTGAATGCCGCACAGACGATATCGGAACCCTGCGGACCCTGTCCGGCATGGCCCCTGGCCTCGAAATCGAGAAGAAGGCCGTCATTGTCGATCCTGGCCCTGACCCGGATCATGACGCCCTCCAGAGCGCGACTTCGAAGGAAATCAGCCGACGATCTCCTCGACCTTGATGACCGTGTACTTCTGGCGATGGCCCTGGGTAACCCGGTAGTCTTTTTTCGGCTTGTACTTGAACACTATGACCTTGTCAGCCTTGATCTCGTCCTGGACGATGGCTTTCACCGAGGCGCCAGCCACGTAGGGAGCGCCGACCTTGACCGAGTCACCCGAAACAAGGAGGACCTTGTCAAAGGTGACGGACGAGCCTTTTTCGGCATCGAAACGATCGACCGAGAGGGTAGAACCCACATCGGCGCGATACTGCTTTCCATAGATCTCAACAACTGCGTACATCATCTACCTCGGCACATCAATAACGATAGGACGCAAACTAATACAACAATCCGCCCTCGCGTGTCAATCGAGGACGGCAATTCCTTTCCTCACATTGCGTCGAGGAAGGGAATGCAGGTCAGCCTGGCAGCGGCTGCGAAGGTTGCCCGGACGGCTATCACCAGCTCGAGGCGGCTCGCTGCGAGGTCCGCGTCGGGGTTGGCCAGCACGGGATTGTCCCGATACCAGGTGGAAAAGTCCTGGGCAAGGTCGTGGAGATAGTTGGCGACGATCGAGGAATCGACCTTGGCAGCCGCAGCCTCGATGGCCCCGGGAAAGGCAGCCACCCGTCGGACAAGGGCCCAATCGGCATCGGATTCCAGCTTGGCAGGCCTTGGTGTGCCATTCACGTGGGTCCCCTCCCCCTTGTTAGCCTTCCTGATTATGGAAGAAGCCCGGGCGCCCATGTACTGGATATAGGGTCCGGTATCGCCGTTGAAGGAAAGGGAAGCCTCGGGATCGTAGAGCATGTCCTTGGCGGGCGCAGTCTGGAGAAGGTAGTAGTGGAGGGCACCGAGGGCTATCTTTTCCCCCACTCCCGCAAGATCGCCCACCGAGTCCTCGCGACCCTTGGCCTCGATTTCGGCCACGGCGAGGCGCGACAGCTCGTCGATGAGGTCGTCTGCATCGACGACAGTCCCCTCCCTCGTCTTCATGCGGCCCGAGGGCAGGTTTACGAGGCCATAGGAAAGGTGGTGGAGGTCGCGGGCCCACTCGAAACCGAGGCGCTTCAGGATCTCGAAGAGGACCTTGAAATGGTACTGCTGCTCGCTGGCTACAACGTAGATAAGCTTGTCGTGGGGCCAGGATTCATGGCGCTCGATGGCCGTTCCGATGTCCTGGGTGATGTAGATGCTCGTCCCATCCTTGCGGAGAAGGACCTTCTTGTCGAGGCCCACATCCTCGAGGTCGACCTGGACGGATCCGTCCTCTGCCTTGAAAAAGATGCCTTTCGCCAGGCCTTCGTGGACAAAGCGGCGGCCGAGTTCATAGGTGTCGCTTTCGTAATCGTAGAGGTCGAAGCCTTTGCCTGTCCTGGCATAGGTCTTCTTGATGCCGCTGACTGCCCATTCGTTCATGCGCTTCCACAGCTCGCGGACCGCCGTCTCGCCGGCTTCCCACTGTACGAGTAGTTCCTGGGCCTCGGCCTCGATGTCCTTGGCCTCGGCCTTGAGTTCGCCGAAAAGCACATAGTACTTACCAACGAAGTGGTCGCTCTTGAGGCCCTCGTCCTCGGGTGTCCTGCCCTCGCCCTTTTTCATATAGGCGAGCATGGACTTGCAGATGTGGATGCCACGATCGTTGATGTGGTTGACCTTGCGGACCTCGGCACCCTCGGCGGCAAGTATGCGTGAGACCGATTCACCCAGGACGTTGTTGCGGAGATGTCCGAGGTGGAGGGGCTTGTTCGTGTTCGGGCTCGAAAACTCGACCATGACGCGCTTGCCGGCAAGGCTCGTGCCCTGTCCCCAGCCCGGGGAGCGCACTGCGGCAAGGACGCGGGCAATCTCGGGGGCACGCGCCAGGCTCACATTGAGGTAGGGCCCGACAGCCTTGGCCTGCCCCAGGGCAGAGGCCTCCGGGATAGCCGCGACTCGTGCTTCGAGCGCCTTGGCGATCTGGGCTGGGCCTGCCCGGAGGACCTTGGCCATCGCAAACATCGGGAAACCCAGGTCGCCCATGGCAGGATCGGGTGGAGTTTCGACAACGAGTTCATCGGCCTTTGGGGCAGGCTGCCCTGGAACACGAGCTTCGAATTCGGCTGCCAGGGCCTGTGCAACGATGGCCATCCAGGCGCTACGGGCTTCAGTCATGCAAGAAACTCCTTGGAAACGACGAAGGCAGGAGTCTAGCGGGCCGGCCGGGCTTGTTCAAGCAATGAAAGGTCCGCACACATTCAGGGAGACCGTGAAAAAGCGTGCCGGCGGAGGGTCGGCCAGGGTCTGACGAAAGCAACTGGTGACAAACCTTGGAGTATGGGTCATCGTTTCTGCCAGAACCTCGCCTTCGATCTTGCGTAAACGGACATTGCTGCCTCCCTTCGGTGATGGATCGCGTGTTGGCTATCCACCAACACTGAGAAGAGTATCCATCCAAATGACCATTATATCTATTATGCTATTTATTCCCCGTTGGGCTTGTATACGCAATGTGGCGGGGTAAGACCCTCAGCCTTGACAGATCTCTGGAGGAAGAACATCCTTCTCGCATGGGATTGATCTATGCTGACCTTGAATTGATCCGCTCCGACGACCTCGCGCTGGTCCGTGGGGGCTACCTCAGCCCTGAAAAAGTCCGGGGAATCATTGTCCGCGCCTTGGTCGATTCCGGGGCATACCAACTCTGCATCAACGAGAACATCAAGCGACAACTCGACCTTCCCCATGTCGACACTATCACCGCAGAACTGGCGGATGGCAGGCTTGCCGACCTGGAACTGGTTGGCCCTGTAGAGATACGATTCAAGAACCGGAAAACCGTCTGCAATGCCGCCGTCCTGCCCGGCGAGACCGAGGTACTCCTTGGCTCTGTTCCGATGGAGGACATGGACCTCGTGCTTTATCCGAAAGAGGAGCGCATGGACATCAACCCCGCCACTCCCTATGTCAGCAAGCGAAAGATCAAGTCGGGGGTCTGACCCCAAGTTTCCCTGGCTTGTCCTTCCCGGAAGCCCGACGGAAAATCAAAGTCCTTCGATCTCCTTCTGGCTTAGCCCAGTCGCCTTTTCGATGATATCCACCGTCACTCCTAGCTGCATGAAATTCCGTGCCGCCTCGCGCTTCCCCTCGCGTTCACCCTCAAGCTTCCCCTCGCGTTCACCCTCGGCACGGGCTTCCTCGATGACGAGCCCTCGGGGTCTGACCCCAAGACGAGCGTGGCTGCAGAAACTCAAGTCGTCCGGGGAGCCGATGGTTTTTCGATCCCTGATCTCCGCTTTTTCATCGCTGCGTAGAGGTCGCGAGGCAGGAGATACAGCAGCAGTATCCCGAGGGTGGCCCACTGAAAGCCGCTCAGTCCCCAGAGATCCTTCGGCGTAACCCTGATGAATTCGATCGTAAAGCGAAAAATGCAAAAAGCGTAGAGAAAGCGCTTGAAAAGGTCCCCCTCCTCGTGCACGTTCCTGCGTGAGGCACCAAAGCCAGACGAAAAGGCCGAAGTCGAAAACAGCCGAGTAAAGCTGGGTCGGGTGCCGCGGTAGACCATCCCCGAAATCGCAGGCCCAGGGAAGCGAGCTCGCGATGCCGTGGCAGCAGCCGTTCAAGAAGCAGCCAATCCGCCCGAATGCGAGGCCGATGGCCAGGGCAGGGGCGAAGGGATCGCCTGTGCGTCGCTTCATGTCCATGACCCTCTTGGCAAGCTCGATCGCGAGCCAGCCGCCGAGAAGTCCGCCCACGATGGTCTTGCCGGAGAATATCAGTATTGGGAAGGATTTCAGAAAGCTGCCATCCCAAGGCGGGCCATGCGCTGAAGGCCAGACGATAAGGGGCAGTTTCATCCCGACGAGGCTGCCGAGGAGGCTCGCCGCCATGAGGGCGAGGAGGCGGCGAGAGAGGATCTTCGAGAGGAGGATCAGGCTCGGGAGGCTGATTCCCGCCGCCGCTGCCATGAAGGCGAAAACTATGCCCTGGTTGAGTCCTTTCTCGAGCAGGGCATAACCGATAGGCAGTATTACGATGACATCCGCGTATATGAGGGCGCCGACGAGGGTGGCCAGGAGCACCGCGAGCACGTTGTTGTTCCAGCCGAGTGAGGTGACCCATTCCACGGGGAGCCAGGTCTTGATACCGGCGCCAACGGCCGCAGCAAGGACCAAGACGGGAAGGAAATGCAGCAAGGCGCCAAGTGAGCGCAGCAGCTCTTTTCTTGCTTTCATTCCAGCTCCTGCGACCTGGCGGTCTTCCGGCCCTTGAGCTGCGATGAGGTCGGCAAAGGCGGGGTTCACGTGATCCCTTAGGCGGAGGCGGCCGAAAGCGAAGCCCAGGAGCACGGCGACCGTAAAACAGGAGGCGAGGTACAACAGCGCGGTCTTGCTCCCGAAGAGGGAAAGAAGCAGGACGAAGGCGGCGATGTTCATGGTGGGCGAGGAAACCAGAAAGGAAATCGCCGGTCCGAGGGCGACATCGCCCGAGATGAGGGCTGCGAAGATGATCCAGTCTGACCCTTGGGGCTGGTCACTCCCCTCCCTTGAGCAGGAAGCGGTTGCTGACCTTCTTGAACGACAGCGACTGATCCTTGGCGCGTACGACAATACCCTCCCCCTCCTGATCCTTGCGCGCCTCCGGGAAGACCTCGCGGTAGGGGTACTCCGACAATGCAAAAAGCTCCTGGTTTGAAAAGGCGAATGAATCGCCTTCTCGGAGGATGGGTACGGTACGCAGGCCATTGACAGCACACAAGCTGCGCATCGCATCGAGGTCCAGGAGGCGATGGCCTTCAATCTCAACAATTGTGAATACAAAGAAGCTGGCTTCGGAAAGGCCGAGCTTGTTGCCCTGGATGCCAGGTCCACACAGTTCGCCCTGGATGGCAAGGCATGTTCCGGTCGCCGCGAAATGCCGGCGGAGGATCCCTTCGATGTCGAGCTTTCGCGCAAGGGTCCAGTAGATGTTTCCCGGATCTTCCTCAAGCGAAAGGTTGCGCGAGCAGACATGGAATTCGCAGTCGGCGCCAGGCTTGGCAGGAAGGTCCAGGATAAAGCTGGCCGATGTTCCGTCGAGTTTGGCGCTTACATACCAAGGCTTGCCTGCCATCTGCGCAAGGAGTTCAGGATCGGATTCAAGCCGGACCTCATCGGATTTCGCGATCGGCCACGAGAAGTCCCGCGCCTTTCCATCCAGCTGCACGGAAACGGGGGCCTCGTATTTTTCAACATCCAGCGCATCGGTAAGGTCCGTTCCTGCGGGGAGGTCCTCGATCGAACCCAGACCGGCAGCTGCTACCCGGGCGGCAAAGCGCGCGATGGGCAGGGCAAGCCCCTGGGACAGGGCGCCGCGCAGTTTTGCTGTCTTGAGTCTGAAGCATCCCGCCTTTTCGCTCCATGAAGACTTGCGGAGGAACTCGTATTCGGGCCACTCGGGCAACAGCGAGTCTATCTCAAAATAGAGGCACTTATCACCTTCTTTGAACTCGCCCTTTTTTGCAACACAGTACCAGCCCAGGATGCCTACACGCTCGATGGCGTCCGCCCCTTCGATGGGAAGGATCTCACGGATACCCTGAATGCTCGCCAGTTTTCGTGGCATGGGAACCTCCTCTAGATTCGGTCAAACGAGCGAGGGTCAGACCCCAAGCGCAGCAAGCCTTGCCACGCAGGCAGCCGGCACAGCAACCAGCTTGAGCCGCGCCGTCTGCCCGCCCCTGATCACGATGGCCGACTTCGGCAACCCAAGCTCCCCGGACAGCCAGGCGACAAGCTCTTCGTTGGCCTTGCCCTTTTCCGGAGCGGCGGCTACGCGCACGAGGAGGGCCGGCCCCCCGGCAGTGACCCGTATCCCTGCGGCTGCAGTCCGTGAGGCCCCGGGTATTACCTTTATAAGTACGATAATTGTAGTTGGATCTTTTGCATCGGGATGCCAGGGCTCTTCCATGGGCTCTAGACCCCGTTTACGAGGTCGAGAAAGGCCGCCTCGTCGATGATGGTGACCCCGTATTCGAGGGCCTTCCTGTTCTTCGACGAGCCTGAGCCCGGGTCGTTGGTGACGAGGTAGGCCAGGCCCTTGGTTACCGCCGCCCTGCAGGTCCCGCCCAGGGCCTTCACCCTGGCCTCGGCTTCGGTCCGCTTCATGGAAGCCAGCTCGCCGGTAAAGCAGAAGCTCTTGCCCGTGAAGGCCCCCCCGGCACGTGGCGCGGCAATCGTGACTACACCGGCTTCCAGCACCCTGTCCATCCGATCTGCGAGCGCGGCCAGGCCCTCCAGCAGTGCCTTGGCGGTGATCTCGGCAAAGCCATCGACGGCATCGATCTCTTCCACGGTAGCGGCGCGAAGCTTTTCCAGGCTGTCGTAACCAGAGGCCACAGCCTTCCCCGCTATCAGCTCGCCGATGCCGTCAAGGTCGAAGCCTGCGATAAAGCGCTCGAGGCTGAGCTCCTTGGGTGCCCTGAGGTTTCGGAGGATCTTGGCCGCGCTCGTTTCGCCCATGCGCTCGTAGGCTGCCAGCTCGTCTATGGTGAGGGTGTAGAGGTCGGCTATCTCCCGGACCCGACCGCTTGCATGGAGCTTGCCGATGATGCCGACGCCGAAGGAGCGGACATCAACGACAGCAAGCCACTTCTCGAGGCGGTGGAGTTCCTTTTTCGGGCAGGCTTCATTGGGGCAGTAGAGCCTCGTACCCTCGTCCACCAGGCTGGCTCCACAGGAACAAGCCGTCGGAATTGGTATTTCCCTGGCGTCCGGAGGATTGGCGACGAGGCCTTCGATCTTGGGGATGATCTCGCCGCGCTTGGTCATGATGACCCGCGAACCAATCCTGAGATTCAGGGTAGTGATCATATCTGTGTTGCACAGGTTTGCCCGCTGTACGGTCGTGCCACCAAGCCGTACTGGTTGGACGATGCCGATGGGAGTGAAGTTCGCCCCCGATTCCGACCACTCCACGGCGATGAGCGTGGAAATTGCCTCCTCGAGGCTGAATTTAAAGGCGATCTGCTTTTCGGGACGGGGCCTGGCAAGGTCCTCCGGGTCGATGGCGAAACCCTTCACGACGAGGCCATCGATGTCATAGTCCATGCCGGGCCGGGCATCGAAGACACGCGCGCGGTATTCGACCACGGCCAGGGCTGTGTCGCAGGCCCTGGCTTCCACTACGGCGAAACCCTGCTGCGAGAGCCATCTGAGCTTTCCTGCTTCGTCGCTGAAGGGTGACTGGCCTTCTTCCCCGGAAGGGCTGCTTCCCTCCATAGGCAGGGTTCCCACTGCGTCATAGCAGACAACCTCCAGGTCGCCGCTCCCCTCCCCGTCCTTGCGCTTCATCAGTCCGTTGGCTGCGTTGCGGCAGTTGGCCTTGTCGGCGTACCTGGCCGCATGGACCGAGCGGCGCATCAGCACCTCTCCGCGGACCCCTCCCGAAAAGGAATCGCGGGTCATCGTAAGTACGCCCTTCATCCTCCGGGCGTTGGGCGTGATATCGTCTCCGACCTCTCCGTCGCCCCGTGTCACCGCGCGGACAAATCGCCCGCGCTCGTACTGGAGTTCGATGCTTGCTCCATCGAGCTTGTGCTGGACGAGCCAGAGCGGATGGGCGATCTTCGCGGCCCAGGCCAGGAACTCCTCTGGGCTCGCGGCCTTGTCCTGGCTCCCCATCGGTATGAGGTGTCGGGCCTTGGGCCAGCCATCGGCCAGATCGCGACCTACAGAATCAAAAAGCGCATTGCCCGGATCGCCCTGCTGGAGTTCATCCCAGAGCCTGTCAAACTCGGCATCGGATATCTCGGGCTCGCCGTTGTAGTAAAGGTTCTGGTGGCGCCTGATCTCTGCCTCAAGAAAAACAATGCGCCCGGCTTCCATTGGTACCCCCGGGCGCACTGTAACATGGAGCAGCGGCTCCTGCGAATATCGGCCCAGGGCCTACGGAGCCTTCCTGAGGAAGGCGTCGCGGAAACCCAGGGACTTGAGGCGTATCACCATGATACCGCTTTCATCTCGGGCAATGGGCCCCACGTAGAGGCGGTATTGGGTACCTGATTTCCCGACTATCTTTTCCGCTGTTACGGGGAACTTCGAGCCAAAGCTGCCTGCAGCTGCAGTGAGGGTCGCATCGCTGTTATAGACGCCAACCTGGACGTAGTAGGCTCCGCTCTTGAGCTTTTCGACGATGAGGGATGTGGTGGCAGAAGGCTTGGCGGGGGCTTCCATGGCAGTTGGGATCTTTTTAGCCGGTTCTGGACTGGCTACAGCTGCAGATGGGGCCTTTCCCGCTGTTTCCGCAGCGCGGGAGCTGGCGACCGCAGGGCCGGATGCCGGCTCTTGTGGGGCCGCCACTACGCTGGGTGGCCGGGGAGCTGTCGCCTCGAGGGCGACGACGCTTTCTACGGTGCCTGCCTCCACGATGCTGGGAGGCTCCGCTGCCTTGGCAGAGGGATCGCCGGGAAGTGCGTCAGGCAGGGAATGGCTTGCCAGAGCAGGAGCCTCGGCGGGAGGAGCGGTGATGCCAGGGCTCTCGTTTTCAAGATCGATCCCAGGCTCGAGGGTGGCAATGGAAGGGGAAACTGCGGGAGGAGCGGTTTCAGCGAGGGCTGGGGCTTCAAGGCTCTTGATTTCCACCGTGGTTCCGCTCTCGCTGCTTGCTGGAGACGCGCCTTCTGTAGCAACTGGTGCTGCAGGGGCTTCGCTCAGGGCAAGGTCAGGAGGGACAGGATCAGCAACGGGGCTCCCGGAGTCGATAGGGCTTGCCTTTTCCTCCACTGAAATGCTGGGGACGGCGGCGTCGGCGAGGGGAGGAAGACCAGGCCCATCCTTGGCGGGAGGAGCGGCGCTGCTTCCTGAAAGACTGGCTGTTTCAGGTCCTGGCAGGGGAGTTATCTGGGCATCTGCAAGCACAAGCGAAGCAGCTGGTGCCTGTGGTGCAGCCAGGCCAGAAGTCGAAAGGACGCTCGCCTTTTCAGGCTCGAAGAGCTTGCTGCCGCTGGCTGCTGCAGCGTCGGGCGCTTTTTTCTCCGCACTCGGAGGAAGTGCTGCGGCCGCGGTCGTCGCTGCAGTAGTTCCTGTCGGCGCTGCCTTGCCGGCTGCGGCCAGGAGGCTGGGATTGAAGTCGGGATCCACCGATCCAGCGACCACTGTTCCCTTCGTGGCTCCATCGGTAAACAAGGCTATCGAGGTTGCTCGAATCCTCGAGGATATTCCGGAAGTCATGCCGAGATCCCCGGCGGCCTTGGGCGACAGGACTATGAATATTCCGGGATTGTCGATTCCGCCTGAGATGACAACGCGGGTGACCTTGCCGTTTTCCAGGTTGCGTATCTCGACTGTCGAATCACGGGGGAAGGAGTTGCAGGCAGCGAGGTTCCCTCCATCGCGAAACTCTCCCGAAGCCCCGACGACTCCATTGCCTTCCCAGGTAGCAGCCTGGAGCGAGAGGCCAAGCGATGCAAGGACGATCAGACTGAATATGCGAATTTTCATGCTATAACTCCCTCCGTCACTCCCAGGCGACGGGCGGTATGGACATCCTCGATGAAGAGTGCTGCAAAGGCTTTCCGCATCGAGGGCAAGGCTGCCTTGGCCATCGATTCCCCGACCAGGCGGAGGTTCTTGGCTGAGTCAGTCTGCCTCGTGATGCCGTCTGTCTGGGTAGTGATCATTCCCGACGCCAGCAACTTTCGGTCGCTGATCCGGTAAACCGTCCATGTGAAGGAATCCGGGAGATTGCGGGCTGTGACACCCTGCGACCAGGTCGCCGATACGACAAGCAGGAGATCGACCCTGCCCTCACCCGAGGCGTCCATTGCCGCCTGCAGTTCTTCCTGGGAGTCACCGACCGCTGGCGTGGAAGTGGTGACGATGAGTCCCTCGGCAAAAAGCCGGTCAAGGACGCCCGTCTGGATTTCCCTCGGTGCGGAAGCCGGCACGAAGGCCCCGGAACAGCGAAGCTGCAACTCAACGGTCTGGGCGGATGCCAGACCGAGGGACAACACCAGAAGCGGAATAGCCAACATCAATTTCGACATCAGGCGTCACTCCTTATCCCACCCTCTATCGGCCTTTTCTCCTCCAGTCTTGATGGAGGAAACGAGGGTGGAGAGGCTATCGGCTCTTGTCCCTTCTTCTTGTCCATGATAGTTTTCCTGCCCCGGGCGGAACAACAACCATGCATTACTACGCGATTCAAGTTCAGACTGGCGATGAAGATAAGTTCATCAGGCGGGCGGATATCATCCTCAAGATAGGCCCACAGCCAGAGGTTTCTCTGAACTTTTTTGCCCCCAAGCGGACGCTCAAGGAAAAAAAGGCTGGCAAGCAGGTCTCGATACTTCGGCACGTCTTTCCTGGCTATGTTTTCCTCGAAACCGAAACCCTCGAAACCGAATCCCGCTGGAAGATCCGCCGCCTCCGCGGCTTCTATCGCTTCCTCCCTGATTCAGTAAGCCCCCTCCCCCTCGTGGAAAGGGACAAGAGTCTCCTTCTGCGTTTCATATCCTTCGGAAAATCGGCCGATATATCGAAGGTAACCTTCGACGAAAACCAGAGGATCGTCGTTCTCGAGGGCCCGCTCCGTGGCCTCGAGGGCTCGATCGTCAAGGTTGACAAGCGCAGGGGCAGGGCCAAGGTCAAGCTCGACATGTGCGAGGTCGGCTTCCTGATCGACCTGGGCTTCGAGGTCGTCGCCGGGGTTGCGAAGGGTGGGGATTCTACCAATGGCGAGCATGGATCGTGAAAGCGCGCGAATCTACATAATCGGGGCGGGTTTCGCCGGCAGGGCCATAGCCCGCGAAATCATGACCAAGCGGATCCTCGGCGAGGTTGTCGCCTTTCTCGATGACGACCACAAGAAGGTCGGGACGAGGATCGAGGGCATTCCCGTCCTCGGCCCCATCCGCGACGTCATCAACCTGGTGGCGCGGCAACCGGCCGACGAGGCCATCATCGCCATACCGAGCGCGACCCGGGAGGCCCTCCGCGAGCTCCACTCCCTCCTCAAGAAGGCCGGCTTCTCCAGGATACGCATAGTACCCACGATCGCGCAGATCATCGAGGGCGATGCCCACCTCATCCAGGCCCGCGAGATCGATCCCCAGGACCTCCTTGGCCGCAACCCCGTGAACATCGGCCTCCGGGAAAGCCTTCAGTACCTGAGGGGCAAGCGCGTCCTCATCACGGGGGCGGGCGGGTCCATCGGTTCGGAGCTCTCTCGGCAGCTCCTTTCAGCCGGCGTCGCGCGGCTCTACCTCTTCGGCCACGGCGAGAACTCGATCTACAACATCGACCGCGAGCTCAGGCTCCTCCAGGAGGAGGGGGTCGGCGAGAAGACATCCATAGTTCCCGTGATCGGCGAGCTCAAGGACCCCGACTACGTCCGCTTCATCATAGCCAGGCTTCGCTGCGAGGCGATCTTCCACGCGGCCGCCTACAAGCACGTGCCGATGATGGAAGCCAACCCGGTGGCTGCCATCGAAAACAACATCATAGGTACACGCAACCTCGTGGAGGCTGCCCTGGCTTCGGACACTCGCCGCTTTGTGCTGATCTCGACCGACAAGGCCGTCGAGCCGGTATCCACCTATGGCGCTTCCAAATTCGTAGCCGAGCGCCTTGTCCTCGACGCCTCCGCCCGCTCCGCTGCAGGACGTGAGTTCATGGTCGTCCGCTTCGGCAACGTGCTCGGATCACGCGGCTCGATCGTCCCCCTCTTCCAGGGACAGATAGAGAAGGGCGGTCCGGTGACCGTCACCCATCCCGACGCGACCCGCTACTTCATGACCATCCCCGAAGCCTGCTCCCTCGTGCTCAAGACCGGCGGCGTCGGAAAGAGCGGCGCCCTCTACCTCCTGGACATGGGCGAGTCGGTGAAGATACGCGACCTCGCCGAGCAGATGATCCGCTTCTACGGCTACGAACCGGGCAAGGACATCAAGATCGACTATATCGGCCTGAGGCCCGGCGAACGCGTCGAGGAGCGGCTCTTCTCTCCCGAGGAGACGCTTGTGCCGACCGAGTATCCACGCATCAACCGCCTCGAGCGGAAGACCGAACCCTTCGCCATCGACGCCCTTCTCGCCGACGTGGCCCCGGTCTGCCGCTTCGACCCCGCAAAGCCCAAATCCTACAGGAACCGCCTCGCACTCCGCGCAATCATGAAGAAATATGTGCCGTCTCTCCTGGTTCCGGAACATGAAAGCGAGTTCTGACTTCATCCCCTTCGCGCTGCCCCACATCGGCGTCGAAGAGGAGGAGGCAGTGCTCGCCGTGCTGCGTTCCGGCTGGCTGACCACCGGAAAGGTCGCCCGTGCCCTCGAGGCAGAGTTCGCGGCCTTTGTAGCGCCTTCCGGAGCGGAGCTGCATGCTCTGGCCGTCAATTCCGCAACCAGCGGCCTCCATCTCGCGCTGGAAGCCGTCGGGGTCGGAGCAGGCGACCTTGTCGTCACCTCACCCTACACCTTCACTTCCACCGCTGCTGTCGCGCGCCACCTCGGGGCCGAGCTCCGCTTCTGCGATGTCGGTACTGCCGACTACAACCTCGATCCCTCACAATTAGAACGAATACTCTCCGCCGAGCCGAAGGTGAAGGCCGTCATTCCCGTGCACATCGGAGGGCTCCCCTGCGACATGGATGCCATCCTGGCGCTCTGCCGTCCACGCGGCATAGCGGTCATCGAGGACGCCGCCCACGCCTTTCCCTCCCGCACGAAGGCCGGCTTCGCCGGCACCCTGGGTGACATCGGGGTCTATTCCTTCTACGCAACCAAGACCATGACCACGGGCGAGGGTGGCATGATCGTAACCGCCAACGCTGCCTATGCAAAACGCATGACGACGATGCGCCTCCACGGTTTTGACCGTGAAGCCTGGGACCGCTATACCTCGAAAAAGGCAGCCTGGTACTACGAGGTCGTCGAGGCGGGCTACAAGTACAACCTGCCCGACATCCTCGCGGCCCTCGGCCGTGTCCAGCTCGCGAAGGCCGACCGCCTCAGGGACGAGCGGGTCGCCATCTCCGATCGTTACAACACTGCCTTTTCCGGCCTGCCCGGCCTTGCCCTTCCACCCAGGGGGACAGGCGGAAGCGCGGCCCACGCCTGGCACCTCTATGCCCTCCGCGTATCCGGTTCTGACCCAGGGACCCGCGGGCGCAGGGATGGTCTCATCGAAGCCCTCAGCGCTGCGGGCATCGGCTCCTCGGTGCACTTCATACCCCTCCACCTGATGCCGTACTACGCGAAGCGCTATTCCCTGTCTCCCTCCTCCTTCCCCCTGGCCCTCGCGAAATTCGAATCGAGCGTCTCGCTCCCGATCTGGCCTGGCATGGGCGAGACGGCCATGATGCGGGTCATCGACGCGGTCTCAACCTGGGCGGCCACGCCCAGGTCACAGGGCGGGGCCGATGCATGAGGGCCTGGCCTGGCCCCAGAATGGAGCCGATTCGGCGATAGCCCTCTCGGATATCGTGATGGACGGGCTCGTCAACGTCGCCCATGTTCGGGCGCCTGCCCCCCATGGCCGGATCCGCGCACTCAAGTCCCCGACCCTGCCCAGCGGCTACCTCATGATCACCGCGAAGGACATTCCAGGTGCCCAGTTCCTGCCCGGCCTCGATTCGAAGATCCCCCTCCTTGCCTCGGGAACCTTCTGCTGGAAGGGCGAGCCCGTAGCGCTGATCGTCGGTCCCGATCCCAACATAGTCGCCGAACTCGCAGCGACAGCCTCGGTGGAGTGGGAAGAACTCCCGGCCCTCCTCGACGGATCGGGGAGCCCGAGCTCCTCGGTTGTCGCGAGGCGCAGCTTCAGCCTCGGCGACGTGGACGAAGCCTGCAATCAGGCGACAACGCTCCTCGAAGATACCTGGAGGTCGAGTACCCTCGAGCACTGGTACAGCGAGCCTCAGGGGGCAATCGCCTGGTCGACCCAGGGCCGCGTGATAGTGCGCACAGCGACACAGTGGCCCTCGCACGTGCGGGAGTGCGTCGCAGCAGCCCTTGGAGCTGATCTTGCCCGGATCCGCGTGATCCCTACCCTCCTCGGGGTCCATCTCGACGGAAAGATCTGGTACCCCTCCATGCTCGCCTGCCACGCTGCCCTTGCCTCGCGTGCGGCAGGGAAGCCTGCCCGCGTCCTCTTCACGCGCGAGGAGGATTTCCTGTACAGCCCCAAGGGAGCGCGCGTGATCATCTCCTCGCGCGCTGCCCTTGATTCGCAGGGCAGACTCTCGGCCATCGATGCCCGCATCACCCTCGACATAGGGGCAGGGGTTGCCTTCGCACGGGCCATGTTGGTCGAGGCGGGGACGGCCATGATCGGCGCCTGGAACTGCCCGAACCTGCGCATCGAGGCTGTCGCCGTGACAACAAACACGCCGCCTGCCGGAGCCTTTGCCGGCCTCGGTGCAGCCCACGCCTTCTTCGCTGCCGGTGCCCTCGCAACCCGACTCGCAGAGGCCATCGACGAGGATCCCATATCCTGGATGTCTGACCAGGTCCTGTCCCGTGGCATGGCCCATCCCTCGGGCGAAGCCCTCCGCGTGGAACTTCCCGTCCGCAGCATCGGCGGGCGCGTGGCCGCCGCAAGCGATTTCAGGAGACGGCATGCTTCGTACGAATTGCTCCGGAAACGCGGGACTGCAGCGGGCATCCAGAAGGGCATCGGCTACGCCTTTGCGTTCCAGTCCGACGGTATCTTCGCCTCCGACGATCCGGGCGACAACTATTCCATGGAAGCGGTCCTCGACAAGGACCTGAAGCTCTCGATCGCCTCGACCTGCGCCCCGCCAGACGGAGGCATCTCCTCTCTCTGGCGCGGTGAGGCTGCAAGGATCCTCTCCCTCCCCCTCGAAGACATCATAATAATCCCCCCCGACACAGACCTCGCCCCGCCTTCGGGGCCGGGCATCAGGTCGCGCTCCATCTCGGTTTCAGGAAGGCTCGTCACCCGCGTCTGCCAGGCCATCAGGAAGCGCCGCTTCAGGGATCCCCTTCCCATCCCGGCCAAGGCCTCGGCGCGTGTCGAACGTGGCCTCACCTGGACCGAGACCGGCATGCAGGGCAGCCCCTTCATGAACGCCGCCTGGGCTGCTGCCGTAGTCGAGGTCGAGATCAACTCCTTTACAGGGGAGACCCGCCCCACGGGCCTCTGGCTCTGCATCGACGGTGGCCATATCCTGTCCACCGAAAAGGCTGCCAAGTCCCTCCGGGCCGCGAGCCTTGATGCGCTCTGGGCGAGCGCGGGTGAGGAAGTCATGTTCGAGTCCGGGGGAGTCCTCCATTCGGGCTACTACTCCTACTCCCACGGAACAAGGAAGAGCCTTGTACCAGTGGCCATCGAGTTCATAGACCCCGATCGCGCGACGCCTCCACGGGGAATCGGGGAGCTGCCCTTCCACTGCATCCCTGCTGCCTTCCTCTCCGCCGCCTCGCAGGCTCTCGGTGCACCCATAACCAGTCTGCCCCTCCATACCGAGGCCAAGCTCCGCGCGCGGTCCGAACCATGATCGTCAACTTCATCCTCAACGGAGAGGATGTAAGCCTCCGCGCGAGGTCGGGAGACCGTCTCATCGACATCCTCCGCGACAGCTTCGGCCTCCACGCTGCCAAGGCCGACTGCCGCAAGGGTACCTGCGGGAAGTGCCTGGTAGTCATGGACGGCAGACTCGTGCCTGCCTGCATGGTCCTCGCCTTCAAGGTCAGGGGCCGCGAGGTTATCACCATCGAGGGCTTTGTCCAGACCGATGAGTACAAGGACGTCGCCGAGGGCATCCGCGAGGTCGGGCTCGAAACCTGCGGCTTCTGTGATGCCGGAGTCATCCTGGCCATCGCCTCAGCGATAGAGGGCCAGACGCGTCCAGACCGCACAGAGATCATCGAAGCCCTTTCCTCGGTACAGTGCCGCTGCACCGATCCCGAGACCACACTCCGGGCAGCCCTCGCCGCCGCTGACGCAAAAGACCGGAGGCTGTACGCCCGTGACCGCAAGTGAAGTCCACCTGCCCGTAAGCATCCCCGAGCTCCTCGAACTCCTGAAACGGAATCCCCAGCTCCTCCTCTTCGCTGGAGGAACCGGCATCCTCAGGGAAAAGGGCAGCAGATTCATCGACCTGCCCCCCTCCATCGCTCTCCTGGACAATGTGGCCGAACTCCGGACGGTGACCCGTACCGAGCGCTATGTCGAACTCGGTTCAGGCCTCAGGCTTTCGGAGATCCTTTCCTTCAAGCAGGGAACAATCGCCCCGATACTCAGGGAGGCCATAGCCGGCATAGCCAACCCGGTAATCAGGAATCTCGCGACACTTGGCGGGAACCTCGCCTGTCGCGAGCGCTTCATGGACTCCTGGTCAGCCCTCGCCTGCCTCGATGCCCTCCTTGAAATCAGGGAGCCCTCGGGTAGCCATTGGATGAACGTAAACCGCCTCATCGGTGAGACGGGGAAGCCTGCCCTCCCCCCTGTCATGGTGATCTCACGCATACGTGTCCCCGTGGACTCCTGGCCCTTCATCCTGGTCCGGAAGCTCGGCCAGGCCGGCTGGCCCGGGGATGACACCTGGACCTTTGCCGCCCTCGCCAAGATAGACAAGGGCTACCTCGTCGATCTCCGCCTCGCCATGGGAGGGAGATGCGGACTCCGCTTCCCCGAACTCGACTCGCGCCTTGAGGGTTCGAGCCTTCCACTCGGGACGAAGGAGGTCGTGGCACTTGTGGCCGACTATCGTGAGGCCGCCTGGGAGCTGGATCCCGACGCCGCCTTACCCTTCTCCCGGATGGCCGACCTTGCCCTCGGAAAGCTACGATAACTGTATGCTTCCCTCAGCTGGCCGCCTCTGGCTCATCCCGAATCTGATAGCTCCCGGCTCCCCCGAGACAGCCCTCCCCCCCGCCACCCTGGACCGGGTGAGGACCCTCCGGCGCTTTGTCGTCGAAGGAGAGCGCGCCGGGTGGCGCTTTCTGTCAGCCATCCTCGAGCGTCCCGCCCTTGAGCTCGTGGAGTTCTCGGTCCTCGACGAACATACGGCTATGGAGGAGATCGAGCGCCTCCTGGCACCTGCCCTCGCGGGCGAGGACCTCGGCCTCATTTCCGAGGCGGGAATGCCCTGCATCGCCGATCCCGGTGCTCCCCTCGTCGCCCTCGCCCATGAACGAGGCATACGAGTGATCCCCCTCGTCGGACCCTCCTCGATCTTTCTCGCCCTGGCTGCCTCGGGCCTGGACGGCCAGCACTTTTCCTTCCTCGGCTACCTTCCCTCCGACAGGGAGGGTCGAAGGGTTGCCCTGCGCGCCATCGACCGGGGCATCGCAGAGGATGGTGCAACCCGGATCTTCATCGAAGCCCCCTACCGGAACGATCACCTCCTTGAAGATTGCCTGGCCTGCCTTTCCCCCCAGACCCGACTCTGCGTCGCCAAAAACATAGGGGCGCCTGACGAATCCATTCTGCAGGGAAGGGTTTCCGCCCTTCGCCAGACCCCTGCCCCGATCGGAAAATCACCGACCATCTTCCTGGCTGGCATGGTCCCGGGCCTCGTACTTGACCGACCCCCTCCCCCTCGCAATAGTCAATTGAAGCGGATTCACGAAGGCAGGAAATGAACTACATCGAGGCATACCCCGACGCGACAGTCCAGTTTTCTCCCTTTGCCTTCTCGAATACAGGTGTCATAAAGTCCCAGACAGTCCTCAAGCTCGACACCTATAGCCTCGTCACAGTCCCGTGGCAGTTCTCGATGACGAAGGCCATCCTCCTCGGTTCCTTCTCGTTGGATGAAATCAGCTTCTTCCAGCGCTTCAGGGCTTCCGTAGCCAGCCTTTCACTGGGAGTCCAGCGCCCCGACGAGCGTCAGCCCATCAAGGTCTTTGCCCGCTGCACCGTCAGCGCCATCGGCCCGATGAAGGACAAGAAGGGCATAGCCCTGATAGTCCTCGAGTGGAAGCCGATGCCCCCCGATCTCGCGGAGATCCTGGGCCGCTACCTCGACCTCGTCGAGCGCCTCAAGGTCGAGGTCGGCGACTACAAGGACAAGTTCATCCAGATCAGCCCGACCACGGCCAAGCGCCTCGGTTATAACAACTATGCGGTTCTCCGCAAGGGTGGGGAGCAGGCGAAGATAGCCCTCTTTTCGCTCGCTTCCAACCGCCTCGATTTCCTCGAATCCATGAACTCGCCCGACCGCCTTGTCGGCGAGCAGGTCGTCATCGACCTCTTCTTCCTGAAATACCGCTTCTCCGTGTCGGGAACCATCGACTCCGCGACCAGGCTCCCCACCGGCGTCCAACGCAGCAAGCTTGTCATCGGATTCTCCGCCGAGCTCATGCACATCCTCGAGGAATACTTCAACCAGCACGGAATGTCCTAGGAATGGCCATCCTCCCTGTCTTGTCGCCCCTAGCCCTGTCCCGCGAGCTCCTCGAATTTGCACGGGTCTTCAAGGATGCCGGGCATTCCCTCTATTTCGTCGGAGGGGCGATCCGGGACTCCCTCCTCGGACGCAGGGCCAGCGACTTCGATGCCGCCACCGACGCAGGGCCAGAAGCTGTTGTCGCACTTTTCAGGCGGGTCATACCGACAGGCATCAAGCACGGCACGGTGACCGTCCTGTGGAGGGGCCAGGAGATCGAGACCACCACCTTCCGCAGCGAAGCCGGCTACAGCGATGGCCGCCATCCAGACCAGGTGCGCTTCGGTGTCAGCATCGAGGAGGACCTCGCGCGGCGGGATTTTACCATCAACGCCATGGCTTACGAGCCCTTCGAACGGAGGATCGTCGATCCCCACGGCGGAGCAGCCGACCTCCGTGCGTGCCTGATCCGCGCCGTCGGCACGGCCTCCGAGCGCTTCGACGAGGACGGGCTCCGCATCCTCCGCGCCGCACGCTTTGCAAGCCAGCTCGGCTTCCAGATAGAAGCGGCTACACTCTCTGCCATGGCCTTGCGGGGCGCAGCTGTCGAATCTCTTTCCCCCGAACGCGTCCGCGACGAACTGTCAAAGACCCTCATGTCCCCGAATCCCTCACGCGGCCTCCGCATCCTCGAAGATACGGGCATCCTTGTCCGGATCCTTCCCGAACTCGCCGAGGGTCGCGGGGTGGAACAGAAGGGCAGCCATGTCTTCGACGTGCTCGACCACTCCCTCGTAGCCCTCGACGCAGCGCAGGGCGGCCTCGAGCTCCGCCTCGCAGCCCTCTTCCATGACGTAGGCAAGAGCCGCGCCAAGGCCATCGGAGCCGACGGCGTGCCCACCTTCCACCGCCACGAGGAAATCTCTGCCACCATGACCGAAGGGGCGCTCAGGCGGCTCCGCTATCCCAACGCCACCATCGACTCGGTCGTCCACCTCGTCGCCCAGCATATGTTCAATTATAACGATTCCTGGTCGGACGGGGCAGTGCGCCGCTTTGTCGCCCGCGTCGGCAGGGAAAGCCTCGAAGGGCTCTACGCCCTGCGCCGCGCCGACGCCACGGGCATGACCGGCTTCGGGACCGACGGGAGGAGCCTCGGAGCCCTCCGTGCGCGGGTCGAGGAGGTCCTGGCAGCCGACTCGACCCTCGGACTGAAGGACCTGGCCATAGGCGGGAAGGAACTCGCGGACATCGGCGTGCCCCGCGGCCCCGTGATGGGCCGCATGCTGGCCGAACTCCTCGAAGCCGTCCTCGACGACCCGGCCCTCAACACGCCTGGACGCCTCATTGAAATTGCAGGCCTCATGAAGGGCAAGCACGGGCTCGGGCCCTGAAAGGCCAGAGGCCTAGGCCACGGCAGAAGGCCGTAAAGGAAGCGCAAAATGAAAGCTGCTTCCCCTTCCCTCCTCGCTTTCCACCCAGAGCCTGCCGCCGTGCCTTTCGACAAAATCCTTGCAGATGATCAGGCCCAGGCCGCTGCTCGGCTCGCCCTCAGTCCCCTTGCGGTTGTTGTGGGCATCGATCCGGAACAGACCGACAAGCATCGCGCTGTCCATCCCTATTCCCGTATCGCTGATTGAAAGCCTAACTGAATCTTCGCCTGATTGGGTAGCCGCGATGGTGACTTCCCCGCCCTTCCTGGTGAATTTCACCGCATTGGTTACAAGGTTCCGGAGGATGGACTCGAGCATGTATTCGTCGGCTACTACCTCCAGGCCTTTGGGGATTTCAAGCCGTATCTGTACTCCCTTCGCAGTGGCCGAATCAGTAACATGTCCGATACTCTTTTCGACCAGACCCATCAGAGGCAATTGCAGGGCTTCGAAATTCGTCAAGCCCCTCTGCAATCGCGCCCACTCAAGGAGGTTTTCGAGCAGGCGGTAAAGGTTGGATGCAGAATCGTTCAGACCCTTCGCGAAGGTGATGACCTCTTCCTGCGACAAGTGCGGCAATTCTTCGAACATCAACTGGGTTGCTCCGAAGAATCCTGCAAAGGGAGTCCGGAGGTCGTGGGCGATGATGGAAAAAAACTTGTCCTTCGTGGCATTCAGCTCAAGGAGTTCCTGACTCTGCCGGTGGATCTGCAGGTGGGTGCGGATCCTCGCCTTTACCTCCTCGGCGATGAAGGGTTTGTTGATGTAGTCGACCCCGCCCAGGGCCAGGGCTGTGACGATGTCGTTGGTGCGGTCCAAGGCGCTGATGAATATGACCGGTATATCCTTCAGTCCCGGGTCGGCCTTCAGGCGCCGGCAGACCTCGTAGCCGTCCATGCCCGGCATCATTACGTCAAGAAGGATGAGGTCCGGCTTTTCCCGGGCCGCCACCTGCAGCGCCAGTTCGCCAGAGGGAACCTGACGGACCTTGTAGCCCTCCGTTTTCAGTATTTCCCCGAGCAGTTTGAGATTGGCTGCCACGTCATCCACGACGAGGATGTTCGGAACGCCCGGGCCTGGTTCCATTCCCTTATCCATTGGCAAGCTCCTTCGGGTTCAGGGCCTCCTGGAGGCCGTCAAAGTCATACTTGTCAGCAAGGAG
Organism: uncultured Spirochaetota bacterium; assembly: GCA_903821875.1. GTDB lineage: Bacteria > Spirochaetota > Spirochaetia > Treponematales > Rectinemataceae > CAIJMU01. The sequence continues at coordinate 47,585 of CAIJMU010000155.1, forward strand.
GGCGAGGCGCCGTGCAAGTACCGGATTGTCGGCATCGATACTGCCGATAAGCTCGGACAGCAGGCTGAAATCGGCTACGCCCAGGGCCTGGCGCATCTCGGAAAGCAGCTCGTCAGGGAGTCCTGCCAGGTCTTCCTCTGGCGTCCGGCCACTATCCAGGTCCTGACCAGGAGCTGCCGTCAGACCCTCTTCCTCATAATTGTATTCAATTCCCAATGCGTCCCCGATGACCGCGAACAGCTCTGCCTCGTGGAAGGGCTTCCGGATATAGCCCTGGACCAGGCTGGCGATCTCGTTTTTCCGCTCCTCGTCGAAGGAACTTGCGGTCAGCACGACAATCGGCGTCTCCTTGCCCTTGTCGGTCGACTTGATGCGGCGCGTCGCCTCGTAGCCATTCATCACGGGCATGCACATATCCATGAGGATCAGCTGGGGTTCCCATTCGGCGAAGAGGGCGAGGGCCTCTTTGCCGTCGACAGCTTCCTTCGTCTGGAACCCGGCATAGGCCAGGAATTTCGCGACCACCTGCCGGTTTTCCTGTCTGTCATCGACAATCAATATCCTGTAGATCTCCCGCCTGTCCTTAATCCCTACAACCATTTTTTTATTAATTGCATTGATCGCCAGGTCCTCCCCATCGCCAATCCCGACATGGAAGCTGAATACCGAACCCTTCCCTGCCTCGCTGGTGACGCTGATATCTCCACCCATCAATAGGGCCAGCTCACGACAGAGCACCAGACCCAGACCGGTGCCGCCACCCGTCGCAATTCCAACGCTCGTCTGCGTGAAAGGCCTGAAAAGGCTGCCCATTTCGCTTTCGGAAATGCCAGCGCCAGTATCCTGAATATCAACTGCGAGGCTCTTTTTTGCCTCGCTGCTGTCGCGAAGGCCGATACGGATACTGATGCCGCCTTCGTGGGTGAATTTCACCGCGTTCTCGATGAGGTTGTAGAAAATGCGCCGCAGCTTGCCGTCGTCGACTACTGCCAGGCGGGGAACCTCCGGAGCGACATCGAAGGTGAAGCTGAGGTGCTGCGCCTGCGCCCGTTTCCTGTAGATCACATGGATGTCATTCAAGAGGATATGGAGGTCGACTGTTGAGGGGTTCAGTGTTATCCGTCCCGCCTCGATCTTCGACAATTCCAGGATGTTGTTGATGAGCGAGAGCAGTTGCTCGCCGGCAAGATTGATCGCAGTTATGTTTTCCTGCTGTGCAGCTGAGACCGTAGCATCACGCTTCATCAGCTGGGAAAATCCGATGATCGCGTTGAGCGGCGTCCGAATCTCATGGGACATGTTCGCCAGGAAAACGCTTTTTGCCTTGTTGGCCGATTCAGCCTGCAACTTCAGGCTGATGGCGTTGTCAGTTGCGGTCTCGAGGCTGGCATTGGTATCTCGTAGGGCTATTTCCGCCTTCTTGCGCTCGGAAATGTCGCGGTAATTGAGGAGGACACCATGGATATGCGAATCGCCCAGGAGATTCGCCGCTGTTAGCTCGATGGGTTTATAGCTGCCATCCTTGCATTCATACCTGAATTCCAGAGTCACGACTGACGTGTCTTTCCCGAGCACGTCGAAGAAGGCCTTCTGGACAGCCGGGATGTCATCAGGATGCACGGTCGAAAAACCGCTGGTACCGATGCGATCTTCCGGCAGCCAGCCGAACCATTTTTCAATGTTCGGGCTCTTGTAGGTCATGATTCCGTCTGCGCCCATGATACCGATTACGTCTGATATGTTGGCGATCATGGAAGCGTGCCGGGCATGGCTCCGCTGCAGCTCGTCCTTGATTTTCTTCTGTTCGGTCACATCATGCAAGGAAACCATGATGCTCCGGGCCCCATCGTAATCAATTGCTATGCCTTGAACTTCTGCGTCAATAATCGTCCCATCGAGCTTGTAATACCTCATTTCAATCAGCGGCGCGTTAATGCCTGCTTCTATCCCGTTTCGTATTCGGTCAAGAGCGATTCGGTGACCATCCGGATGAAGCCGGTCAAGGATGTTGGTTCCTATCAGGTCCTGTGCGGTTCCCGCACCAAACATCATTGCAGCAGAGGAGTTGCAATATTCTATTTTCAGGTCCTTGTGGACGATAACCGCATTGGGTGACCATTCAATCAAGGCCTGGTAACGTTGCTCGCTTAGCAGCAAGGCTTTCTGAGCCAGTTGCTGTTCGGCCAATGCATTTTTAGCCCGCTGGAATGCCTCACGCGATATGCGTAGTCCATGAGCGGTCATGAAGCCGCAAAGCCCAATAATTGCTGTATATGTGACCCAGTTTCTAAATGCCGGTGAGATGACTGGACTCAATAGCAACCCGGCATTTTCGGCGGCTATGAGGCCCGCTATCGCTAGTGAACTTAGCGCAGAAAACAGGAGGATACCCGGCAATTCGAAACACAATCCGGCCATGATTACAACTACTACGAACAACATTGCAACTGGGGTTTGCACGGCACCATTCAAGGCAACGACAGCTATGACAGTTGAATAACTAATAACCAGTAGCGCAGCGCTTGCCGATCGAATCCTTCCTCGACGTATCCAGTAGAGTAATAATATGCTACTAAATACGAGAATATAGCATATTCCCTGAATTGCGGTCGCGGATCTACCGTTTACTATGTTCCCAAGGATGCCTAGGATAGCAAGGATTATAACTGAGAATATCGAAACATTGAGCAGGCTGGCGATGCGGGTCCTGGCTTCATCGTCAGGGAAGACCGGCGGGGCGAGCAGGCGCTTGACGAAGTGCAGCATATTGACCGTCTCCTTGTGCATGGCGGCATCGAAGAGCTTTGGTATCGTTATGCGCAATATGTGCAACAGTATAGATCATTGCCTGCATCCATTCAATGCCGGAAAGCCCCGTATAAAACTACCGGGAATCTGGTAGCGGAGTGCCTGGAGCCATGCTCCCTTTCATCGATTCGGAAACCATCGAGGCTTGGGCTGCATGCAATTCCTCCTCGTGGAGGAGGAAGGCGCCGACGATGCTTCCATCGAAGTGCTGCCCAGCTCCCTTTTGCACCAGGACCCTGACCTCGTCACGGGTAAAGGCAGGACGGTAGACCCGGTCCGAAGATACGGCGTCAAAAAAGTCAGCGACGGCGACGATGCGCGCAGATAGGGGGATGGCGGTACCCGCCAGGCCCTGGGGATAGCCCCAGCCATCCCACTTTTCGTGATGGCTGCGGGCGACCTCGATTCCCATTTCAAGGAAGAAATTGTTGCTGTGCTGACGGCTCACCACTTCCAGGGTCTCGGCGCCGATCTGGGCATGGGTCTTCATGATCACGAACTCCTCGCTGCTTAGTTTCCCGGGCTTGAGGAGCACCGCATCGGGAATGGCGACCTTGCCGACATCGTGCAAGGCAGCGGCCTGGTAGATGTCCTGACGAAGCGCTCCGCGCCCGAGGCGGCTGCCTCGAGCAGACCGGAGACCTGGCTCGACAGCCGGGCGAACTGGAAATACAGAGCTTCGAGGAGGCCGCTCAGACTGCCGAAACGGGCGATGATTTCACTTTCCGCGATGCCTGCCTGAGCGGCGATGGCACTGAGCGTCATCGGCCTTGGAGTCCCATGCCGAATGGCATCGATCGAAGCCCGAAGAATGGTCTCCCTTGCGCGGAAATGCGGCAGGGCAAGATCGCTGGTTCCGTAATTCATTCTGTCTTCCTTGCGTCTTTCAGGGCCGGTTTCGCCCTTGAATCGGTAAGGGGCTTCAGGCGCTCACCCGTTCCGCCGGCCATGACCAGGGTCACAACACCATTCATGCGGGACTCATGCAAGGGACTCGGACTTGAGTGTCTTTTTTTCAAGAAGATTCACCAATTCGCTGCTGATTTCGCCGAGAACTGCCATCTGGCTATCGAGAAAGTGGCGATCCCTGCAAGTATCGTGAAACCTATTAATTGCAACAATACCGGGAAAGGGGTAGGGCGGTACCGGGAAAGGGGTAGCGCGCCGCCTCGCCGTCAGGCCGAGATCAGCCCCTTCCTGATGGCGTAGCGCGTCAGATCCACAGCCGTATGAATGCCCAGCTTGCGCATGATGTTGCGCCGGTGGACCTCCACTGTTCCGACCGCGATGTTGAGTCTGGCGGAGATCAGCGTCGAAGCCAGGCCTTGGGCCAGGAGTTTGAGAACCTCGAGCTCGCGTCGGCCAAGGATGCTGCTGGGGCTAAGTTCAGCCTTCCCCTCATCGCCTTGCCTTCGTACGAGGGCCTGCATGGCTTCGACACAGAGGAAATTCCGTCCGCCCGCCACCATCTGGATGGCTGTCAGCAGATCCTTGGTGCTCGCGGTCTTCACCAGGTAGCCCTGGGCCCCGGCCTTGAGCATCGCTTCCACAAAAAGGCGATCGGTGTGGGCAGTCAGAGCTATTATCTTAAGGTCGGGGAAAGACTGTCTGAGCTTCCGGGCAAGGTCGATTCCGTTGATATCCGGCAGGCTGATGTCCAGCAAAATGAGGTCGGGCTTCAATCGAGCGACTTCCCTGAGTGTTTCCTCGCCACAGCCTGCCTCGCCGACGATCTCGACCTGCCCGCTCTCCGAAAGGGATAGGCGCAACGACTCCCTGAACATCCTATGGTCGTCGGCAATCAGGATGCGGATACTCATGCCGACGCCTGGTGCGCGGAAGGGCCGCAGGGAAGGGGCAACCGGAGCGTCACCAGAATCCCCGCCCCAGGTGTCGAAGTCATGCTCATCGCCCCACCCATCTGGCTCAGGCGCTCGCGGATGCTCCGAAGGCCGTAACTGGCATTGCTCGGGGGGGGGTATTGTTCTGTATCGATCATACCAATACCTAGGTCATTTATGGAAATGTTGATCTGGGCCGGTTCTATCGAAAGTCCAAGCCAAGCTTCCAGTTTTCCTGAATGCTTGGCGACATTGATCAGCAATTCCCTCACCGATCTGAACAGGATGAGCGACAGCTCCTCAGGGAAGGAAGCAGGCATTTCCTCGCACTCAAGATGTACCCGAAGGCCGTACTCGCGCATGAGATCCTCTGCAAGCCAGGAAAAAGCGGGTACCAGGCCGAAGGTGGCGAGCACTGGTGGGCTCAAACGGGATGTAACTGATCCCACCATTCTGATCGCCTCCCTGAGCAAATCGTCCAGGTCCTTGGCAAGGACCTGGCTCTTATTGTTAAAACCCTGGCTGTAGAGGCCTTCGGACTTGAGCAGGATTACATGGAGCAACTGCCCGATGCCGTCGTGCAGGTCGTGGGCTATGAGCTGGCGTTCCCGTTCTTCCGCACGCGTGACGGATATCGCCAGATTGCGGACCTCTGCAGTCCGGTTCATTACCTGTGTTTCCAGGTCCTCTTTCAGGAATTTAAGGGCGAGCTCCGCACGTTTCCGTTGGTCGATATCGCTCAGGATGACGCGCTGAATTGGCTTTCCGGAAGCATCCTTGGCGAGGGTCGAGGAGATCTGTACCCAGAATCCTGTCCCGCCGGCCTTTTCCATGCAGATTTCGCAGGACTGAGGCAACCCCGTCTCAAACAGCTTTTTGTGGTGCATGTAGAATATTTCCCGATACTTGAGCCCAAGCTCGTCCTTGGCTATGGACTGGCTTAATACCCGACCTGCCAAGGTGCGCCTGTCCATGCCCAGTAGTGTTGCTGCCACCAGGTTGGCCTCGAGGATGAGGCCCTTCTCGCTCAGGGTGAGGTAGCACAGGGGGGCCTGGTCGTAGAGGTCGAAGTAGCGGACGAGCGAAATTTCGAGCGCTTCCTGGGAGCGACGGAGTTCCTCGTTCTGCATCTCGAGCTCGATCTGGTGGATCTGGAGCTCATGCAGGGTGAGGTCGGCGGGCGCCACCGATGCAAATCCAGGGCTCGCTGCTGGAGGCTCCTGCCCCAGTTTTTCCCGCAGCTCCTCCTCGGCGCGCCTTCGCAGCTCGGCCGTCTGGTCGGATAACCTGTCAGCGCTCATGCCTGCCTCCCTGGCCTGCAGCCGTCACGGCCGGTGGGGCATGCCCCCAAAGAGTCTCGAAGGCGGATTGCCCCGACTACCCGACGCAAAGGATCTATGTGGAACTATAGTCTCGCGAGGGATTGCGCGCAACGCGTCGTTGCAGCACGCCATCAACCTCAGCCTTCCCTTCCCTTGATGATCCTTCCCCGTTCAAGCTATATTCCCCGACCATGGAACCCTCGAAGAGCATCCACTGGGCCGACCAGGCCGCCGAAACCATCATCGCCACCTGGGGCGACAAGCCTGAGTACACCTGCGCCTCGGGCATCACCCCCTCGGGCACCGTCCACGTGGGCAACTTCCGCGAGATGATCTCCGTCGACCTCGTCGTCCGGGCCCTCCGGGACCGTGGCAAGAAGGTCCGCTTTATTTATAGTTGGGACGATTACGACGTTTTCCGCAAGGTCCCCCTCAACATGCCCTCCCAGGATGTCCTGGAAAAGCACCTCCGCTTTCCCATCACGATGGTGCCCGACCCCTGGGGGAGGGACGCAAGCTACGCCCGCCACCACGAGGTGGACGTCGAGTCGGTCCTCCCCGAGGTGGGCATCCATCCGGAATTCCTCTACCAGGCCGAGCGCTACCGCTCCGGCATGTACGCCGAGGGCATGCGCACTGCCTTGCAGAAACGCCCCCAGCTCAAGGTCATCCTCGACAAGTACCGCGACGAGGACCACAAGATCCAGGGCGAGTGGTGGCCGGTCTCTGTGTTCTGCACGCAGTGCCAGAAGGACACAACTCAGGTTATTTCCTGGGACGGCGACTGGGGCCTCGAGTACCGCTGCGAATCCTGTGGCCATCACGAGACCGGCGACCTCCGAACGCTCAAGGGCGCCAAGCTCGTCTGGCGTGTCGACTGGCCCATGCGCTGGGCCAGGGAGGGCGTGGATTTCGAGCCAGCGGGCAAGGACCACCACTCCGAGGGCGGGTCCTTCGACACCTCCAAGCATGTCGTCGAAGAGGTCTATGGCAGGAAGCCTCCCGTAACCTTCCGCTACGATTTCATAGGCATCAAGGGCTCGCCGGGGAAAATGTCCTCGTCCAAGGGCAAGGTTGTCGACCTTCCCGATCTCCTTCGCGTCTACCAGCCCGAAATCGTCCGCTACCTCTTTGCCGGAACCCGTCCAAACACCGAATTTTCCATCTCCTTCGATCTCGACGTCATCAAGATCCACGAGGACTACGACAAGACCGAGCGGATCTACTGGGGCACCGAGGCAGCCAAGGACGACGAGACCCTCCGGCGGGAAAAAAGAATCTATGAATTGTCACAGCTTGAGTCCGTGCCCGCGCTCATGCCCTACCAGGTGGCCTTCCGCCACCTCACGAGCCTCCTCTTGATCTACCAGGGTGACATCGAGCGGGTCCTGGCGAGCCTTCCCGGCCTGGAGCCGGAGCAGGTCGCCCGCGTGCGCCAGAGGGCAGTCCGGGCCTGGTACTGGGTCAACGAGTGCGCGCCTGAGGACTTCCGCTTTGCCGTGCGCGACGAGGGGGCACCCATCTCTGTTGCAGCCAACGAGGCCGCGGCCCTCCGTGCCCTCCGCGAGCTGGCACTCAATGGTCCCCGTGAGGAAAAGGAACTGTCAACTGCCATCTTCGACGCAGCCAAGGCCAATGGGCTCGAGCCCAAGGCCTTCTTCAAGGTTGTCTACCAGGCCCTTATCGGGAAGGACCAGGGTCCACGCCTGGCTGGCTTCGTGCTGACCCTCGGGGGCGAGCGGGTAGCCAGGATACTGTCCGGGTACTGAGGGCTGCTGCGCTACGAGGCTGGCTGATTGGTTCCCTGGCGGACCCTTTACATGAAATCGTACTGTCGTCTATAGTCTCGAATCCGATATCGAGTACTTTCCCGCTTGTGCGGGCCATGCACAGTCCAAGGAGGTCGACCATGAATCAAAGAGCCATTGCAGTAAGGGTCGGTCTCCGGGATGCCCAGAGCGCCTGAAAGCGCCTAGCGCGCTAGCCTTTTCCACAAGGCGCCCTTCCCTTCCCCCTAGCCCGGATTACCGACAGTTCCCCTGTGAACTCCTCCATCTACGCGCAGGTCAATGCGCTTGTAGTAGAGGAACGAAGAGGGCCTGGCAGCGTGATGCGTGCCAGGCGGCACCAATGCCCTAGCGGCGCGGATAGACACGAGGACAGTACCCATCATGACACCCGGACATCTGGAATCGCATACTTCCTTGCATATTTCTCATGCTGACATTCTCGCATCCCTCGGATGGGATGCCGATCTCGAGGCTCGATTCAACGAGCGCGCTGAAACAGGAGAAAGCCCCGCGCGCATCTCGAGAGTCAACCGAGGCTCGTATTCAGCACTGGTCGTCGCTCCCGACGGCAGTATCGGTGAAGTCGAACTCAAGATTACCGGGGCCTTTTCCTACAGGGTCGCCACCACCGCCGAGCTCCCCGCTGTGGGGGACTGGGTCCTGGCGCGGCTTTCCTGGGTCGGCGCAGATACTGCAGGTGATGGACAGCTGATTTCGTCGGTCCTTCCGCGGAAAAGCGCCTTTGCCCGACGCGCGGCCGGCAGGCGTCCGGACGCCCAGATTCTGGCTGCAAACGTCGACCTGGCCCTGATCATCTCTGCAGCGGGGCGGGACTGGAATCCACGCCGCATCGAGCGCTACATCGCTCTGGCCCGTGACGCAGGAGTCGAAACAGCCATAGTGCTTACAAAGATGGACCTTGCTGCTGACCGTGAAGCCTTGGTCCAGGAAACCCTGGCCAGCGTGCCCGGGATCCCGGTGCTGCCGGTCTGCGCCCTCGACGGTGAGGGTATCGAAAGCATTGTGTCCTTTCTGGGCAAGGGTCGCACCGCTGTCCTCCTGGGTTCTTCAGGCGCGGGAAAATCGACCCTGCTGAATGCGCTGGCCGGAAGCGAACTGTCAGCCACCGGCGCGGTGCGCAGCGACGACGAGCGGGGACGGCACACGACCACGAGCAGGAACCTCTACCTCCTTGGGTCGGGAGCCCTCCTCATCGACACGCCAGGCCTGCGGGAGGTTCAGCTCTGGGCCGATGAGGATGCCGTTGACGCTTCATTTGCGGACATCGAGGAGCTTTCCGCTTCCTGCCGATTCAGGGACTGCCGCCATGAAAACGAACCCGGCTGCGCCCTGCGCGAAGCCCTCGACTCGGGAAGCCTCGATCGGAGGCGCTATGACAGCTGGCGGAAGCTCAGGCGTGAGGCAGCCCACCTGGAGCGCAAGGAGGACATCCACCTTGCGCAGGCCGAATCCGAGCGATGGAAGGCTATCAACAAGTCGATGCGCGGCTACAGCAAGGAGCGGAGATCCATCCAGGGTTCCTCGAGGTAAAAGCGAGCTGCCCTCCGGTTCATTCGAGGCTCGCTGCAGAGATCCTGCCAATTTCCTGCATGATCCCGGCGAGGCGCTGGCTGATCTCCTCGAGGAGATCGAAAAAGCTGGAGTTTTCGCTCGAGATGTCCATGAGTCGGTCGAGGGCGCTGCGGATCTGTCCGGAACCTCCGGCGAGCTCCTCGATGCCTGAGGCTAGTTCCTGGGTACTCTGACCAACTTCCTGGAATTGCGAGATCAGGGCCTGAAGGCTGATCGCTGTTTCCTTGGATACGGAACTCGTCTTGGCTATCTCCTGGGACACCGAGGAAAGGTCACGGGAAATGGCTGAGGCATGCTCGCCTGTCTTGAAGGCCAGCTTCCTGATCTCGTCGGCGACGACGGCAAAACCCCTGCCAGACTGTCCGGCGTGGGCAGCCTCGATGGCAGCGTTCATGGCCAAAAGGTTGGTGTTCTGCGCCAGGTCGTCAATGGCCTGGTTGAAGCCTGCAACCTTGCCGACCCCGACAACGACGCGATCGATGCCTGAAAAGGCGTTCTTCACGAGGTCTGCATCACGACCAGACTGGACTACGAGCTTCGAGATGAACTCCCGCTGCCTGCCAGCGAGATTGCCGATCGAAGCAAGGGTCGAGAGCATCTGCACGATGGCCGCCGAGGATTGCGAAATGGCGCTCCCCTGCTCATGGAGGTTGGCCTTGGCGCTACCTACCCTGGCAACCATGCCATCGAGGACGGATCGCGAATCGGTGATCCGGTCGTGAAGTTTGGCGGAAACCTCGCTGGCGCTCAGCTTCGCCGCTGCCATCATGGTCGTCTTGTAGTGGTGGCAGTTCTCAGGCTTGTTGAGTCCATTGTGGATGGCGACAGCCATCCACTCGCAGCTGTCGTAGCCGCAGGAAGCACAGTTGAGGAAATCCCGCTTGTCGTTTTTAAGCATGCGCTTGTAGATGGTCTCGAGCTCGGAATTCGAGGGCCTGCGGATGAGCGCGCTGCCTGAGAGGTTTTTATAGTCACGGCCATAGATGCCGGGCTTCCAGAAAGGCGCGAGCCGCCTGGCCACAACCTTGGATGCCTTGGCGCGCTTGCCAAGCACTCCAGCCTTCAGCATCATCGCCTTGGAGCGCGCTGCCACCGCTCCCTCGAGGTCATCGACCAGTGCCTCGCGCTGATGTGTCCCGGTTCCGCCGTTGCAACCGCGCTCGCAGGACAGGCAATCCAGGATGGCTATGCCGCGCGGCATGGTCTTTCTTAAAGCCAGCTGGTCGAGATAGGGATAGATCGTCGCGGGACCTTCGATCTTCCTGATGGAATCCTCAAGGCCGGGGACATCGCGGGCGACCGTCGCCTTCAGCCCGCCAGGGGTCGAGAACAGGACAGCGCGTTCGGCATCGGGATTGTCAAAGGGGACTTCGGGGAATTCCTCAAGACGCTTCTTGTTCTCCCTCATCCATTTTTCGATCGAGAGGAAGGTGAGATTCAAGGCGCCGGAATTGGTCGCTGCAAACTCACGGCGCTTGGCGATGCAGGGAGAGACGACGACAATCCGTTGCTTCGCGAACTCGGGCCGAAACTCGCGGATCATCCTGATGGCGTGCATCATCGGGCTATGGGCAGGCGCGAGCCTGGAAAGGAGCTCTGGCTTCCATATCTCGATGTAGGAAACAAGGGAGGGACAGGGCTGGGCGATGATAAGGTCGGGTTTCGCAGCCTTGTAGTACTCGATATAGCTCTTTACGGTCAGTTCGGCACCGAAGGACACATCGAAGGCAGCCTCTATGCCCAGGCTCTTCATGAGGCCGTTGAGCCGCTCGATGGAGGGGAAACTCGCCGCTGCCGAGGGCGCGACAACCGATACAAACCGCTCACCCTTTTTCGAGGCAGCGATGAACTCGTCCCAGTCATCGACATAGACGCGGGCATCGTGGGAGCAGGCATCGATACAATTGCCACAACCTATGCAGAGATCATGGTTGATCGTGACAGTTTCGCCAGACGCGTCTTGACAGTACTTTACGGGACAGACCGCAATGCACTGATGACATGCGACACATTTATCCTTAATGACTTCTACGACAGGCACGAGCGCCATACACCCCCCACAGCATCCTTACCGGACGATGGCACAATCCATCGAATACGACAGTAAGGAATTATAGGGGTGCCCGCAGCCATTTGCAAACACGGGTGAGCGATACTTCCTATTTTTTCGCCAGGTTCCCGAACTCTGTTATCTGCCTGGCGAATACGTCGAGCCCGCCCTTCCAGAATTCCTGGCTCTCTATGTCGCAGCCCGCGCGCCTGGTGACGTCCACAGCGCTGGCGCTGCCGGTTTCGCGGAGGATCTGCCTGTAGGAGGCCGCGAAGGCAGGACCTTCCCTCCGGTAGCGGTCGTAGAGTCCGAGGCCGAAGAGGAGGCCAAAGGCGTAGGGAAAATTGTAGTAGGCGAGGCCCGGGCTGTAGTAGTGGCCCTTCACTGCCCACATGTATTGGTGCAATTGGTCGGGATCGAGACCGTCCCCATAGGTAGACTTCTGTGCCTCGAGCATGAGCGCGGAATATTCTTCGGCGGAAAGCTCGGCCTTTTTGCGGCGCTCAAAGACGGCCTTCTCGAAGCGGAAACGCGAGAGGATGTCGACGATGACCTGACAGCCGTCCTGGATGTGTCCCTCCACGAGGCCGAGCTTTTCAGCAGCTGCGGCTGCGGAGATCGCAGACTCGAACACGACCGTTTCCGCGAAGATCGACGCGGTTTCGGCAAGGGTCATCGGATACTCGGTCAAGGCGATGGGCAGGTCCTTGAGGCAGTCGGAGTGCCAGGCGTGGCCGAGTTCATGGGCGACCGTGGTCAGGGACGAAAAGGATCCGTCGAAATTGCAGAGCACACGAGGCGCCTTCGCCATGGGCAGGTACATGCAGTAGGCGCCGCCGACCTTTCCCTCGCGGGGTTCGGCATCGATCCAGGACCTGTCGAAGGCCCTGCGGGCGAAGTCGCCCATCGCTGGATCGAAGCCGCCGAAGCGGTCGACGATGTAGTCGGAGGCTTCCTTCCAGCTCCATTTCTTTCCCCCTGGCAGGCCAGGGACGTCTAGGCCTCCGGCCTGCCCCACAGGAGCGAAGATGTCGTAGAAGGCGCAGGTCTCCACGCCGATGAGGCTGGCCTTGATCTTGAAGTAGCGCCGCCATATCGGCAGCGATTCCTCCATCGCGGAAGTGAGGGCTTCGAGGGTCTTGGGCGTAATACGCGCCTGAACGATGGACTTGTCGAGGGCCTCATTCCAGCCCCGACGGGCCTCGAGGCTGATCGTGGAACCCTTTACACCGTTGAGGGCTGCTGCCATGGGGATCTCGACGCCCTTCCAGGCCTCGATCTCGAGCTTCCACGCTTTCTGGCGGACCGCACGGTCGGGGTCGAAGGCGAGGGCGCGAAGCGCGACGAGGGTCTTCCGCTCGCCGGTCTTTTCGTCCCAGACCATGCTGGTATTCGAGGAGACAGCTTCCTGGAGACGTCCCCAGGCGTCCCCGCCCGAGCGGAGGAGGTCGGCTGCAAGGTCCTCGAGTTCGGGGGCCATCTGGTGGGCCTGCCAGGCCAGTTCCTCTTCGATGTGGAAGGCGAAGGGCTTGATCCCTGCGTCGGTCTTCGACAGGGCCAGGACCTTGTCCCGCCGCGCGGCGAGCGCGTTCCGGAAAAGAACTGAAAGGCGCTTGACCGAGAGTCCGAGGGCTTCGATGGCGTTGAGCTCGCCCAGGGCCACCTCGTCCCGCGTCGCAGTGGAATAGCGGGCGTAGCAGTAGGAGCCGAGGGTCGAGTACAGGACAGCGACCTCATCTTCGATGGCGAGGGCAGCGACCGTCCATGCGCCTGTATCCTCGCCAGGCGAGGGCGCGACCGCGAGGGTCGACTCGGCTTCTGTGGCAAGCTTCGCGAGCCTCTCCTTCGCCGCCTTGTACTCCGGAGACCCGAAGCCGGGAAAGACCGGATCCAGGTCCCAGCGCGGGAGGGAAGCCGACGATTCTGATTCCTTAGATCCAGCCATCGTTCCCGTCCTTCCAGGAAATAATGTCCTCCGGCTTGAAGTAAAGGGCGATCTCGCGCTCTGCACTCGCGGCTGCGTCCGAGGCGTGGATGATGTTCATTCCGGTGTGCATGGCAAAGTCGCCGCGGATGGTTCCGGGAAGGGCATCCTGCACCTTGGTGGCTCCGCAGAGCCTGCGCACTGTGGCAATGGCATCATCGCCCTCGATGACCATGGCGAAGACCGGGCCACTGGTGATATAGCTCGTGAGCTCGCCAAAGAAGGGACGTTCGCGGTGTTCGGCATAGTGGGTCTCGGCGAGGGCCCTCCCGATATTCATGAGCTTGGCTGCCACGATCTTGAGGCCCTTGGCCTCGATCCGGGACAGGATCTCGCCGGCGATCCTGCGCTGCATCACGCCGGGCTTCAACATCACATAGGTTCTCTCGATGGCCATGGTAGTCCTCCAAAGTGAAAAAATGAGTCCGCATTGTACATTCACGCTTCGATTTGCGCCATATGGAAGGCGGGGCAGAAGCACCACGTACTGGAAACGCCCTTCCCCTTCATGGCATTATCCCGGCGACTCTTTTTCCCGTCCCCTTTGGAGGAAACCATGTTCAAGCCTGTCGATCCAAAACGCAGTTTTCCCGAATCAGAAGAGGAGACAATCCGCTTCTGGGAATCGGAAGGCATATTCCAGAAGTCCATCTCGCAGCGCGAGGGACGGGAAGAATTCGTATTCTACGACGGCCCCCCCTTCGCCACGGGCCTCCCCCACTTCGGCCATTTCGTGCCCGGCACGATCAAGGACATCATTCCCCGCTACAAGACGATGAAGGGCTTCAAGGTCGACCGCCGCTTCGGTTGGGATTGCCACGGCCTGCCCGTCGAGAACCTCATCGAAAAGGAGCTCGGACTCAACTCGAAGACCGACATCGAGAAGTTCGGCATTGCTAATTTCAACGAGGCCTGCCGCGCCTCGGTGCTGCGCTACACCAAGGAATGGCGCAGCATCATGACCCGCGCCGGCCGCTGGGTCGACTTCGAAAACGACTACAAGACCATGGAGCCCGACTACATGGAATCGATCTGGTGGGTGATGAAGACGCTCTGGGACAAGGGCCTTGTGTACGAGGGACACTACATCCTCCCCTACTGCCCACGTTGTGCGACTGTATTGTCGAACCACGAGCTCCAGCTCGGCGGCTACAAGGACGTACACGACCCGGCCATCACCATCCGTTTCCGCGTGAGCTCCGTGCCGAAGGGCTTTGCCGACGCGAGCCTGGCCGACGAGGCGCGGCCTGCCTACTTCCTGGCCTGGACCACCACCCCCTGGACCCTCCCCTCCAACCTTGCCCTCGCTCTCGGCAAGGACATCGACTATGTCTGCGTGGAGGAGAGCGCTGCAGAGACCGGCGAGGCCCCGGCCAAGGCGGCGGTACGCTACATCCTGGCCGAGGCCCGCCTCGGCGATTTCTGGAAGGACAGCTCTGCAATCGAAGTGCTCTGGAAAAAGAAGGGCGCAGAGCTCCTCGGCCTTTCCTACGAACCCCTCTTCCCCTACTTCAAGGACCTCGCGTCCACGGGAGCCTTCAAGACCTACCCGGGAGCCCATGTCACCACAGAGGACGGTACTGGCATCGTCCACACTGCCCCGGGCTTCGGCGAGGAGGACCAGGTCGTGCTCAAGGGCTCAGGCGTGCCGACCATCTGCCCCATCGACGCCGAGTGCCGCTTTACCGAAGAAGTTACCGACTATAAGGGTATTTTCGTCAAGGACGCCGACAGGGCCATCATGGACCGGCTCAAGGCCGAGGGAAAGCTCCACAGGCGCGAGCAGGTCCTCCACGCATATCCCCATTGCTGGAGGTGCGAGCACCCCCTCATCTACCGGGCCGTCGGCAGCTGGTTCGTCAAGATAGACCCGATCAAGCAATCGATGATCGAGAACAACCGCAAGGTCTACTGGGTGCCCGAGCACATCAAGAACGGCCGCATGGGCAAGTGGCTCGAAGGCGCGAGGGACTGGGCCATCAGCCGCAACCGCTACTGGGGCAATCCCCTGCCCATCTGGAAGTGCCCCGACTGCGGAAAGACACGCTGCATCGGCTCGCGCGCGGAGCTCGAGGGGCTTTCCGGAAGGAAGGTGACCGACCTCCACAAGCACTTCGTCGACGAGATCACCTTCCCCTGCGACTGCGGTTCGACAATGACGCGCATCCCCGAGGTCCTGGACTGCTGGTTCGAGTCGGGAGCCATGCCCTACGCCCAGGTCCACTATCCCTTCGAGAACAAGACGCATTTCGAGGAGCATTTTCCCGCCGACTTCATCAACGAGGGCCTCGACCAGACCCGGGGCTGGTTCTACACGCTGACGGTGCTGGCCGCCGGGCTCTTCGGCGACCGTGCCTTCAAGTCCTGCGTGGTCTCGGGCCTCGTCCTGGCCGACGACGGAAGGAAGATGTCGAAATCACTTCGCAACTACACCGATCCGATGGAGGTCATGCAGAAGTTCGGCGCCGACGCGCTGCGCTTCTTCCTGATGAACTCCGCGGCAACCCGTGCCGACGACCTCCGCTATTCCGACGATGGCGTCAAGGAGGTCCTGAAAAGCGTCCTCCTCCCGATGCGGAACGCCTTCGGCTTCTTTGCCACCTATGCCAACATCGACGGGTGGCCGGAACGCTTCGAAGGCGCCACCAGGGACGCCCAGGCGCCGAAGGAAGCCGGGAATTCCCTCGACCGCTGGATCCTGTCTGTCTGCGAGGGAATGGTCAAGGAGGTGGGGGACGCCCTCGAGGCCCTCGAGATGCAGGCGGCCATCGCGCCCATCGTCGACTTCATCGACCTTCTTAATAATTGGTACATACGTCGCTCGCGGCGCAGGTTCTGGCGGGCCAGCCCGGCGGGATCGGCGGCGGGGGGCGACAGCGACAAGCTGGAGGCCTATGCGACCCTCTACAGGGTCCTGGTCCGGCTCTCCCTGGTCACCGCTCCCATCCTTCCCTTCATCGCCGAGGAGATCTGGCGCAACCTGCGCAGTCCCGGCTGGGCAGAGTCTGTCCACCTTGCCGATTGGCCTATGTATGATGTTTCCCTCCGCGACGAGCCCCTCGAGCGAAAGATGGCCTTTGCCCGGAGGGCCGTGTCCATCGGGCACGCGCTCCGGGTCCAGAAGGACCTGAAGACCCGCCAGCCCCTCCGGTCCGTCCACCTTGTAACCAGGGACGCCGAGGAGCGGCGTGTGCTCGGCGAGATGGTCGATCTCCTCCGCGAGGAGCTCAACGTCAAGGAAGTCATCTTCCGCGAGAACGAGGAAGAGCTCGTGGAATACTCCGCCAAGGCCAACTTCCGCGTGCTCGGCAAGGAACTCGGCAAGGACATGAAAGCAGCTGCCGAGTTGATCGAGAAGCTTCCCGCTTCGACCATTGCCGCCATCGTGGGAGGGGCCACGGAGGTCATGGAGGTACTGGGCAGGAAGGTGATTCTCGAC
Organism: uncultured Spirochaetota bacterium; assembly: GCA_903821875.1. Taxonomy (GTDB): domain Bacteria; phylum Spirochaetota; class Spirochaetia; order Treponematales; family Rectinemataceae; genus CAIJMU01. Next base: position 64,412 of record CAIJMU010000155.1, read on the forward strand.
CTTTCCAAGCTCGACGTGCGCCGTTCGGAAAAGAAGGGCCTGTCAGTGCTCAACGAAGGAAGCCTCACTGTCGCCCTGGATACCGAGATGGATGAGGCCCTCCTCATGGAGGGCTGGGTACGCGACCTCGTGCGGGGCATCCAGACCCTGAGGAAGGAGTCCGGCCTCGAGGTGACCGACCGCATCAGGCTCACGGTGGCAGGTGACGACGAACTCAGGAAGGCCTATGAAATACACGCAGCGTACATCGCGGATGAGACGCTTGGTTCCAGCCTGCACTGGGCCGATGGCGTGGCCATTCCCGGATCGGCTGGCGCCATGACCCAGATCGAGGCGGGATCGAAGGCCTGGCGTGTGCAGATCGCGAAGGTCCAGTCCTGATGAGGATTTCCCTGGGCGCGCTCCGGGGTGACGACAGCGAGGCCCGTGACGCCTCGCTCTTCCTGATTGCGAACATCCTCATGGGACTGGGGGCCTGTGTAAGCCAGGCTGTCTTTAACAACTACCTCAAAGATGTCTTCGCCCTCGACGTGGCCGGGCGCACCTTCCTCGAGTTCCCGAGGGAGGTACCGGGCTTCCTCGTCATGTTGTTCGTGGGCGGGCTTGCGGCCCTCGGGGAGGTCAGGATGGCCTTGGTCGCAAATCTGGCAGCGACCGCGGGAATGCTCGCCCTCGGGTGGATACCCTCAAGCTACCTCCTCATGGTGACATCGGTCTTCGTCTATTCGGCGGGCTCCCATATCTACATGCCCCTCGCCTCCTCGATAGGCATGGGCTTCGCCAAAGAAGGCAAGGAGGGCTCCATCCTCGGGCGGATCTCCGCAGTGAACACCGCAGCCCTCGTCATCGGAACCCTCCTCCTGTTGTTGCTGTTCAGGTTCGCCTCCCTGTCCTACCGGGCCGCCTTCACAGCAGGGTCCCTCGCCTATCTCGGCGCCTCCCTGGCGCTGTTGGCGATGAGCCCCAGGAAGTCAGCCCACGCGCCCCAGCGTTTCGTGATCCGGAGGGAATATTCAAGGTACTATGTCCTTTCGGTGCTCTGGGGCGGGCGGAAGCAGCTCTTCATCACCTTTGGTCCCTGGATGATCGTCGACTACTTCAAGCAGCCGGTTTCCACGATGACCTTCCTCTTCCTCCTGGTCGCGCTCATCGGCATCGTCTCGCAACCGCTGGTCGGAAAGCTCACCGACCGCTTCGGGGTACGGGCAGTGCTGGGAGCAGAGGCCCTCCTCATGATCGTCGTGTGTTTCATCTACGCCTTCGCTCCGGAATTGCTGCCGAGGGGGGCAGCCCTCATCGTGGTCGCCTGCTGCTTTATCCTCGACCAGGGTTCGACGGCGGTGGGCATGGCCCGTTCGATACTTGCCAAACGCATGATGCGGCGGCCCGAAGACCTCTCTCCGACACTATCCCTGGGCATCAGCATCGATCACATCGTCTCCATGAGCATTCCCATGATCGGCGGCCTCGCCTGGCGGAGTTCGGGAAACCGCGGCTACCGCTGGGTCTTCCTCGGAGGAGCCTTCATAGCCCTCCTCAACTTCATCGTCACCCGCGGCATCGAGAGGGGTATAGCTCCTGTGCGCGCAGTCCAAGGCAGCCAGGGCAGCCTCCCCGATTGACGGGCATAGGCCCCTCGACTATCCTGTCCCCGGAAGATCAGACCTCGGGGACGCGCTCCCCGGAGGATCGGGCTCCCCGAAGGTCCGTAGCGACTCCGATGGGCGCAGCGGATTCACCGCGGGACTTCCGAGCAAACCCCGGCCATACCGGGATAGCCCGAGGAGTCCACCCATGAACAGGGCGGCCCGAAACGCGCGTCTTTCCATATTATCCAACTCCGTACTCATTGCGATGAAGGTAGTTGTTGGAATCCTTTCCGGATCGGTGTCCATCATCTCCGAGGCCATCCATTCCTTCATGGATCTCGCCGCCGCCGTGATGGCCTTCTTCTCGATCAGGATAGCCCAGGCTCCTGCCGATGGTGACCACCCCTATGGACACGAGAAGGTCGAGAATGTCTCGGGTGTGCTCGAGGCGGCGCTGATCCTCCTCGCGGCCGGACTCATCATCTGGGAATCGGTAAAGAAACTCATCCATCCCGAAGCGGTCAGCAACCTGGAACTCGGCATCGTGGTGATGCTCATCTCCGGCATCGTCAATATCATCGTGTCAAAGCGCCTCTACAAGGTGGCCCGCGAGGAACAGAGCGTGGCCCTCGAGGCCGACGCCCTGCACCTCAAGACCGACGTGTACAGCTCGCTCGGTGTCGCCCTGGGCCTCCTGGTGATCGTCATACTGGAAAAGGTCTTCCACTTCGAGTGGGCCTATTACCTCGATCCTGTCGTGGCCATGCTCATCGCCCTCGTAATCCTGAAGGAGGGCTGGGACATGCTCATGCGCGCCTTCGCCCCCCTCCTGGACGCGAGCATCTCCGCCGAGGAACTGAAGGTCATCGAAGAAGTCGTAATGCAGCGTGCGGGCACGGGTCTGCATTCAGGGCGGACGCGCAGGGCCGGAGGCAAGAAGCACATCGACTTCCACCTGACCCTGCCCGAGACGATGAGCGTCAAGGAATCACACGACCTCTGCGACGCCATCGAGACCGAACTCGAGGCGCAGCTCCACAACACGAGTGTCCTCATCCATGTGGAGCCAGACCCGGCGCTGCAGGTTCACTGAGCCGCCGGAAAAAGGGGCACGATAGGACTAATTAGTACATCAGTCCCGGGAAGGAAGGAGGGCCGGCGGCGAGTCGAGCTGCGCCCTCAAGGCCTGTACCATGGGGAGGTGGTCGCGCGTTCCTGCAGTCTCGCGGATGGAATGCATCGACAGGAGGGGCGAGCCCACATCGACGGTCGCGATGCCGGTCAGGGCCGAGGACAGAGGACCGATGGTAGAGCCCGGGGCAATGTCCGCGCGCGACATGTAGGTCTGGCAGGGAAGCTTTGCGCCTTCGCAGAGGCTCCTGAAGCGTGCCTCAGTCATGGCGTCGGTAGCGTAGCGGAAATTGGCATTGGCCTTGATGGCCGGCCCTCCGTTGAGGAGGGGCGCGAAGGCCTCGTCGAACTTCTCCGGCCAGCCGGGATGCCAGGCCTGGGCAACATCCACTGAAACCAGGAAAGACCCTGCCAGGGCACGGTAAAAACCCTCTGTTCCCGTGCCTTGCAGGGCTGCAACGCGTCCGAGCATGTCACGGAGAAAGGCAGAATCGCCGCCCATGCGCGTGCGCGATCCGATCTCCTCGCTGTCGAAGAGGACAGCGAACTGGCCATGCGCGCAGGGTGTCGAGGCAAGGAAGGCCTCGAGTACTGCGTGGCAGCCCAGGAGGTTGTCGAGCCTCGGACCGTTGATCAGGTCGTCCCCGATCGCGGAGACAGGCCCGGGCTCCACGAGGAAGAGATCCGCCGCGACCAGGGCATCGGATTCGACACCCGCCTCGTGGGCTACGAGCTTCAGGAAGGCCGGATTATCCAGCTCATCTGCGCCGGTGACACCGGCACCGCGCGAGGCGAAGAGCGCGGGTAGATGGCCCTGGAAGTTGTACTCGAAACCCTTGTTGAGTTCGCGGTTGAGGTGGATCGCGAGATTGGGGATGACAGCCATCGGTCCCTTCGAGCAGAAAAGCCGGACGACATCGGCGCTGCCTTCCTTGACGACCAGTCGCCCTGCCAGGCCCAGGGGCCTGTCGAACCAGGTGGAGACGATGGGACTGCCATAGGGCTCGACGGCGACGCGGTCCATGCCTCGCCCCGACAGGTGCTTGCCGAGGCGGATCTTGAGCGCAGGGCTGTCGCTGTGGGCTCCGGCGATGGCAAAGCCCTCCTCGGCGGGGGGCCTGAGCCCCGCGCGGAAGGCTACGAGAGCCGAACCGTTGCGAATGACATAGTACTGAAGACCTGGTTCGAGTCGCCACGGGGAGCGCTCGTCCAGACGCTTTGCGCCTGCGGCATCGAGGAGGAGCCGCGACGATTCCACGGCCTGCCAGGCTGTCGGAGAGGAGTCGATGTAGCTACAAAGTCCTGCCAGGAGATCAAGCTCCATGTCCGTCTTCCTTTCGTGGCCACTCCAGGGCGACCCGGGAACGCAGTTTCCCCGGGCGCCCGGAGGACAGCGCAGTGGCGAGCCGGCGCATGGAATCGCGGTTTGCCAGCCAGAGCCCGATGAAATCGCCGCGAATGGAAGCAAGGGCAGAGCGGGCTTCAGCGAGGGGGGCACCGAGCTCGCCGATGATGGTTCCCTCGGTCTCACGAAGCCCGAGTCCAGCCCGTTGCGAGAGGTATCGCACCCTGAACAGGAGCCTGATTTCGGCCTCCGAATAGACACGCCTCCCGAAAGAATCCTTTCTCGGGGCGAGGATCGGAAGCACCGTCTCCCAATGCCTGAGCGTCGAGGCAGGAAGCCCAAGGAGTGCCTCTGCCTCGCCCATCGACAGCCGTGCCATGCTTCGTCTAGCCCTCCAGGCTTATTATTTGGATGCCTTGCGCCATGCGGCGTTTTTAGCTTCGCGGGCAGCCTTCCGTCGGTTATCCGGCTTGTTGGCCTTCTTGGCCGCAGCCGGTTTGACCCGCTTGGAGGCTGGCACCTTCTTCGCAGGAGCCTTCCTGGCTGGCACCTTGTCCGCTGCTGGCGCCCTGCCCTTTGTTGGCACCTTGCCCACTGCTGGCGTCTTGTCCTTTGCAGGCGCCTTGCCTGCTGCTGGCGCCTTGCCCGCTGCTGGCGCCTTGCCCGCTGCTGGCGTCCTGCCCGCTGCTGGCGCCTTGCCGCTTGCCGCCTTCCCAGCCTTGTCCTTCGCGATGTCCTTTGCGCTCGTCGCAGCCGCTTTTCCAGCTGCAGGTACATTCTTCCCTGCGGCAACCTGGCTGCCCGCAACCGGGGCCGGGGCCACCTCTTTATTCCCCTGCGCTCCGCTGCCCTTCCGTGACTCCCCACGCTCGACCCAGCCCTGACGGGAAGCCTTGAACTCCAGGATGATGGGCACGAGGTCGAGACCGAGATCCTCGCGGAGCTTGTTGCGAAGGAAGGCCTGATAGGCATCCGCCACCGCTTCGGGCTTGGTGACAAAGAAAATGAATCTCTGAGGATTGACGCCTGCCTGCACCGCGTAGCGCAGCTTCCACCTGTTCCTCGGCCCGACAGGCGGCGGCGTGGTCTCGATCCAGCCCTCGACTGCCCGCATCAGGCGGCTCGTCTCGATCTCCTTGGCCAGCTGGGCATGCACCGTGATGATCGTGGTAACAAGCTTGTCGATGCCCATTCCATCGCGCGCCGAAAGTGGAAGGACCGGTGCGTAGGCCATCTGTCCAAAAAAGTACCTGAGCCTGTCACGCGAAGCCTCGAAGGAGTTCTTGAGGTCGGGCATCTCGTCCCACTTGTTGAGGACGAAAACGACACCCCTGCCCTGCTCGCTGGCAAAGGCCGCGATCTTCTTGTCCTGGTCGGTGAGGCCTTCCCTCGCGTCGATCAGGTGGATCACGACATCGCAGTCCTCGACGCACTTGATCGCCCTCGTGACCGAATAGTATTCCACTGCGTCGCGGACCTTGGCCTTGCGCCTGATGCCGGCCGTATCGAGCACTCGGAAGGCACGCTTCTTCGCGGTGAAATGCCCCTCGACCGGATCGCGGGTGGTGCCAGCTATCTCGCTCACGATGCTCTTGTCCTCGCCCAGAAGCCGGTTGAGGAGGGTCGATTTCCCGGTGTTTGGCTTTCCGAGGATGGCGAGCCTGATGGGAGCCCGGTCGACATCGACAGCTACGACCTTCGAGAAATCGAGTCGGGCTATGATCTCCTCTTCGAGCTCGTCGATGTTGCGCCCATGCTCGGCGGAGACGAAAATCATCCCCCGCCCATCGTCGGCTGTGCCAAAACCCCAACGCTCGTGGCCCCAGGCCATGCCATCGCGTTCCGGACTGTCGGCCTTGTTCACTACCAGGAGGATCTTGTCGGTCCAGCGGCGGAGGAGCTGGGCGAACTCCTCGTCCTCGGGTGTCACTTCCCTCGCGTCCACGAGGAAGATCACGAGATCTGCCCTCTCGAGGCTTGCGAGGCTTTTTTCAACCACGAGAGCGTCAAGACCCTCCCGCTCGAGCTTGAAGCCGCCTGTATCCACGAGACGGAAGCGCTTCCCAGAGTCACGGAGGAGGCACTCGGCCTCTATTGGATCACGGGTGACGCCGGGGGTCGGATCGGTGATCGCCCTGCGTTTGTGCAGGAGCCTGTTGTACAGCGTCGACTTCCCGACATTGGGCCTTCCGGCTATGACTACCACGGGCAAGCCTTCCCAGCGCACCCGTCCGGGAAGCGCTGTCCCGCTGGTTTCTATCGTCTCGATACTATCGCTCATTTCTTTCCGTTCGCGGGGCCCGCATCCCCGCATGACTGCGGGTCAATCGGGGCGTGGCCCCTGGTCCGCGGAGCATGCGCCGCCGCGTTCAGACAAAAGTCCGGCAAGGAGCCCATCCAGCCTGGCGCCGATTGCCTTCGCACTGCCGAGCCCCAGAACCTCGTCCGCGACGGCGCGGGCTTCGACAGTGGTTACGGAGCGGATCAGCTGCTTCACCGCCGGCACGGAGGGGCTGGACATCGAAAATTCCCCGAGGCCCATGCCCAGAAGAAGGAGGGCCGAGGCGGGGTCGCCGGCCATCTCGCCGCAGAGCCCGACCGGAATGCCAGCCGCGCGCCCGTTCCGGATCGTCAGGTCGATCAGGCGCAGCACCGAAGGATGGAGTGGGTTGTGGAGCGCCGCCACCCGTTCGTTGCCACGGTCCACGGCGAGGGTGTACTGCGTGAGGTCATTCGTACCAATTGAGAAGAAATCGCATTTCGAGGCCAGGAGGTCGCTCGTTAGGGCGGCCGAGGGGACCTCTATCATGATGCCGATCGGCAGGGATTCGGACACGTCCTGGCCCCGGCTCCTGCACTCCCTCCGGGCTTCCTCGAGGAGGCCAAGAGCCTGGTCGAGCTCCTCGACCGTGGAGATCATCGGGAACATGATCCGCGCGTCCCCGTGGACCGATGCACGCAGGATGGCCCTGAGCTGGGACATGAATATCTCGGTGCGCGTGAGACAGAAGCGGATGGCCCGCCACCCCAGGAGGGGGTTCTTCTCGCCCGCGGCAACGAACTCGGGGAGGATCTTGTCCCCGCCGATGTCGAGGGTCCGGATCGTGACCGGGTGGCCGGGAAGGGCCTCGAGAACCCGACGATAGGCCTGGTACTGCTCCTCCTCGCCGGGGATGTGTCCCGGCCTGAAAAAGAGGAACTCGGAACGGAACAGGCCTATCCCATCCGCACCATGGGGCAAAACCGAGTCCGCCTCGTCGGGCACTTCGATGTTGGATTTGACCAGGACGCGGAGTCCGTCCCTGGTCTCGGCAGGAAGGTCCCGAAGGCAGGCCAGCACCCTGGCGTTGGCCTCGCCACGGAGCCGCGCCGCTTCGGCGCGAAGGAGGGTCTGCTCATCGGGATCCGCCACCACAAGGCCTGCGGATCCGTCCACGACAAGGGCAGTCCCATCCTCGAGGTCCTCGAGGCTCTCGCCGATCCCCAGGACAGCGGGAATCTCGAAGGCCCGGGCCAGGATGGCGACATGGCTCGTCCGGCCACCGGCTTCTGTGACGATGCCGCGCACCCGGGGCCGGTTCATGGTCATCATGTCCGAGGGAAGAAGATCCCGGGCTACGACAATGACGTCCTCATCGAGGTCCGCGAGGGTCCGACGTTCAGTATTGAGAAGATGTCCGAGGATGCGGCGTGAGACGTCGCGGATGTCCGTTACCCGGGCCCTGAGTTCGGGGTCGGGAACGTTCGAGAGGCGATCGACGAATTCTCCCTCGATCTCGACTATGACACGCTCGATGTTCCTGAGGCTGGAACGGAGCCTCGCCTCGATGTTGTCGAAGAAATCCGGATCGTCGAGCATGAGGAGATGGGCATCGAAGATGTTGGCCTGGTCACGGCCTACCTCCTCGAGGGCGCGGCTACGGAGGCTGCTTACATCGGACTTCGCCTTTTCCACGGCGACGAGGAGCCTCGACCACTCGCCCTCGATGTCTTCCTCCGCAAGCGCGAAGGATGGGGCGACAAAACCATCATCGCCCTGGAAGACAAAGGCAGGTCCCCGCGCTATTCCGGGTGAGACGGGGAATCCTCGATACTCTTTCATATGGTGGCCACTGTAACAGAACGCCCCCCAGCTGTCAAAAGGAGGAAGGCTAGCGGTCTGGACCGAGTCCCTGAAGGCAGCCGGCCCGGATCAGTGGAGGAGGTTGGCTGGATTCAACAGACTGCCATACTTGAAAACGGTAAAGTGGAGGTGGGGTCCCGTGGAATAACCCGTGCTTCCAACCAGCCCGATCTGCTGGCCAAGGCCTACCGATTGCCCTTGCCTGACACCGATGGACGAGAGGTGGCCGTAGAAAGAGGCGTAGCCCGAGTGGTGTCCGATAAGGATGTAATTGCCAAAGGTTGGAGAGTAGCCGGTCTCGCGTATCCGGCCCTCCATCGCGGCCCGCACGGAGGTGCCCATGTTCGAGGCAATGTCCAGACCATTGTGGAAGGACCGGACCCCCGAAAACGGATCAGTGCGCCAGCCGAAGCGGCTCGAGATTCCTCCCCAGGTCGGCCAGCGGAACAGGTCACCGTTGATCTCGCGGAGACGGAAACTCGGTAGCCTCGCGTCTGGCAGGAAGACCGCTCCGACACCCTCGAGGGAAGACCTGGAGAGCTGGTTGACCTCGACGATGGAATCGGCAGGGATGGAATATGTCGTCGCTACAGCCTCGACGGTATCGCCCTTCTTGGGCCTGTACAGGACGCCTGTCTGGCTGGGAATCTTCAGGAAACTCCCCGTCCGGATAGCCCGGGTGTTGGTGATGTCGTTGAAGCTGACGATCGAGTCGGTCGTGATGCCGTTCTTTTCTGCTATAGCCCCGATGGTGTCGCCCTTCTCGACGCGATAGACCGAATAGAAGAGGCCGCGGTCGAGGGGGACGGAATCGTCGGCCACCGACTGCATGGCTTCGAGTCGGAGGCCGCCCGGCATCCCCGACCCGCCCATGGCCTTCGGTTCGGCTGCAAGGCGGACAGTTCCGGCCAAAGAAAGCAGGGCGAACAGTGCCAGCGCGCGAAGAAACATGGCGTTCGGTCGGGCCGAGATCCTCTCAATACCCATCATTACACCATCCATCCAGAGATCTCCATTCACTTTCCCTATTGACGTGCATCCTATACCCAGGGAGATCCCGGCGGCAAGACGGATTGCAGGATCAGGGGGGCAGTATGATTGCATCGAGCTCAACCTTCCACCTGGCTGCCTCAGCATCCACCTGGACCTTGCCGATCGTGCCGCGGGGAAGGGGGTGCGGCGGTGCATCGCCGACCAGCACGAGCCTCCGGTCCTCAGCTTTCCAATCGTACTCGGTCAGGGCGGCGTAGAGCGCCTCGTATATGGCTTCAGGAATGTCCCTGCCACCGCCAACGCGGGCTGCAGCCAGTTCGTCTTCGAGGGATGCGAAATCCTTGGTGAATTCATGGCGCTTCACGAGGTATTCCTCGAAGTAGTCCTTGAAGAAAATGAGGCCGATCCGGTAGTCGGAGCAGGATTCGAGCACTTCCCTCAACTCACCGGGAAGGGCCTTCCTGACCGCGTCGACGTCATCCTGCATCGAGTCGGTAGTATCGATACAGAGCACCAGGTCGAGGGTCCTGCCCTTTGAGGAACCCAGAAGCTCTGCAAGCGCGGGAACGATGTCCCTGGCCCCCTCCGCATAGCGCAGACTGCCCTTCCCTGCCAGGGCGATGCCCTCGAAGGCGGCGACCGTTTCGGGGAAATAGGCTCCCAGGTCCCGCTTTTTCTCGAGGGAAGCTGGCTTGAGTGCAAGCGGAACATCAGCTGCCTTGGCGGCTGCGACAGCTGCGGGAGCATCCGGTGGCATGGATGCTGCGACCGGAACCGGCTTTACCCCTTTCTGGGTGACCCGCACGAGGAAGGGATTGTCCTGGTAACTCCCACTGTAGTCTGCATAGGGCTTTGAGAAAGCGCGCACATTGATGAAGCTGCCATCGGAAATGAAGGTTGTGCCGCTCCGCGACCAGGGGTAGCCCCACACGACAAGCCAGGGAATGAAGATATGGAAGGCAGAGCCGAGCTGCGCGTCGGGCCCGGGGCTGGAGTCAATGAGCCAGTGGTTGTTTGCATCGAGGGGCAGGAAGGCAGCGTTGAGCATCCGCTGCTCCCTGCCGTTTTCCTCATGGAAACCGGGATTGCGGTAGGCATAATTGTCAGCTTTACGGGAGGGATCGGCCGTGCTTTCCGCAAGAAGGATGGATGCGAGCCCCGGTTTCTGGCGCACGAAAAGGTGGTACCCAGGGTCTCCCCGCTGCTCGATGCGGAAATCGCCAGGCCCCAGGCTGAGAAGAGCGGAGCTGGCCGGGGTAGCTGTGGGTTGCGACCAGATCACGCCTGGCGCCACAGACGCCAGGCAGAAAAAAAGAAGGCTGACCGGTGGAGCTCTCATGGTCCTCACCATGCAAGCATCGGCAGGGATGCGAGCCTCGTTTAGGCGAGATGAACGAGAGCGGCCCTAATGATGCGGCCGCCCCTCGTGATTCAGGATAGGGCTGGCTCAGGATTCTCCGCGGCTGCAGTGCTGGCAAGGCCGGCAGGAGGCCCTTCTTTCTTGCCGCGCAAGGTAAGGTCGGGAATCATGAGGCAGGCAAGGAAGAGCCCGACCATCAGGAAGATCCCGTAGAACCAGACCCTGACCGCTCCATCGGAGAAGGAGGCCTTGAGCCCCTGAACGGTTTTGTCCGCAACTGTAACCTTGGCAACTTCGAGTGCGTCATAGATTACCTTGCTAGCTGCCACGCTCGCCGTTTCCTCGATGGAAGCCTTTTGGGCCGCGAACTGGGCGCGGATGGCCGGCATGCGCGCCTGACGCTGGGCTTCAGGGGCTGAGGCGAGCTTCTGGAGGGTTGCGCTCACGAAGGCGGGCAAGGAAGCGCCAAGTGCGGGATTTCCATCAGCATCCTTTTTTTCAGGATCAAGGAGCCCTGCGAGTGTGACAGAATCGCCAGATTCGACAGCCTTGAGCAAGGCGTCAAAGGCTGCGTCTATCCTCATGGATGGAGTCCCTGCCCTGAGGCGGTCACGATACTCGGCTGGCAGCTTCGGATCGGCGATGAAGGCGTCGAGGGCCAGCTTCGCTTCGGGGCCGCGAAGGGAGAAGAGGCGGTCTACGGAGGCCTCCATCGCGTCGAAGCCGGAAATGATGCCCGCCCTGATCTCCTTTGGACCTGCACCGAGACCGGCCTTGCCTCCCCCTGACAGGGAAGACATCGTGCCGTCGATGCCGTGTTTCGGGAGGGCTTCGGTCAGGGTGGTATTGAACACCACGCCGAGGATGGCAGCCATCACGACTGCGCCCATCTGGCGGCTGAACTGGATGGCGCTCGTGGTCTGTCCGATCTTGGCCGGAGGCACGGAGTTCTGGCTGGCCAGGGCGTAGACCGACTGGGAGGGGCCGAAGCCCAGGCCCACCACGAACATGCAGACGACAACGAGCCAGTAGGGCGTCGCCGTTCCAAGGCCAGAGAGCATGACAAATGAAGCAATTGCGATGATTGCTCCTGCGACCATCATGGACTTGTAGCGCCCGGTCCTGGTGATGATGGCACCGGAAAGGGTCGAGCCAAGCACCGAGCCCATGGACAGGGGGATGATGCTGACTCCCGCCCCCGTCGCGGAGACGCCCTGGGCGAAGACCATGTAGATGGGCAGGAAGATGATGACCGACATGAAGCCCCCACCGAAAAAGAAGGTGGCGACGCTCGACCAGGCAAAGACCTTGTTGCCGTAGAGCCGGAGGTCGAGGATGGGGTGCTTCGTCCGGAGGGAGTGGATGATCCAGGAAGCGAGGAAGACGGCCGACACTCCGAGGAGCCCGAGTATCTGCCAGCTGCCCCAGGGATAGGCGGTCTTGTCCAGCTGGAGGGCAAGGATGAGGGGCGCGAAGGCACCGACCATCAGGGCGGCGGAAAGGAAGTCGAGCTCGTGCCTTTCGCCATGCCCTGCCTGAGCCGGATGAAGGTGTGGCATCTTGGTGACGATGAACCAGAGGGCAACGAGGCCGATCGGGATATTGACATAGAAGACCCACCTCCAGCCCTCGATGGGAGGAAGCCAGGCCCCGGCATTGTCGGTGAGGAAGCCGCCGACCAGGGGGCCCAGGATGCTCGACAGGCCAAAGACCGCCCCGAAGACACCGGAGATCTTGCCCCGCTCGCGCGGCGGATAGAGGTCGGAGACGATGATGAAGGCCAGGGCGAAGATGCCCGCGCCACCCAGTCCCTGCATGGCCCGGAAAAGAATTAATTGGTTCATTCCGTCGCCGATGAGCGGGAGGCTTCCCCACTCCCCGGCCAGGCCGCAGAGCGCCGAGGCGGCCAGAAAGACCGAGACGCTCGCGATCTCAAGGAGACGCCTGGAAAAGATGTCGGCCAGCTTGCCGTAGATCGGCACGAGGAGGGTCGAGACCAGGAGGTAGGCGGTGGTCACCCAGGTGAAACGTTCCAGCCCATGCAGCTCCGCGACGATGCGTGGCATGGCTGTCGAGACGATGGTCTGATCGAGGGCGCCAAGGAACATGGCCAAGGCAATTCCGAGGATGGTGTAGAATCTGCTTCGTGATTCGTGGTCTTGCTTCATGGAATGGGAAGATAACTTCAAGCGCTGCAGGAATCCAGTAAAACGGAGGGATTCCCGCCCGTGGAGGGCTTACAGGAAAATCGTCCCCTGGAGCCTGAGTCCCTGTCCGTGGCTGGTAATGGCGGGAGAGAGCCCCAGGTGCAACATGCCGATCGAAGGTTCTTCGATCTCCATTCCCTCGGTGATGTTTGTTGCGACAACCTGGCCGACGAGCGCCGAGCCGAGCATGATGGATGCGGCTATCTTGTCGCCATTGGATTTCACGAAGCCTGAAACGATCATGTTGATGCCCGTTCCGAAAAGTATCCCGGCCAGACCGCCCACTGAAATGAGGCCCGAACGGTAGGCGCTCCAGTGGAGCTGGTCCCAGGCCAGCCCACCAAAGGCGAGGCAGGCGTCCATGGTACCGAGCGTGACCGTGTTGGCAATCTTCCCTTCCGTTATCCCGAGCAGCCCGTACTGCGTGACCAAGGTGTAGTAGACCGACCAGGCGGCAAGCTGGGCCGAAAAGGCGGCCTTGCCGAAGGATGGCTTGGCATCCTGGAGAATGGCATAGGTAAGGCCACGACTCCCCACAAGGAGGCCGGAGAGTCCGAGCATCTCGATCCTGTCCCGCGCCGAGATCAGGGTAGGGGAAGCAAATTGGTAAACGGGCGCTGGCGCCCAGGTTTCATACAGCCCCATCCAGGTAGCCACAGTCGCTACCTCGATGCTCTCGATCCAGATATCTTTGGCCAGCGAGAAGTCCCGATCCTTGGACATGAGCCAGGCTGCGCCAAGGCCCGCTCCGGCGCCAGCCAAGTAAGCGCTCCCATTGATGGCTAGATTGTCAATGCCGTAGCCTACGATGTTCGAAGGCAGTATCGTCGCGAGCGCCACACCGGTCGAAAGGCTACCGATGTAGAAGGGTACGACGCCCGATGTGTCGGGCTTTCGGCCGTAGCGCTCCATCATGTCGTGGGCTTTGGCAACAAAGGGTGAATCGGGAGCGAGGGCTTCGAGCTCCTTGCCTGCAGCCTCTGCCTTGGCAAAGTCACGCTCTATCAGTCCCTCGACAAGTCTAGCGTAGAGGGCTGCATCTCCAGGACTGCCCCCTGGATCGCGTTCCTGCGCAAAAGCCAAGGGCACGAGAAACGAGAGGCACAACCCAAGAACCAGCACCGACCTTTTCATATGCGCCCCCCATTACGATACCTCGATTGTACCGCCCGGAGCGACTCGAATCAAGAATTCGGTGGAACTGAATCCCCGCCTGGGACGGGGCGCTGGAGATCCCTGGCCCTGAGCCGGGCCGAGGCACGCGCGGCAGCAGCCTTCGCCCTCGCGATGTCCCAGGCCTCTCCCTGGGAATCCAGGCGGGATTCCGCCCTCTCCAGGGCTCCCTTCGCGCGCTCGGCGTCGATCTCGTTCGGCCACTCCGCCGAGTCTACGAAGAACTCGACCTTTTCCTGGCTGATTTCCACAAAGCCCGCTGCGATCGAGGCGACTCCTCGGCCGCTGACGCTTCCCATGCGTGCGACGCAGGGACGAACCGGCAACACCATGGCCTCATGGCCAGGGAGAACCTGCATCTCGCCGTCCCAGGTCTCGAAGACCACCGAGTCGGCGCTCTCCGTGACAAGCCGGCGTTCCGGCGTCAATATCTCGAGCCTGAACGTGGCCATCCTACATCCACCTAGCCTTTCCTGCCCCGGGCAATGACCTCGTCTATAGTCCCGGCCATATAGAAGGCCTGCTCCTGGATATCGTCGACATTGCCTGCAAGTATTTCCTTGAAGCCCCTGATGGTGTCAGCGAGGGGAACGTACCTTCCCTCGATGCCCGTGTACTGCTCCGCGACGAAGAAGGGCTGCGACAGGAAGCGCTGCATCTTGCGTGCGCGGCCGACGACTAGCTTGTCCTCTGCGGAGAGCTCGTCCATGCCCAGGATGGCGATGATGTCCTGGAGCTCGCGGTAGCGCTGGAGCTGCTCCTGGACACGGCGGGCCACTGCGTAGTGATCGTCGCCGACGACCATGGGATCGAGCACGCGGCTCGTCGATGACAGGGGATCGACCGCTGGATAGATGCCCTGCTCGACGAGCTTGCGAGAAAGGACGGTGGTCGCATCGAGATGGGTGAAGGTAGTCGCGGGAGCCGGGTCGGTAAGGTCGTCGGCAGGGACGTAGACGGCCTGAACCGAGGTAATTGATCCCTTCCGGGTAGAGGTTATGCGCTCCTGGAGCGCGCCGAGCTCGTTGGCGAGGGTCGGCTGGTAGCCGACCGCGCTGGGGATGCGCCCGAGAAGGGCGGAGACCTCGGAACCAGCCTGGACAAAGCGGAAGATGTTGTCGATGAACAGGAGCACGTCCTGGCCCAGTTCGTCGCGGAAGTGCTCGGCCATGGTGAGCCCTGCGAGGGCGACACGCATGCGCGCTCCCGGCGGCTCGTTCATCTGGCCGAAGACCAGGGCAGTCTGCTTTAGGACGCCCGATTCAGTCATCTCCTTGTAGAGATCGTTGCCCTCGCGGCTTCGCTCGCCGACGCCCGTGAACACGGAGTAGCCCGAGTGCTCGCTGGCGATGTTCCTGATAAGCTCCATGATGACGACAGTCTTTCCGACACCGGCACCCCCGAAGAGGCCGATCTTCCCGCCCTTGGAGTAGGGCGCGATCAGATCGATCACCTTTATCCCGGTCTCGAAGATCTCGGTAGAGGTCCTCTGCTCGTCAAGGCCCGGTGCGTCGCGGTGGATTGGCGAACGCGCGCAGTCCACAGGGCCCTTGCCATCGATGGGCCTGCCCGCGACATCGAACATCCGGCCGAGAACCTCGTTGCCGACGGGAACCGTGATCGGACCGCCGAGGTCGAAGGCCCTGAGCCCGCGGGCGAGACCCTCCGTGGCTTCCATGGCCACGCACCGGGCGATGCCGTCCCCCGAATGGAGGAGGACCTCGGCGAGAAGCCTCGAACCATCCCTGCGCTCTATCTCCACTGCGTTGAGGAGCGCGGGCATCTTCCCTTCCTCGAACTCGAGGTCGAGGATAGGGCCCGTGACTCGCACTACTTTTCCGCTGCTCTTGTCCATCGCTGCTACTCCCTTGTCCCGCTTGCCCTGCTCATCCATTCAATGCCGCGGCGCCCGCCACGATCTCAGATACTTCAGCCGTGATCGCACCCTGCCGCGCCCTGTTATAGAGAAGCTGGAGCCGTTCAAGCATTTCCTTGGCGTTCTTCGACGAGGATTCCATCGCCGTCATGCGCGCTGCCTGCTCGCAGGCGTAGGCTTCGATGAGGGCGCCATAGATGATGCCCTTGAGGTAGGCTGGCACCAGGAGGTCGAGAAGGGTCTCCTCGTCGGGAATAAACGACATCATGGAGGCTGGCCTCGCTGAGCTCTCAGCTTCCACAATCTTCCCGCGTGACAGGGGAAGGAGGTCTATCTCCTCGACAGTCTGCTTGACCATCGAAACCATGCGGGTGAAGACGACGCGGAAGTGATCGATCTCACCGCTGCGGTAGAGCCTGACGACGAGGTTCGCGATCTCCCTCGCGTTCGCGATCGAGGGTTCCTTCGGCATCAGGGGAAAGTCGGCGAGGAATACATAATTCCTCTCGGCAAAGGTACGCTTGCCGACAAATCCGATGGGCATGAGCATCGATCCGTGGGGCGTATTCTCTTCTACATACCTGATGATGGAGTTATTGTAGCCACCGGCCAGACCCCGATCGGCGGTGATCACAAGGGTCGCACAGCGCCTGGGGTCAGCCTCGTCCGGAGCGGTGAACCACCGGCCCCGATCGAGCCCAGACCTGGCGATGATCTCGCGCATCGTGGTCCTGATGCCTTCGAAATACGGCAGGGTATCCTCGAGGCGGCGGCGGGCTTTCCGGAGTTTGGATGTCGAGATGAGCTTCATCGCGGTGGTCATCTGGAGTGACTGCCGGACGCTCCGCATCCTGGCGCGGAGATCGCGCATGTTGTCCATGCTAGGCGGGCCTCCGCGCGGCGAGGAATTCCTGGATGGCCTCCTTGAGGGCCTCCTCGGAATCGGGCGACAGCTCGCCCGAGCGGTTGAGCGTGTCGAAGAGGGCTACCCGGTTGGCCTCGATGAAATGGAGGAGATCCGAGAGGACAGGGCGCATCTCCTCGACTTTGAGGGAAGCAAAATGCCCGTTCACGGTCGCATAGAGTGCGATGATCTCCTCGCCGAGCGAGAAGGGAGCATACTGGGCCTGCTTGAGCACTTCGGAGAGGCGCTTGCCATGGGCGAGGCGTTCCTGGGTGGCCTTGTCGAGATCCGAGCCGAATTGGGCGAAGACCGCCAGTTCGCGGTACTGGGCGAGGTCGATGCGAAGGCGGCCGGCAATCTTGCGCACAGCCTTGGCCTGGGCAGCACCGCCGACGCGGGACACGGACAGGCCGACATCGACAGCCGGCCTGAAACCCGAGTAAAAGAGTTCGGACTCGAGGAAGATCTGCCCGTCCGTGATGCTGATTACGTTCGTCGGGATGTAAGCCGAGATGTCGCCGCCCTGGGTTTCGACGATGGGGAGGGCAGTAATGGAACCTCCGCCCTTTTCGGGCGACAGCCGTGCCGCGCGCTCGAGGAGACGCGAGTGCAGGTAGAAAACGTCTCCGGGATAGGCTTCACGTCCCGGGGGCCTACGGAGAAGGAGGGAGAGGGCGCGATAGGCGACCGCGTGTTTGGAGAGGTCGTCGTAGACGATCAGGACGTCCTTTCCCTCGTCCATGAAGTACTCGGCTATGGCGCTGGCTGAATAGGGGGCGAGATACTGGAGGGCGGCAGATGACTTGGCGGTTGCTGCGACAACAACCGTGTAGTCGAGGGCCCCCTTCCTGCGCAGGACCTCGACGACCTGGGCCGTGGAACTGGCTTTCTGCCCGATCGCAGCGTAGATGCAGATCATTCCCTGACCGCGCTGGTTGATGATAGCGTCGATGCCGAGAGCAGTCTTTCCCGTCTGCCGGTCGCCGATGATGAGCTCGCGCTGGCCCCTGCCAATGGGAATAAGCGCATCGATTGCCAGGAGTCCGGTCTGGAGGGGCACGGTGACGCCCTTCCGGTCGAGAACACCTGCTGCTGCACGCTCCACGGGCATCATCCGGGACGACACAATTGAACCGAGTCCGTCAAGTGGCGCACCCAGGGGATCCACCACGCGGCCGAGAAGGCCGGGGCCGGAGGGAACTTCGGCGACGCGGCCCGTGCGCTTGACCGTCTCGCCTTCCCTGACCAGGGTTTCGCCTGCAAAGATTATGGCACCGACATCATCCTCGTCGAGGTTCATGGCCATCCCGGTAGCTCCGGAATCGAAGTCCAGGAGTTCGCCGTACACGCAATCATTCAGCCCGTAGATCCTCGCGATGCCATCACCGGCCCGGACTACGGTACCGACCTCGTCACGCTTGGGGCGGTCCTCGAAATCCGTCAGCCGCTCGAGGAGGATCGAGGTTATTTCATCGGCTCGTGCTGCCATATTTCATCCTTTGCCGCGGCCCGCATCCAGTGGCCGTGAGAGATGGCGCCGTAGCCGCTCGACGCGGCCGGCGATGGAATGATCGAAACGGACGGAGCCGGACCTGAGCCGGTATCCTCCGATAAGTGCGGGATTGATGATGACGGTCGTTTCGACCCTGAACCCTGCCAGACCGCTGCCCCAGGCATCGGCAAGCTCACGTACCCGCCCAGGGGTCGGCGGATTGACCGCCTCCACCTCGAGCCGTACCACGCGCTCGTCGGCATCGACCAGATCGCGCAAGGCCTGCGCCAGATGCGGGATCATGTCGATCTTGCCACCCTTGATGGCCATTTCAGCGAAATTGCCAAAGATCCTCCGCAGCCCCGGCGAGGCTGACCTGGGCAGGACAGAGGCCAAGAGGGCAATACGTCGCTTTTTCGAGATTGCTGGATCCTCGAGTATCGCCTTGAGCGGACCCTCGCCCTCGAGGACCTCCCCAAGTGCCACAAGCGTGTCGGCAAGGACAATCCTTTCGCCGAGAACGGCTTCTGCCCCAGGAAGAGAAGCTGCCAGAGGCCCGCAGGCGGCATGGAGTCCCTTGGCCCAGGCGCGCCTGTTATCGCCCATCCCGCCCCCTGAGCTCGCGGATCAGAGCATCGGCAGCCACCGCGTCGGCGGCTGTCGACTCCCGGCCGGCGAGCATCGCGGCAGCCTTGGCTGCGATGCGGGCGATGTCGGCTGTGAGGCTTTCGAGGGCTGCTTCGCGCGCCTTGGCCGAGTCATCATGGGCCCTCGTCCTGAGCGACTCGGCTTCATGGCGGGCAGAGCCAACAACGGCCTTGGCTTCGGTAGTGGCCTGTTGGACGGCCTCCTGCCTGATCGTGTTCACCTCGGTCTTGGCTGCGGAAAGGAGGACCTCGTAGTGGTTCCGGAGGGCCTCCGCCTTGCCCTTGGCTTGGGCCGCCTCGGAAAGGTCGGTCTTCACCATCTCGCTGCGTTTTTCAAGCATCGCCCGAACAGGCTTCCACAGCCATTTACGGATGATCCAATAGAGGACGTAGAAGTTCACGATCGTAATGAAAAAACTCACTGAAAATGAGAGCATGACTCACCTGCCTCCCTTGATCGGCGATCGGCCCGCCCCGATGACCTCGGCCTGATCCCTGCAAGCGCCTGGATCATGGCTAATGCCACCGCAGCCGGTCCGTCCTTCCTGCCAGCCTGAAAGGCTTTCTTACCTGAACAAAAGGAGGAGGGAAACAACCAGACCGTAGATGGCAGTTGCCTCGGACATGGCGACTCCGATGAAAAAAATGCTCGTGAACTTGCCAGCCGCGTCAGGTTGCCGGGCTATCGACTCGACGGTCTTCCCCGAGACGATGCCGATACCGACTCCGGCACCAATTCCCGAGAGCACCGCAATGCCCGCCCCGATGAGTGCCGCAGATTGAACGTCCATGATCCCTCCTACTCTATCGCTTCGGCGATATAGACCGTCGAAAGATAGGTGAATATGACGGCTTGGATGATGCCGTCGAACAGGTCGAAATAGAGCCCAAAGATCGGTGGAAGGAAAACTGGCATGACCATCTCGATGAGCCGCATGAGGACAAAGGCACCGAGGATGTTGCCGAAGAGCCGGAGGGAAAGCGAAAGGGGACGGATACCGTACTCAAGGAGGTTGAAGGGAAGCATGAAGGGCACGGGCTTGAGGAGGTGCTTCATCCAGCCGAGGATCCCCCGCTTCCTGAAACCAGCTACGAGGACAGTTACTATTACCATCACCGCCAGGCCTGCAGTGACATTGATGTCGCGCGTGAGCGGCTTGATGACGAAGGGAGGCTCGAAGCCGAAACCGCCCACGGGAGTGAGCATGCAAAGGAGATTGGCAGTCAGGATAAAGAGTCCGAGGGTGGCGATAAAGGGGGCCCAGGCTTTCCCGTGCTGTCCCATGTTCTGTCCGACAAAGTCGTCGATGAAGGACACCACGAACTCGACCGCTGCCTGGGTCTTGCCGGGCAACTGCTTGAGATTGCGGGTCAGGAAAAAAGAAGCCAGGCCAAGAATGGCCATGACAGCCCAGGACCAGAGGATGGTGTCGGTGATCGGGATTGTGTAACCGAAGGCATCGATCGTGAAGACGGTGCTTACGGAGATCGCCTCGGTGATCTTCTGGCCGACCGTGAGGCTTTCCTTGCCGACGGTTTCGCTCATCGCATGCCTCCTAGACCCTCGACCCCGGATTCGCCTGCAAGCGGTGCCGTGGAGAGGGTTGTGCCAAGCTGGCTGATGCCCTTCGCAAGGCTCATCGCCACGACAACCAGGGGCCCCGACAGGGCGACGGCTGCAGGCCAGACGATAAAGCCCCCAAGCCCGGCTCCGTACAGAAGGGCAGCCAGAACTCCGAACAGGGCAATCCAGATGAGAAAGGGAAACAAACCGCGGGACTTATGGGACAGGGCTCTGGTCCATGCAGCAATAGCCTGATACCGGGCGAGGTTGAGACAGGCCGCGACCAGGGCGGCAGCTGCGCCTGCAGGACTGCCCTTTGCAAGTGCAAGCACCGCGATTCCAATTCCCAGGACGAGGAAGGGGAGGAAATTCAAGGGACGCAGCCCATCCACGGGCCTATGCGACAAAATAAAGGGCAGGAGCGGTTCCATCCCTATTTCGCCATGACTGCGAGTTGGCTGTCCCTTCATTTGAAAAAGAAATCATCCTTGAGATACTTGCCCATGACTTCCTTCGAAAGATTCTCGCCAGCGCTGATCCTGATAAAGGTCTCTTCCAGATAGCCTTTGGTGAAATAGTAGATTCCCAACATGAAAAAGTCAGAGTGGTGGTCAACAGCTTCCATGAGAGCATAGACACGGTGTGTCCCCTCGAGGTTTTCCTCCTCAAGCAGGCATACCGTTACGAGTTTCCTTAAATTGACAAAGGCGCGCGTAAGGAGGGAAATCGGGACATCCTTCTTGCAGAAATCCTTGCCGGCGCCGACAAAAAAGGCTCCGATCTCAGGTTTTCCAGCCTCGGCTCGGAACCATCCCCCTAGAATCGCGAGAAGCTGCGAAGAGAATTCCATCAAGTCTGCGTCACTGATGATGGCCAGACCTGTAAGATTGGGGGCCTTGCGCGTCTGTACTAGCCAACGCCTGCCAATCTCTTGGGAACGATTGCTGAGAATGGAATCGATACCTCGAAGGAGCATCCTTCCCCCTATCAGTCACGGCGGCCAAAGCCATCCGGACCTAGCTATTTTTCCAGAAGGCTATGTTATAGCCGCCTATTTCCTTATGTTAAACCACGCAACAGATAATAACCAGCCTGCGCTACTAGCCATCTTTCCAGGTTCTCAAATATTATAATCTGTTTTTGCCCCTTTTTTTGGGTTTTCAACGGTTTTTTTTCTCAGTGCTTCGGAAACCTATAAAAACGCGTATTTGGAAGCTGTAAGCTCCGATAGAAAACACGCCGATGTTAAGCTGACGCGAGGTGTGCAATGAATCTAGCGACTGTAATTGGCCTTGTAGGCGGCATCGGGGCAATAATGATCGCCTATATCTTCGAAGGTGGAAATCCGGCAGGACTCCTCATGCCCTCGCCGTTCATCATCATCATCGGAGGAACCTTAGGCGCCCTCTTAACCTCCTTTGACATGGGAGATGTCCTGGGAATGGGCAATCTGATCAACAAGGCCATCAAGCTGCCACCGGTCAAAGGCAAGGAACTGGCCCTCAAATTTGTAGCATTTGCAGAAAAGTCAAGGCGAGATGGACTTCTGTCGCTGGAAGAGGATATGCAGAGCCTGGGTGAAGACGACGACCCCCTGCTCAAGAAGGGACTGCGCTACGTCATCGACGGTACCGATTCCGAGGCGCTCTCCAGCCTGCTCGAGAACGATGTTTCCGTCTGGGAAAAGCACCAGAAGCACGGTGTAGAGATTTTTGAGGCTGCGGGCGGTTTCTGCCCTACGATGGGCATTGTCGGTACGGTGCTTGGACTTATCATCGTCCTTGCGAACCTCTCCGAACCGGAAAAGCTCGGAGAGAAAATTTCGGTCGCTTTTATCGCCACCCTTCTCGGCATCGGCATCGCGAACCTCATTTTCCTTCCCCTGGCCAACAAGCTCAAAGTCGTACTGAACAAGGAAAAGCTCGCCAAGGAAATGATCATAGTAGGGGTCTTGGCAATACAGCAGGGCGAGAGTCCCAAACTTGTCGGTGACAAGCTTGCTGCCTTCCTCGAAGAGAAGGACCGCCACGAGCTCGAATCGTTCAACGAAGCGTAGGAAGCGATGGCTCATAAAAAGAAACCTGAAGAACCGGAAAAGCCGGTAAACCATGAGCGCTGGCTTCTCACCTACTCGGACATGATCACCTTGCTGATGGTCTTCTTTGTCGTCCTCTACGCCATGTCTTCGGTCAGCTCTGCAAAATTCACGGCCCTTGCGGAATCTCTTGCCTCGGCCTTCGATGGCTTGCCGGGCATCCAGCTCCAGGAGGGCGGAGGTGGCCACAGCGTTATCCAGTCACCTGGTCCGCCAAGGCCGCCTCCTGGTACGGGAGCCTCGCCCAGGGTCTCGCCGAAGCGTCAGAACTTCGTCGAAAAGGCTACTTCAACCCTCGCCACGGAGATCAGGACCGGGATGATCCAGATGAACACCGAAGCACGGGGGATCGTCCTGTCGTTGACCGGAGATACCTTCTTCAGGCCTGGAGCTACCGAACTCGCCGAAGGAACCATGCCCTCAATTGTGAAGGTTGCGGAGTTGCTCGAATCGGTCAAGCAGGACATCGTCGTCGAAGGTCATACCGATGCCTCGCCGGTGGACCGCGACAGTCCCCTGAGGAGCAACCTCCTTTTGTCTGCCACCCGTGCGGTAAATGTCGTCGAAGCCCTCGACCTCATCGGTATTGACAAGCGCCGCATGTCCGCCACTGGCTTCGGCGACATCAAACCCTCCCGCCCAAACGACACCGCAGAGGGTCGCGCTTACAATAGACGCGTCGATATAATGATCCTATTCCCAACCGAGTAACAGCGCGACCCTGGTCGCGCATACAATAGACGCGTCGATAAGAAAGCCCCACATGCCCAAGATGC
>CAIJMU010000156.1 GCA_903821875.1 uncultured Spirochaetota bacterium
GGGCAAGGGAGGCGGGCATATCATCTCCCCCTCGCAGGAGGTGATGAAGGACGTACCCCTGGCCAACATAGTCGCCCTCCTCGAGACCATCGTCGCGGAACGAGCCACTGCCCACGGACTGTAGGCATCAGGCCTTTGACGCTGATGATCGATCCAGTGCAGCGCTGGGCGCTGAGCGCAGCCGCGCTCAGCGCCTCTGCAAGGCGGATATGCGCGTGAAGGCTCCAGAGCCCGAGAGCCCCACGTAGGCGGCGGTCCAGGCCTCGTAGAGTTCGTCGTAGAGCCTGGCATTGACGGGGTCCGGCTCGTAGGTCCTGTCCACCCGTGCCATGGCCTGGGCCCCCTCCGCCAGCGAGGGGAAGATCCCCGCGCCTACGCCTCCCATGATGGCAGCGCCGAGGACGGTTGCGTCGCCGATCTTGAGGGTCTGTACGGTCGCGCCGTAGACATCGGCCTGGATCTGGTTCCAGAGCTCCGACTTGGTCGGACCGCCCAGGAGCCTCACGGTGTCCACACTCGCCCCCGCTGCCCGTATCGCGACCATCATGTCGCGCATGTCCATGGTGATGCCTTCCATGATCGCCCGCGCGATGCAGGCCCGGTCGTGGGCAAAGGTGAGACCGGCCAGGACACCCCGGGCATCCGAGTCGTAGCGGGGAGTCGCGGCGCCGGCCAGATAGGGAAGGAAGACCAGTCCCTTCGCGCCTGCCGGCACTCCCTTCGCTCGTTCGCAGATGAGATCGTAGGCATTGCTTCCATCTGCGGCTGCCCGGGCGGTCTCGGGACCTGAGAGCTCCTCCTTGAACCAGCGGAAGACGCTGGCTGCGGCAGCCTGGTAGCCTTCCAGCAACCAGCGGCCGCGCTCCGAGTGGTTGGTGACCATGATGCGGCCATTGGGGTCGCGGTAGGGCTTTTCCAGGAGGGCTGTCACCGCTCCTGCAGTGCCCATGGAAATCGAGAGTGTTCCCTTGGTAACGACACCGGCTCCGAGGGAACCTGCGCACTGGTCACCGGCGCCGATCGCGATCTTCGTGCCCCGGACGAGCCCGGAGCGTTCTGAGCCTTTGGCCGAAACGAGCCCGGCAGGCGAGGCGGAGGCACGCGGGAGGGGCAGTATCCGCTCGGGAATGTCAAAGGTACGGAGGAGGTCCCGGTCCCATTCACAGGCCGTGGAGTCAAAGAAGCCGAAAAAGCCGGCATCGTTGTGGTCGACAAAATAGTCTTCGGCTCCGAGTGCCCGGAGAAAGAAATCGTGCATCTGGACAACCCGCGCCGTCCTCTTCCAGGTTTCCGGTTCGTGCTTGCGGACCCAGAGCAGTTTGCCCAAGAGCCAGGTCGTGCTGTTGGGAAAACCCGTCCTTCGGTAGTACTCGGCTTCGGGGACGAGGCGGACTATCTCGGCAACCTCGTCGACCGGGCGATTGTCCTGCCAGGAGATCATCGGTCGTATCAGGTTTTCCTTGTCATCGAGGAAGATGGCACAGCAGCGCTGGGCCGAAAGCGACACTGCCGCAATCCCCGAAGCTTCGACTCCCGACCTGCCGATCGCCTCGCGCATGGAGAGCATCGTCTTCTCGACGATGAGGGTGGCGTCCTGCTCGACCCAGGCTGGTCGGGGATAGGTCGATCCATACTCGTTGTAGGCCGATGCCAGGGGATTGCCTTCGAGGTCAAAGACGATCGCCTTGGCACCACTGGTGCCGATATCGATTCCAGCCAGATAGCTGCGTGCCATACGTTCCTCCGAATTCGTATCAGTATTGGACGGAACCAAGCAAAGGTCAACAATAAATATATTACCGAACATAATTCGCATATGTTATCATCTCGTGGGCTGGAACGATCCGAGCCGACGTTTGAAGGGATCAGCAGTTTGAATTGAGCCCGCTGTCGCCTCGGCAGGGCTGAAGAGGAGCAACAATGGATCTGTCCTTCGGGGAACTGGTTCGGATGATGGACTTAAGCGCAGTCCGAGCGGAGAGCGACGAGAGCGAAGTACGGGCCATGGCCGACTGGGCAAGGAAGTACCGCTGCGTCGCTGTCTTCGCCCTCCCAGCCATGACCGGACTCCTCTGCTCGCTTCTGAAGGATGAAAAGGACATCGCCGTCGGCGGTGTCGTCGGATTTCCCTCGGGAGGCAGCACGACGACCATCAAGCGCCGGGAAGCCGAGGAACTGCTGGCCATGGGCTGCCAGGAACTGGACATGGTCATCAACATCGGCAAGCTCCGCTCGGGCCGCATCGACGAGGTAACTGCAGATATCCGTGCAGTTGTGGAGGCTGCCGGCAGCCTGCCCGTCAAGGTTATTTTCGAGTGCCACCACCTCAACGACGAGCAGATCAGGCAGGCCTGCGGCTGCAGCGAGGCAGGAGGCGCTGCCTTCGTGAAGACAGGCACGGGTTGGGCGCAGAGTGGGGCGACAGTGGCGAATGTTGGGCTCATGAAATCCTGTGTCGGCGACAGGCTCGGGGTGAAGGCAGCGGGCGGAGTGCGCGACCTGGAAACACTCCACAGACTCCACCGCGCAGGCGCGACACGCTTCGGGATCGGCCTTTCCTCGGCCCTGGCCATTCTCGCAGAGTGCGAGAGGCAGCCATGAAGCGGCACATAATCGCCTTCGACCTCGGAACGGGCGGCAACAAGGCCTCGCTCTATGACGAGAACGGCCTCTGCCTGGCCTATTCCTTTGTCCCCTATGCCACGAGCTATCCGCAGGCTGGATGGCACGAGCAACGGCCGGCAGACTGGTGGGAGGCCGTCGTCCGGAGCACGCGGGAACTCCTTGGCAGCCTCCGGCTCGACCCGCGCCAGATCGCCTGCTGCGGCATCTCGGGCCACAGCCTGGGAGTGGTACCGATCGACGAGGATGGCTCCCTGCTTCGCGACTCGACTCCCATCTGGTCCGACTCACGCCCCGACGCCAGCCAGACCGGGAAATTCTTCCAGAGGATCGATGAAAGCAATTGGTACATGAAAACCGGCGCGGGCTTTCCCCCTCCCCTCTATCCGGCCTTCAAGATCATGTGGTACCGCGACACCGAGCCAGGGATGTTCAAGCGCATCCACAAGATCATCGGAACCAAGGACTACATCAATCTCCGGCTCACGGGCCGCATCGCCACAGACCACTCCTACGCCTCCGGCACCGGCCTCTACGACCTCCTTTTGGGGGATTATTCGGACGAACTCCTATCGGCGGCAGAGCTCCCACGCTCGCTTTTCCCGGACATTCTCCCCTCCACTGCGGTCATCGGAGGGCTCAGCGCAGCAGCAGCTGCAGAACTGGGCCTGAGCGAGGGCCTCCAGGTCGTGGCGGGGGGCGTGGACAATTCCTGCATGGCCCTCGGCGCGCGGGCCTTCAAGGAAGGCCGCATCTACAACTCCCTGGGCTCCTCAAGCTGGATCGCTGTTAGTTCAGGGAAACCCCTCCTCCATCCGCGCATCCGGCCCTACGTCTTTGCCCATGTCCTTCCCGGTCTCTTTGCCTCCGCCACGGCGATCTTCTCGGCGGGCACGAGCTTCAGGTGGCTGCGGGACCAGGCCTGCCGTGACCTCGTCCGCCGCGCCGAGGAAGAGGGTCTGGATGCCTACGAGCTCATGACAGCCGAAGCCGAGGGCTCAGCTCCTGGTGCCCGCAACCTCCTCTTCAATCCCAGCCTGGGTGGAGGCAGCTCCCTGGACGACAGTCCACACATCCGCGGCGCCTTCATGGGCCTGGACCTGGGCCACACAAGGGCGGACCTGATCCGCTCGGCCATGGAAGGCGTGGCCATGGGCCTCCGCGTAGCCCTCGACGAGCTGCGGAAACTCGCCCCCCTCGGCGAGGAGATGACCGTCGTAGGCGGTGGAAGCCGGAGCGCCCTCTGGCGCCAGATCCTGGCCGACATCTACGATCTCAGGGTGGTAAAGACCAGCGTCGACCAGCATGCGGCAGCCCTTGGCGCAGCAGCCCTCGCCGCAGTGGGCACGGGACTGTGGCAGAACTTTGACCGCATCGACGAAATCCACGTAGTTGATTCAATCTCGATTCCAGAGGCTGCGAACAGGGCGGTCTATGACCGGCTCCAGAAGGTTTACGTGATGGCCAGCGGCATGCAGTCCAGGCTCGGCCAAGAGCTCGCCCAGACCCGGGCAGAAAAGACAGGGAAAACTGAGGAGGCATCGACCATGGGCAAGAACGATCTAGCTGTTGAATTGCTGCTTGAAGCTGGCGCCGTCTGCGGCGAGTCCCCTATCTGGGACCCAGAGATGCGCTGCATCTGGTGGGCCGACACTGCCTCGCCCTATGTGCATTCCTGGGATCCGGCCTCGCGCACAGCAACATCCCGCGACGCTGGCCACACCGTCCGCGCCCTGGCTCTGGCAGGCAGCGGCAGTCTCGTCATCCTCTGCGCCGACGGCATCTTCCTCCTCGGACCCGGGAAGGAGGCGCAGTTCCTCTGCGATCCCGAACGCGGCCAGGCTGACATGCTTCCCGACGACGGAACCGTGGACTCTGCGGGCCGCTTCGTTTTCAACACCTTCAATACGGCCACCCTCGACGCCAAGGTCGGATCGATCTACTCGATCGATACCGAGGGCAGGCTCCTGACCCTGGACAGTGGCCTCGCCCTTCCCAACGGCATGGCCTTCTCAGCTGACGGGCGCATCCTCTATGTCGCAGAAATGTTCACGAACCGGATCCTCCGCTACGACTACGACAGCGCTTCTGGCAGGGCTTCGCATCGCTCCGTATTTGCCGAAGTGCCAGCCGCCGACGGCATGCCTGACGGCCTCATCGTCGATGCCGAGGGCTTCCTGTGGAACGCCCACTGGGCTGGATGGCGGATCACCCGCTACGCGCCTGACGGAAGCATCGACCGCGTCCTTCCGATGCCCTTCGCCACAGCCACCTGCATGTGTTTCGGCGGACCGAAGCTCGAAGACCTCTACGTCACCTCGGCCACCATGGGCCTGAGCCCCGAGGACCTCCAACGCAGCCGCGCACCGGGTGGGCTCTTTGTCATCCGCGGGGCAGGAAAGGGAATCGTGGAGGGGATTTTCGGGAAAAAACGCTAGACAGGCTTGCTGGTGGAACGGGTCCCTGCCTTTTTCGTTTCTGCCAGAAGCTTGAGGGCCGCGGCCTCGTCGATAGCCAGGATGTGGAAGAGCCCGGAGCGGAGGGCCCCCAGGATCGCGTTCGATTTTACCGTGCCGCAGGCTGCCAGGATCACCTCGGGTATCTGCCGCAAGTCGTCGATGGTAATACCTACTATTCGCTCGTTGAGCGGCGAAGGAAGGTTGTTGCCATCGATGTCGAAGTGGATGCAGCAGCTGTGTCCCACCGAGCCCTTGCGGTTGATCTCGAGGGATTCCTCGCGGGTGATGAAGCCGGCCCGCACCAGAGAGCTGAAGTCGGGCTCGTCGGGGCTGACCGAGAGAATGGCGATATCGACTTCGCGGGCCTTTTCGATGGCCGCCGCGATGCCTGGCTCCCGCATGAAGGTTTCCTTGGCCTCGACCGTGCTGACGACGCCGGGCGCCTGGATGGTCGAGAAGCTGCCGTTGAGTTTCAGCGCGAGGGTCCGCGCGAGCTCGTAGCCGTCATAGATGGGATTGATGGAGCCGAGGGCGCCGACGAGCTGCCTCACCTCGATGTTCTGGTATTTCGGCGCGACGTTGAGGGCGAGGACCGCCTTGTAGGTGGTCACACCCCAGGAGATGCCGATCCTGGTGCCGTCCTTCAGCGAGCGCGCGAGCAATTCTGCTGCTGCCCGTCCCGTCTCCTCGACCGTGATCCACTCGTCAGGGCTGGAGGGCACAACCACAACCTCGCGGAGACCGAAAGAGGACTTTATCTCTCGCTGGAGGGCGTAGAGGAGGGAGTTGGTCTCCTTGATCCGGATCTCGACAATTCCCTCCTCCTTGCAGCGCTTGAGGAGATTGGAAACAGTGGGCCGGGAGACAGAGATCCTGTCGGCTATTTCCTGCTGGGACAGGCCTTCCACGTAGTACAACTTGGCTATCGAAATGAGAAGGTTGTCGTCTATGGCAGGCATTGGTTCTCCATGTTGACGGATGTCAGATCACCTCTCGCATAGTAACCTCTGCCCGGGCATCGGACTAGCCCCGGGCGGGAAGATGCACGCAGCGTCCGAGGGCAGCCGCGACAGCTTCCATGAAGGCCTCCGAGCGAGTGGGATGGGCGTGGGCTACCTCGGCGATCTCGAAGGCGGTCACCTCCATGCGCATGAGGATGGCAGCCTCGTTGATGAGTTCGGAGGCGCAGGCCCCTACGATATGCACACCCAGGAGTTCGCCGAAGCGCGGATCGACCAGGACCTTCACGAAGCCCTCGCTGTCACCCGAACAGAGGGCACGGCCGTTGGCGGCGAAGGGAAAGAGACCAATACTGACATTCTCGCACCTTGTCCGGGCCTCGGCCTCGGTGAGTCCCACCGAGGCGGCCTCGGGGCTCCCGTAGACGACGGAGGGAACCAGGTCCAGCTCGGCCCTGCGGGGATGGCCCAGGGCGCTATGCGCGGCAGCCTCCCCCATCTCGAAGGCAGCATGGGCCAGCATCCTGCGTCCGTTGAGGTCGCCCGGAGCGAAGACCCCGGGAAGGCTGGTGGCCATGAAGTCATCGACGACGACGCAGCCACGCTCCACCGCGACCCCGGAATCTCCCAGGCAGGAGAGGTCGGGCCTGCGGCCAACAGACAGGAGGGCGAGCTCAGCTTCGACGCGCGTGCCATCGGAGAGCAGGAGCGCAAGACCTGCACCGCTGTCATCGATGGACCTGACCGAAACGCCGAGGTGGACAATGATCCCCCGCTTTTTCAGGGCTGCTGCCATGGCCTTCGAGAGATCCTCTTCCATCGTCGGAAGGAGGCGGTTTTCGAGTTCGACAATGGTCACCACGCTGCCAAAGGCCGAAAGGATCTGGGCGATCTCCACGCCGATGACCCCGCCTCCGATGACGACCAGGCTTCCGGGAACGCGGTCGAGGGCCAGGATGTCCTCGGAGAGGAGGACGCGGGGGGAGTCCGCGCCAGGGATGGGCAGCCGCGTGGAAACCGAGCCGCCGGCCAGGATGACCGAAGGCGCGCGAAGGATCCCCGAGCCCTCGACCTCCACCCTCCCCGATCCTACCAATACTGCGTTTCCACGGACGATGTCGACCTTGCGGGATTCGAGGAGGGCCTTCACCCCGGCAGTGAGCCTGCGTACCGCCTGGTTCTTGCAGGCGAGGGCCTTCTTCATGTCGAGGCGTGGTGGGCTGTCCAGGATGAGGCCCCGGGAAGCCCACTCGCGGGCACTCTGGATGGCCTCAGCCGTCTGGAGATAGGACTTCGTGGGAATGCAACCGCGGTTGAGACAGGTGCCGCCCAGGACATCGCGCTCGGCAAGGACGACGCTCGCGCCGAGCTGGGCCGCGCGTAATGCCGCGACATAGCCGGCCGGTCCGCCGCCCACCACGATAAGATCGTATTCGTCGCGCATCGGGCTTCCTTTCGTCCTGCCTAGTGAGCCTGGAAAAACAGCCTACAGTACCAGGATGAGGGCTGCCTCGATGAGGCCCTTCACCGAGACGAGGAAGGCGGCGGACTCTACCCCATCCATGGCGCGATGGTCGAAGGTGAAGGAGAGGTGAAGCATCTTCCGCTGCACTGGCTGTCCGTCAGCCCCAAGGACCAGACGATCCTCGATGGCTCCAACTCCCAGTATTCCCACCTGGGGCTGGTTGATGATAGGCGTAAACGAGGTGATGCCGTACATCCCGATGTTGGAGATCGTGAAGGTCCCACCCTCGAGCTCGTCGGGACGGAGCCGCCTTGCCCTGGCACGCTCGGCGAGGTCCTTCGAACGGAGGGCCTGCTCCGGGAGGGAAAGGCGGTCAGCGTCGCGGAGGGTCGGCACCTGGAGCCCGGCGTCTGTCGCGACGGCGAGCCCGATATGGATGCCACCCTTCAGGATGAGCCCGTCTCCATCGACAACAGCGTTGGCGCGGGGATTGGCGAGAAGGGCCTTCGCACAGGCGCGCACCACCAGGTCGTTGAGACTGACCTTGAGATTGCTGGTAAGGCCGCGTGCAGCATTGATCCGCTCGCGGGCCGCAAGGAGTTCGGTGGCATCGGCGACCGTGAAAATGCTCACTGAGGGAATCTCGGCGTGGCTGCGCGACAAGCGCTCCCCAGTGATCCGCTGGATGGCAGAAAAGGAGAGACGGCGGTCTTCGCGTGGCAGCCCTGTGGGAGGCTGGTAGCTCGATGTGGGCCTGGACGGCGAAGCCTGGGCGGCATTCGCAATAGCTGCGGCAGCGTCGGCGCTGCGCGCCCGGCTTCCATCCCCGCGGGCAAGCGATGCCGGATCAAGGCCAGAGGCCTGGGCCATGCGTGAAGCGAGGGGAGTGGCGTCACTCCGGACATGGCGCCTGACATCATCAGCATTGATAGGATTACCTGCTCTGGCAGGAATGGACGCGAGTTCCATGCCCGCCTCCGAAGCCAGCCGTCGGGCAGCCGGGGTCGCGGCTAACCTTCCGTCGCTGCCGGGGGCCACGATCACGGCTTCGGACTGGGCCCGCTTGTGGGCAGAGCCCTCGGTGGCGGGCACTGCCGCCGAGGAGAGAGCCTCGGGTACGCTTTCTCCGGCCTTCCCGATCCAGGCAATTGTCTGGGTTACCGCTACATGCTCGCCCGCCTGCCGGACAATCGCGATAAGGATTCCATCAAGCTCGGCTTCGAGGTCCATGATGGCCTTGTCGGTCTCTATCTCGGCGATGGCTTCACCGCTTTTTACCGGATCACCGACCTTCTTGAGCCAGGCAACGAGGACTCCCTCCTCCATGGCCATCCCCGCCTTGGGCATGATCACCTTGGTGGCCATCAGGATTTTCTCCCGCAGAGCCCGCGAAGGGCTTCGGCTATGCCTGCTGTCTGGGGCACGACGCTGTCCTCGAGGTTCCGATTGTACGGGATAGGCGTATCCTGTCCGCAGCAACGGCGTACCGGCGCATCCAGGTAAAAAAAGGCTTCGCTGTCGACAATCGTCGCCACGATTTCCCCGCCGACCCCACCGGTCTGGCAGGCCTCGTGGACTACGAGCACGCGACCGCATTTCTTTGCTGCGCGTACAATGGAATCCCTGTCGAGGGGTGCAAGGGTACGGAGGTCGATGACCTCTGTCTCTATGCCCTCTGCCGCGACGAGGGCAGCTGCTTCGAGGCAGCGACCGACCATGCGGCCATAGCTGACGACAGCAACGTCCTTCCCTTCCCGGCGGACGGCTGCCTGCCCGAAGGGAATGCTGTAATCACCCTCAGGAACCTCTCCCTTTACACGGTACAAGAGCTTCTGTTCCAGGAAGAGCACGGGATTCGCATCTCGTATGGCGGTTTTGAGAAGACCCTTGGCGTCGGCTGGCGTCGATGGAGTCACGACCTTGATCCCTGGCGTGTGCACAAACCAGGCCTCAAGGCTCTGGGAGTGCTGCTCAGCCGCACCGGTCCCTGAGCCAGAAGGAGCACGGATGACGAGGGGCACGGTAAACTGGCCTCCGAACTGGAAGCGGGCCTTGGCTGCCTGATTGACGACCTGATCCATGGCAACGGCAAGAAAGTCGGAAAACATGATCTCGACTACAGGACGAAGGCCAGCCATGGCCGCCCCCACGCCACAGCCCACGATGGCTGTTTCCGAAATCGGTGTGTCGCGGACACGCTCGGGGCCGAACTCTGCAAGCATGCCCTTGGAGACTCCGAAGGCACCGCCATAGATCCCGATGTCCTCACCGATAAAGACAATCGAATCGTCGCTCCTCATTTCCTCGGACAGGGCCTCGCGGATGGCCTCAGCATAGGTTATTTCGCGCATCGCCTACTCCTTCAAACCGCGTAGACGTCGCGGAGGGCGTCCTCGACCCGGGGTTCCGGGCTTGCTTCGGCGAATTCGACTGCCCGCGCTACGTCCGCAGAAGCCGCCTCATCCAGGGCATCCAGCTCAGCCGGGCTGAAACCATGAGCCTCGGCAAGCTGCTTCCTGAACAGAAGGATGGGGTCGCGCTTTTTCCAGCCCTCTACCTCTTCCTTGCTGCGATAGTTCTGGGGATCGCTCTTGGAATGTCCCATGATCCGGTAGGTATTGAGCACGAGAAGCATGGGCCCCTCACGCTTCACATATTCCTTGGCTTCGAGGGTCGCCTCGTAGATGGCCGCAACATCGTTTCCGTCCATGGCCTCGCCCCGGATTCCATAGGCCTTGGCCCGGATCGAGATATCCTCGATGTTCATGTGCGATCCTATATGGGTCGACATCGCATAATAGTTGTTCACACAAACAAACAGGATGGGGAGCTTCCATACAGAGGCGAGATTGAGGGCTTCGTGGAAGGCTCCCTCATTGGTAGCCCCGTCGCCGAAAAAGCAGACAGTGACCGCATCGACCTTCCTGTAGCGGAGGGCAAAGGCAGCCCCAACCGCTATGGGAATCCCTCCCCCGACGATGCCATTCGCGCCAAGGCTTCCCGAAGAGGAATCGGCGATATGCATGCAGCCACCTCGCCCGTGGCAATAGCCTGCTTCCTTGCCCAGGAACTCGGCCATCATGAGGTCGAGGCTCATCCCCTTGCCAATTGCCTGGTTGTGCCCGCGATGGGTCTGGGCAATCAGGTCTTCCTTGGCGAGAGCGGAGCAGACCCCGACACCGGTGGCCTCCTCGCCTATGCAGAAGTGGGCGGTTCCGTGGACCTTGCCCTCGGTAAAGAGCCTGGCCGCAGTTTCCTCGAAACGCCTGGTTTGCGCCATTTTAAGATAGAGCTCCCCCAGCTTCTCCCTTGTGATGGTCATGGCCGATTCTCCCCGCGTTGGGGCGGGCTTCGCCGGAGTCGTACCCAGCGTTTCCTTCGCCCCCGTTACACGATGCGCATGTGTGGCATAGCGCCCTGCTGTTGTCCGATCTACTACTGCCTTGGGCATCGTTTATTATAGGGAGGAGATATCATTTGTCAATACTTCAGACTCTAGACTTTAAATGTAATCGATACTGACATAAGTCAACATCACCTCTGGCCCTGGACTCAGGAAACCACCCCCTCAATTTCTCAGCCTCAGCCCCAGGGGTACGAAGTGCTGGAAATCCTCGATATTCGCTGTGGCAAGCTCCGCGTTCACGAGAATGGCTGCTGACGCGATCGTGGCATTGAGCCGAAGCCGTCGCAGGCGGCCAGTACTGTTCCACAGTCGTGCGGCCTCCTGTGCCTGATCTCGGGTAGAAGGGAAGACTCGGTCGCTGATCATCGAAAGAACCACTGCAATACCCTCCTCATCAACCGGGCCGGAGAGGAACTCATACCAGGCAACCGAGGAAGTGCAAAGCTCTGTATCCATGAACCAGGTCTCTACCTTCCCTGCCTCAGCACTACCTGAAACAAGGAGCCCGATGAGGAAGTTGCTGTCGAGAAGGATCACGGCTCCCGACCCCACTCGGCCCGGCTTTCTGCAACTTCTTCGAGCCAGGCGCGGGCCTTGCCTGAGTCCAGGCCCCCGGCCTGATGATACGAATGGAGCCGCGTCAGCGAGCCAGCCTGGGAAGTGAGGTAGTCCTTTTCAGCGCGCTCGACACTGCGCCGGACAACCTCGGCCTGTGAGATTGACCATGCAACAGCCAAGCGCCTGAGCCGGTCTATGGTTGCCTCGTCCAATGCGAAGGTGCTGCGATACGTCATTACTGCCATACCATAACACTATACCATCACAAACAAAGAATCAAGCGCTTTCGGTAGCTCAATCAACTGTCGCCCAAGAAAAACAGGAAGGGGAGCGGCATACAGGAGCTGAGGCGGATTCTCGCGGACAATCCAGGGCTGACCCGGGCATCGGATGGATCCTTAACGATTTGCACAAGGGCCTTCTCCCGTGTACAATAACGAGAATCGGAGGCTTTTGTGGCACTCATTCTAGTGGTGGACGACGAGCCGATGGTGCTCGAGACCCTCGGACGCATGCTTGAGAAGTCTGGACATATGGTGGAATGCGCCAAGGATGTAGAGTCCGCCGTAGCCGCAATGTCCATGCGCCCCCCGGAAATCATTTTTGTCGATCTTGTGATGCCGGGGACGGGAGGACTTACCTTCATCATGGAAAACCTCAGCGAGCAACGACATGTGGCAGTCATCGCCATGTCGGGGCGCATCCCTGTCGGCACGGACTCGATGCTCGGGCTGCGCTCCACCCTCGGCATCTGCGCCTTCCTCGCCAAGCCCTTTACAAGCGCCGAACTTGCGGTGGTCCTCGACAAGGCCCTGAAGTCCCTCCGCTGAGGCTGACCGGGAACCCAGGATGCCCCTCAACCGATCAAGATGAAGGGCATCGAGGGCAGCTTATTTTTTCAGCGGCCCGATCCGGACAACAATCTCCCCATCGGCGTCGCTCTTCTTGAGGGTACCCACCATGGCTGCGATCGTATTGGCGACGATGGCCCGCGCGAAATCATTGAGCGGCACATCCTTGCCAGCTGAACTGAGCGTCACTTCCCTTTCCATGTTGCCTCCAGAAAATCAAGGATAGACCCCACCGCGTCGGGTGGGAAGGCCAGGCGTCCGACAGCCTCCCAGGCTGACCTGCGACCTGCATCCTCGCACACGAAGATATCAGCCTCGGAAGACGACCGCTTTTCAGGGCCCTCCCCGCGATGCACGAGAACCCTGAGTGCCCCCTCCACCTCGAGCCCCTCCACGAAGAGGATGCCCTGCCCCGGAAAGAGCGCTTCGAGCCAGGCCCGGTCCGGCGACCCGGGTGTGGGAATGAAGATCGCGGTAGTGCCCCCCGCTCCGCTGCCGATAAAGGCGACAGGGCTTGCGCCTGCAGCGCGGAAGCGTGCGCTGTCCTTGCCCTCCGGTTCGAAGGCCCCCGCCGCCCGCGTGCACTTGGCAGCGCCGCAGGGAATGCCGCGCTGCAGGCAAGCCTGGATGAGGGCCTCGATGAGGGTGGTCTTCCCCGATTCGGACCAGCCGAAAAAGGAAACGATAAGACGTGAAGGGCTGTCGCTCACGGGGGGGACTATATCCTCGGGAAGGGGAGAGCGGAAGCTCGCGATTTGCCCTTCCCCCGGGAAGTATCTACCTTGAAGAGGACAAGGAGCATCATGATGTCACGTTTGCCCGTCACCTACCTGACCCACGGAGGAGGCCCATGGAACGAGATGGAAGATTCCATGTCGGACCCCGCCTATCAGTCGCTCAGCACCTGGCTCCTCGAGTTTGGCCGCGATCTTTCGGAAAAGGCCAGGTCCCTCCTCGTGATATCGGCTCACTGGGAGGAGGCTAGGCCCACCCTCCACTACGGCGAAGCCCCATCCATGCTCTATGACTACGGCGGCTTTCCCGAGCATACCTACCACCTTCAGTGGCCAGCCCCCGGTTCGCCCAGCCTCGCCTCCCGGGCCGATGAGCTCCTTAAATCGGCAGGCTTCTCGACGGGCCGCGAAACAAGGCGAGGCTATGACCACGGAACCTTTGTTCCGATGATGGTCGCCTTCCCTGATGCCAGGCTGCCTGTCGCCCAACTCTCCCTCGTAAAGGGTCTCGACGCCCTGACCCACTGGAACATCGGAAAGGCCCTGGCTCCGCTCCGCGATGAGGGCGTCGCCATCATCGGAAGCGGCATGAGCTACCACAATCTCAGGGCCCTTATCTCCGGTGATCCCGCCATCGGGAGGATCTCAGCGAGCTTCAACCAGTGGCTCGTGAACTCAGCAACCCTGGTCGACCCAGGGCTGCGCCGCGAGGCGCTCGTACACTGGATGACCGCCCCTGGTGCCCTGGAGTCCCATCCGCGCAGCGAGCACCTGACTCCCCTTTTCGCCATCGCAGGCGCTGCCTCCGATGAAAGAGGGCACGAATCCTGGCATGCACGGCTACTGGGGGCTGAGGTCTCGTGCATCACCTATGGAGCATGACTGAGGCAGCTTTATTTCATTTGCGTAGATATAGAGTCTACTAGATACATTTTTGTATTTTTTACTATAGTTCAAGAGCCACACTAGTGTTCCCCGGAGGGTTGGAGATATATAAATCCTTCACAGGGCCTGCGCTCTGTTTCTATAGATATGAGCAATAATTAAGTTACATGCAGCGAGGATTTCGGCTAGAAAGGAAGGGCAACAAGGGCTGTTTGGCATCATTCATGCATTGCTAGGACCAACAACGTCAGCATGCAAGGAGATGCAATGAAACGATTCTCGTCCTTCCTCACGGCCCTCACGCTCGCGGTGGCTGCCCTCAGCGCCCAGACCGCAGCGCCGACGCCGGTACTGAGCTCCGGCAACACGGCCTGGTTACTTGCAGCCACGGCCCTCGTCATGTTCATGACTGCCCCGGCACTTGGACTCTTTTACGGAGGCCTCGTCCGCAAGAAAAACGTGCTCAGCGTCCTCATGCAATGCTTCGCCGCCCTCGCGATCGTATCGGTCATCTGGGTGGCCTTCGGTTACAGCCTTGCATTCAGCGACACCGAGATCATTCCCGGCGTCCTGGGAGACTTCAAGTGGGCCTTCTTCAACGGCATGACGCCTGAGGTCCTCTCGCCCTACTACATCTCGGACGCAACGGGACGCGTGCCCCACCTCGTCTTTGCGATGTTCCAGTGCATGTTCGCGGTCATCACGCCCGCCCTCATCGCCGGCGCCTTCGCAGAGCGCATGAAGTTCTCCTTCTTCGTGCTCTTCACCGCCCTCTGGGAAATCCTCATCTACATTCCCCTGGCCCACATGGTCTGGTCCGCCAACGGCGTCCTCTTCAAGCTAGGCGTCCTGGACTTCGCCGGAGGCACGGTAGTCCACATCAACGCGGGCTTCGCAGCCCTCGCGGTTGTCCTCCTCCTGGGCAAGCGCTCCAACCACCGGACCCTGCCGCCGCACAACCTGGCCTACACGATGATGGGCGCGGCCATGCTCTGGTTCGGCTGGTTTGGCTTCAACGCGGGCTCCTCGCTCGCGGCCGACGGAATCGGGGCGAGCGCCTTCGTGGCTACCAACAGCGCGGCGGCTGCTGCCGGCCTCGTCTGGCCCTTCCTCGACTGGCTCATCAACAAGCGGCCGACCATACTCGGCGCGGCCACAGGCGCGGTCGTCGGACTCGTCGCCGTCACACCGGCGGCGGGCTTCGTGAATCCGGCCGGCGCCATGGCCATCGGCGCGATTGCCACAATTGTCTGCTTCTTCATGGTGACCGTGGTCAAGGAAAAGCTCGGCTACGACGACGCCCTCGACGCCTTCGGCTGCCACGGAATCGGCGGCATCGTCGGAGCCCTCCTTACCGGCGTCTTCGCCGACCCCCGGCTATGGAAGGCCTTCGGAGCCACCTACTCCGGCGCCCTCTACGGCAACCCGGGTCAGCTCGGCATCCAGGCCATCGGCGTCCTGGTGTCGGTCTGTCTGGCCTTCTTCGGTACCCTGATCATTTACAAGCTCGTCGACCTCGTGCTCCGCGCCCGTGTGAGCGTCCACGAGGAGGAGGTCGGACTCGACATCACCCAGCACAACGAGCGCGCCTACACGGTCATCGACTGAAGCGGCGAAAGCGAGAAAGGAAGCAACTATGAAGATGGTAATAGCGATCATACAGCCCTGGAGGCTCGAATACGTCAAGGAAGCCCTCTACGCTGCCGAGGTCAAGCTCATGACCGTTTCCGAGGTGCTCGGCCACGGACGCCAGGACGGCGCCCCGGAGATCTACCGCGGACAGAAGGAGACGGGCAACCTCCTGCGGAAGATACGGCTCGAGATAGCCGTCAACGAGGCCTTCGTCGAACCGACCATAGCCGCCATCCAGAAGGGCGCCAAGACAGGCGAGGTCGGTGACGGCAAGATCTTCGTCTATGAGCTCGCCGAGGTGGTGCGGATCAGGACGGGGGAGCGCGGCGGAAAGGCCATAGGATAGGAGTGGCCGGCCGGCGGCCTCCTTGCAGGGAAGCCGCCGGGGGCTGCGACGTCGCCGGCGTGCCGTCGCCCGTGTGCGGACCGGCCTCCCGGATCAATCATCATACCTAGTTCTTCTTTCCGATTTCTTGCCCCCGTCCCGCTTCTTTGAATCGAGCCTGCGCTCGCGCGAGGCACGTGTCGGCCGGGTGGGGCGGCGCGGCTTTTCCCGGTGGAGGGCCTGCGTCACGAGGTCGACCGCGCGCGCGAGGGCGAGACCGCGGTTCAGGATCTGGCTGCGCGTGTCGCTGGCGGACACCAAAAGGACTCCGCCTTCGAGGAGGCGCCCGGAAAGCCTTGAAAGCGCCAGCTCGAGGTCGGCCGGCTGAAGGCCAATCTCCCCGACGGAAAAGCGGCAGGAGGCCTTCGTGTTGACCTTGTTGACATTCTGCCCGCCGGGGCCGCCCGAGCGCGCGAATTCGAAGGTCGCACAAGCCTCGATCGCAGCGAGCAGCTCATCACGGTTCATGGATCTACCCCGGCTGCGTGCGCTGCTGGCGCACGCGCCACGGAAATCTTCGTAGTTGCGACGAGTCCGAGGCCGCCCTCCCTCTGCTCTGCCCCCTCCACGGTCAGGAGGTCGTGGCGCCTGAGCGAGGCAAAGCCCGCATCCAGCGCCTCGGGCGAGCCTGGGCGCGCCGAGAGCGTGACCAGCTTCCCCGCAGGCTCCCGGTTCCCCTCAGGCTCTCCACCCTTCGCGCAGACAGCGTAA
Organism: uncultured Spirochaetota bacterium; assembly: GCA_903821875.1. Taxonomy (GTDB): domain Bacteria; phylum Spirochaetota; class Spirochaetia; order Treponematales; family Rectinemataceae; genus CAIJMU01. Next base: position 16,668 of record CAIJMU010000156.1, read on the forward strand.
CGGAGGCGCCCAGCCTTGTTGAGCATGCCGTCGGAAACGACGCGACCCGAGAAGCTGTCCCCCGCAGCCATGGTCCCAGCTTCTGTCTTGCCATGAAAAGGTTCCCTGCTTCCGGGGGGCAGGCAGGCGAACCAGCTCCACTTCACCGAGCTCCGGTCGAGGCCCGCGCCGAGAGCCAGCTCTGCCATCGGAGGGCCGGGAGCCCAGGCTGCCTCAGCGTGACAGCTCCGCGCCGGGCCGGCCGCGAGGGCAGGACAGGCGCCCGAATGCGTGCAGGGCCCAGCGATGTGCCAGCCCCGGGCGCACAAGGCATCGCGGAGGGCCAGGGCGTCGCGGCTGGCTGACAGGGTGGCTGGCTCGATGACGAGGACAAAGCCCCCCGGCGAGAGCTGTCCGGCGGCAGCCTCCACCAAGCCGGCGCGGCTCTCCACCCGATCGGCCTCGTCCTTCCAGAGTTCGTTGATGAGCTTGGAGGCGACAATTGCGTCGAAGCGACCTTCGAGGGGCGGCAGTCCGCGTGAGAGATCGGCGCGAAGCCTGGTCACACGGGCTGCCCCGCCCTCGGAGGCTCCCTGGGCCGCAAAAAGATTCCCCGCGAGACTGAGGGCTTCCTCGCTTCGGTCGACAAGGACAAAATCACGGGCACCGCGTGCCCAGAAAGCAGCCGAGGCGGAGCCGGGACCCGCACCGAGGTCAAGAACGCGGAGCGCGGGCCTTTGGATGCGGTCAAGGGACAGGGAGGCTTCGATAAAGGAAACCGCCCAATAATAAAGGAGATAGGCTCCAAGCAACTCGGGAGAATCCATGTAGGCCCTGCTTCCAGGCTCCGCTTCCAGGAGGAGGCGTTCCCCCGTGAGGCCGCGCTGGAGACGGAGGAGGGCCTCAGAAAGCCCGGCAAGCTCCCGCCCGGAAAGGGGGTCCTGAGCGGATCCATCAGCCCCCTGACCCGATCCCCGGCGATTTCTCTCGCGCCATTCTGCCAGCAGCAGGGGCAGCCAGGCTTCGAGTCGGGCGGTGGGCGAGCCTATTTTCATGGCCTCAGACTATCGCATCAGCCCCGGGTAGGTCGACATTAGCCGGACCTTCCTGTAGGCTCGGCGTGCATCGCGGGCAGGCTGTTCGCGAAGGCGAATGGAGAAGGACATGCAATACAGGCGGAAATCATCCAGCTACCTCCTGCCAGGATTCCTAGCCCTGGCCTTCGCGGGCCTCGCCTCGCAGGCCGTAGCCCAGGCACCAGCCCTCCCTCCCCCCGGGCTTGGCCTGGCGATACCTGCCAGCCCCGAAGTCGTACCGGCTCGTATCGATGGCTGGAAGGCAGCGCCTTCGGCAACCCGCGCAACCCTCGCCTCAGCCGATAGTCTCATAGCGCAGGGCAGGTGGAAGAGCGCCTGGGATTTCCTCGCGGCAGCAGACAAGGAGTGGAAGGATCCCTACCTCCTGGCGAAGGCCACCGAGCTGGCCATCGCAGGAGCAGTCGACAACGAGAGCTATCTCGCCTTCACCATCGTGGATCTGGCCAAGGGCAGTACTGTTACCGATGCGCGGAAGGCAGCCAAGGGAACGGGCACGATCGAGTTCTCTCCCCTTTCCCTTGCCGAGGCCCAGTACGAGGCGGGCATCGCAATTGTACCCATCCTCAACCTCGCCCTCGGCCACTACCTCACCGAAGCGGCGAGGCTTTTTGGCGGCGCCTGGGTCATGGAAGACGGGGAGATCGCCCAGCGAAGCCGCCAGGCCTATGCAGCGGCGCGGGGTGCAGGCGTCTACGATCCAACGAGCCTCCGCTCCGAGGCCGAGGGGATGCTGGATTCCGGCGCAGTACCTGACGCTACAGCCTTGCTGGTCGCAGCCGAGGGCATCGATCCGAAGGACCCCAGAACGCGTTATGACCACGCAGTAGCCCTTCTCATGCAGGAACAGGGAGAATTGGCTACCGTTCAGGTGGATGCCGGCCTCGCCTTCGACAAGGAACCCGACTCGCGCCTTTCGGGCTATGGACTCGGGGCGCAGGCTGCCTCACTTTCAGGAAACAAGGCCAGGGCTGCCGACTACCTCGATCGCGCCGGCAAGGAGTTCCCCGATCGCCCCGAGCCCTACCTCTTCCGACACTACATCGCGGTCAGCGGCGGAGACTCAGTCGCTGCCTCAGCCATTGCCTCGGCTACCCTCGACAAATTCGGCGCCTCCCCCAACATCATCTCCTCCCTCGTGACAGCCTGGTTCCGTCAGGGGGACGCCACCGATGCCATCGCCTTCCTCGACAGCGGACTGGCCCGTTTCGCTGCCGATGACCAGGGAGCGGGTGCCTTCGCCTTCTACAAGGCTGTCGCCCTCCTGCAGGCCGCCGCGTCCAAGGAGGATCTGGCACCCATCGGAGCCCTCCTCGACCAAGCCGAAGCGCGGCTCAGGAAGGCCCTGCCCGCCGAATCGGAGGCCTTTTCCACGATCGCCAGCCTCCGCGAGCGCCTCGTCGCCATGATCGCGGGCGAGCCACCGGCCCAGCAGTGAGGGATTAGCTGATCAGGTCGCGCGCAAGCACGCAGGCCCCGTGGGCTGCGTCCGAGGCGGCCGGCACGATCTGGAGGCCGGGGAGGCTGGCCGCCAGGAGGGATTTCGTCGCCTCCCTGAGCCTCGTGTCCGATTCGATGAGGCCGCCCCGGAAGGCTGCCCGCCTGCTTCCCATCGCAGGGCCGATGCGGTGGTAGACGGACTCCACGAGACCCGCCTGGGCAGCTGAGGCCTGGTCAAAGAGGTCGAGGGCCAGGGCGTCCCCCTCATTGCGCCGTGCGCCCACCACCCGGGCAAACTTCGCTATCAGCGCCTTGTCGAGGCCACCGTAGACGAAGGGGATCAAGTCAGTGATCTCCGCCAGCCCGAAAAAGCCCAGGGCGTCCTCCAGAAGGGAGGTCTTCAGGTCGCGGCCTTCGGAGGAACGCATCGAGCGGCAGATCGCGTCGAAGGCAATCCGCCAGGCCGAACCCTCGTCTCCGAGGAGGTGGCCCCAGCCACCGGCACGCACCTGCGTACCGTCGCGTGCCCGTGCCAGGGCTATCGAGCCCGTGCCCGCGATCAACAGTATTCCCTCGATATCGTCCAAGGCTCCGGCCAGGGCGGGTTCGGCGTCATTGCCCGCGCCGATGGGGCAGGAGAAGCCCGAGGCCCTGCGGAGGAGCTCCACGTAGGGTTCACAGTCCGCCACGCGGTCGATGCCGGCAACTCCTGCGAAGCCTGCGACGCAGTGCGAGGGTGAAAGCCCTGCCTGGGCCATCGCAGAGGCGAACAATTCGGCGAAGGTTGCCTCGATCTGGAGGCGATCGCGCGAGTTGGGGTTGCTGCTTGCCCCCTCGCGATAGAAAAGCCGGCGTCCCTCAAGGTCCTCGATCGCGAGTCGTGAACTTGTCCCACCGCCATCTATACCGAATACGTAACGCATATGCCTCCCGAAGGAGTATGCGAGCCTGTCGGAGCCTCCGCAAGCCCGAATCGTTTGCCTGAATCGTTTGCCCGACTCGCTTGAGCGACTCCCTGTTGGACGTTATTGTCAAGGGAGAGAGCGACGAGTTCCACGGAGGCCCCAATGTCCCAGATCGTCATCCACAACGCCGAACTCCTGGCCGGCTACGCCCGCATGGAACGGTCGGCCCTCCTTGTCGAGGACGGCCTCATCGCAGACGTCTTTTCCGAGAGGCGCTTCGAACAGAAGCGATTTCCGTCCGACACGCGGATCTTCGATGCGGGAGGCACCTTCGTCGCTCCGGGGCTCATCGACAGCCACATCCACGGCTTCTCCGGCTACGGCACCGAGGACCTCTCCGTCGATGCGATCGTCGCCATGTCCGACCACCTCGGCCGCTATGGAGTCACGGCCTTCTGCCCCACGATCTACCCCATGGACGAGTCTGACATGCTTGCCTCGATAGGAGCCGCGGTGGACGCCATCGGCAAGGAGAGGGGAGCCCGCGTCATGGGTGTCCACCTCGAGGGTCCCTTCGTCTCCCCCGCCCGCCTTGGGGTACAGCGGCCCGAGTTCGTCAGGCCTGTCGACCTCGAGCTGATGGAGAGGCTCTTCGAGGCAGGTCGGGGACATATCACGAACATGACAGTCGCCCCCGAACTCAAGGGAATGCGCGAACTCGCCCTCTACTGCATCAAGCGCGGCATCGTGCTCCAGGCCGGCCACACCGACGCCACCTACGAGAACATGCTCGAGGGCATGCAGGCCGGCATCCTCCACTCCACGCACTTCTTCAACGCGATGTCGAGGCTCCACCACCGCGACCCCGGCGCCGTCGGCGCCATCATGATCCACTCCGAACTCTCCTGCGAGATCATCGCCGACGGCCACCACGTCCACCCCGACCTCATCAAGCTCCTCATGCGCGACAAGCCCGCGAGCAAGGTGGTCCTCGTCACCGACTCCCTCAAGCCGACAGAACAACACAATTGCCCCCTTTTTGCCAATCGCGAGGAGGTGATCCTCCGCGACGGCGTCTTCCACCGCCTCGCCGACGACGTCATCGCGGGTTCCGCCCTGACGATGATGAAGGGAGTCGGCAACCTCGTGAGCTGGGGGGTGCCCGTCGAGAACGCGGTCGAGATGGCATCGGCCAACCCCGCGCGCATCCTGGGCCTGGGCAAGCGGGGTCTCCTCGTTCCGGGCTACGAGGCGGACCTTGTCGTTTTCGACAGGGAGTGGAGGGCGATCGCGAGCATGGTGGGAGGAAAGTTCGTATTGAACGGACTGTGAGCGGGCCTCCGGTTCCTAGTCCGCGAGGGGCAGGAGGTCGGCGACCGGGTCCTTAGCAGCCGGATCGGCTGGCGTCTCACCAGCCCTGAAGGAGCCTGCGCGGAGGGGAGTGAATTCCGGCATGGAAAGGCAGACACGGTTCCTGCCCGAGGCCTTCCCCCTGTAGAGCGCCTCATCCGCCTGCGAGATGATCCAGTCTGCGCCAGCCTCCGGCGGACAGAGTGCCACCCCGACCGTGATGGTCACCGAGAGCGATTTCCCCTCGTATTCCCAGCGGGCCTCCTCGATGCGGGAGCGTATCCGCTCTCCGAGCATCCCGGAGCCCTTGTCTTCGGCATCGCCGAGGACCACGAGGAATTCCTCGCCACCCCAGCGGGAGGGCAGGTCGCTCTTGCGGACCGTTTCGGCGAAGACCCCGGCGGTCTGCGCGAGGACATAGTCTCCACACTCGTGGCCATGGAGGTCATTGAAGCGCTTGAAGTGATCGATATCCGCGATGAGGACGGCGATCCTCGTACCATCGCGCCGGGCCCGCGAGATCTCCCGGTCGAGGGCGGCGAGGGCCGCGCGCCTGTTGGCGAGGCCAGTCAGCGCGTCGGTGCTCGCCAGTTCCTTCAGGCGTGCGTTCGTGCGGTCGAGTTCGACATGGAGGTTCGCCGCTCGGATCACCGCACCCATCTGGAGGCCGAGGGACTCCAGCAGGGCCACGAGGTCGGAATCCACCGCTGCGGCATCCTTGAACCCGATCGTCAGTATTCCTACGATATGCCCGGGCTCCCCGAGCGGGATGTTCCCGAGGGTCGCGATCCCCATCGCCTCCATGACCTCACGGTATTCGCCGGGGGGATAGCTGGCCAGTGGCACGAACTGCGCCTTCGCCTCGCGGAAGACCCGGCCAGTGAGACTGCTATCCAGGTCGGGATTGCTGATGAGGTGGATTGCACGGTCCGACATGCCGCGATGGCCCACCAGGGTCAGGCTCGTCCCCTCGGCGTCGGCGATGAGCAGCGACAGGGCGTCGACCCTGAGTGTCGACTGTATGAAGTCGAGGATGCGAGGGACAAGCGCATCGAGTTCCACCGCTCCGACTGTCTCGGCAAAGGCGTTGTAGAGGATCTGGAGCTTGTTGCGGCTGCCGCCGATCTCGAGCACCTTGCTTGTCACCTCGCGCTCGAGCCCCGCCATCAGGATCATGAGGAGACCGAAATCGCTGGTCATGAATATAATCACAATTATTAATAGTGAGAGCGGGTCGACCAGGCCCGATATCCCATCCACCAAAGCCGGATTCGCCCACTCATAGGCGTGGTACAGGCCACGGGCGAGGAAGAAGGTGGAAGCAGCGGCGAAGACGGCAACGATCACCTGCGGCCCGATCGAGATGCGGGAGCGCCGGGCGTATTTCCGGACCTGCCAAGCACCCTCCGCGAAGATGAGGGCTACGGCGATGGACGTGACCAGGACGCGCAGGCCGCTGCCGGCGGAGAAGGCAGTAAGAAGGGCGAATCCTGCCAGCGCCGCCCCCGAGATGGCTGCCCAACGCCGCACCGGTGGCCTTCCTCCAAGGAGGATGATGGCCGTATACACAAAGCCTGCATAGGCCAGCATGCCCAGACAGTTGCGGAAAAAGGAGAGGAAGTCATGCTGCACATAGGGCCCCAGAAGGCCCAGACAGAAGAGAAGGGCCCCGGCAGCGTTGGCTATGTTCCAGGAATGCAACTGGAACAGGTTTCGCCGACGCAGGACCACAAAGATGGCGAGACTGAAGACCAGGAGGCAGGAAAGCCCGACGACAAGGATCGTCGCCATATCGAGCGGGTAATTCATTATCTCCAAGTATCGGCGCCAGGTGTCGTCGGTGCAAGTCGGACTTTTCACAATACCTGTTGGCCTCAAGGGGTCGCGCGTTCTATGCTGGACCAGCAGCTGCAAGCTGCACGTCTTCGCCCTCCTCCCCCTGGGCGATCGGAAGGACAGTACGTTGAAGACAGTTGACAGCGCGGGCATCATGGCCACCATCGAGGCCAGAGCCTCCGAATATGACGCGATCGCAAAGGACATTTGGGAGCACCCGGAGCTCTCGCACGAGGAGGAACGTTCCTCTGCAATCTATCGGAAGCGACTGGCTTCGCGGGGCTTTGCCGTGACCGAGTATCCCGAAATGCCCTACTCCTTTGTGGCTGAGCGCGGAGCCGGCGATCCCCTCATCGCGATCATGGGTGAATACGACGCCCTGCCCTCCATGTCCCAGGCCTGCAGCCCTCATCAGGAAGCCCTCCACGCAGGTGGACCGGGACACGCCTGCGGACACAACCTCCTGGGCGCGGGGTCCCTCGCCGCAGCGGAGGTCCTCGCAGAGGCCCTCGCCCAAGGCGGCATTCCCGGCAGGGTGCGTTTCTACGGCTGCCCCGCCGAGGAATCCCTCGGGCGCATACCCCTGGTCAAGGCGGGTCGCTTCGACGATGTCGACATCGCCCTCACCTGGCATCCGGCCGACGTCAACACACCGCACCGCTATACCTCGAGCGCAAATCTCTCGATCGTGTTTTCATTCACTGGCCGCGCCAGCCACGCTGCCATGGCACCCCAGGCAGGCCGCTCGGCCCTCGACGCAGTCCAGCTCTTCAACCTCTCCCTGGAGTTCATGCGCGAGCACCTGGCCCGGGGAACCCTTCTGCATTATGTCATTTCAGACGGAGGGGCCAAGCCCAACATCGTCCCGGCCAACGCAGCCACCTGGCTCTACATCCGGGCCCCCCGCGCCACAGACCTCCGTGAGGTCGTCAAGCGCGTCATGAAAGCCGCCAGGGGTGCCACCCTCATGACCGAGACCTCGGTGGACCACCGGATACTCGCTGGCAAGTGCGACTACATCCCCAACGATGTCATACAGGACACAATGCTTAAGGTCATGGAAGTCCTGCCCCTCCCCCACCCCGACTCAGACGAGCTCGCCTTCGCCCGGGCCCTCCAGGCTACCGTAGCACGGAACGACCGTCAGGCGACCCTTACGCCGATCAACGCGCCAGTATCGCTGCTGGACGAGCCAATCCACGGCCAGCTCGGGGACTTCGGGAGGCTCTGCAGGATCGGGGGTTCCCTCGACACCGGCGACGTCTCCTATGTCGTGCCCACCGGACAGCTCAACTCGGCGACCTGGCCCCTGGGCGTCGGTGCCCACAGCTGGCAGTCGGCCGCAGCCTCGGGATCGACCTGGGCCTTCAAGGCCATGCGCTGGGCGGCCGCTTCGATGGCGGCTACAGGCCTGGCCTTCGCCCTCGACCCCAAGCTCGTCGCGAGGGCACGGCGCGAGCACGCGAAGGGGAAGAAGCCGTATAGGTCGACGATGGACCTATGAACACTGACATTCATGGATAGCATCATCGGAGCCTCACCCGAGGGCCTCATCCGATAGCCTCTCCCTCCCCTCCCTCGACAGCGTCCAAAGCGACCTCAATCATGCCCGAGAGGGATTTCTCGCGTTCCTCGGTGCTCATGTGCTCGCCCTTGAGGCGGAGGTCAGACACCGTGAACATCGCCAGGGCCTTGGCCTTCAGTTTCGCCGCATTGCAATAGAGGGCGTAGGCTTCCATGTCCGTCGCAATTATTCCCATCTCCACCCAGGGCGTCCAGACTTCCTTTACCGCGTGGTAGCGGGAGAACTGGTCGAGGCAGAGCGTGTTGCCCACGACAAAGCGCTTGCCAGCCCTCCGGGCAGAGGCGACAGCCCGTTCCATGAGGTCGAAATCCGGGATGGCAGAAAATACCCCGCCTAGTTTGTACTGTTCTGGCCAAGAGGAATTCGTGGAGGAAGCCTGGGCTACCACGATGTCCCCAAGCCTCATGTCCGGGAGAAATCCCCCGCAGGTGCCTATCCGGACAATCTCAGCTACCCCGAAGGTTTCAAACAATTCCCAGGAATAGATGCCCATCGAGGGTATGCCCATGCCGGAGCCCATCACCGAGACGGTCTTGCCCTGCCAGACGCCGGTATAGCCGAGCATTCCCCGGACGGAGTTGAACTGCCTGGCGCCTTCGAGGAAGCGCTCGGCGATGAACTTCGCGCGCAGTGGATCTCCGGGCATGAGGACCGAGCGCGCGATGGGGGCTTCGGGAACGATGTGGGGCGTCGATTTCATGCCTTGACTCCTTGCGGCGCAGCCGCTGCGGCGCTGATTTCCGCGATGCTGGCGCGGCATTCCTCACCAATGCCCAGCATGCGGTCCATCACCGCGTCCTGGTCGAAGCCGGTCATCCTGCGGTCGCGGACAAGCCAGGCTCCGTCCACCAGGACATGGCGCACGTTATGCGGCCGCATTCCGTAGACGACTGTCGCGTACCAGTCGTAGACCGGTTGCAGGTTGAAGTCACGGGTATCGGCCAGTATCAAGTCAGCCGCCTTTCCAACCTCGAGGGAGCCAGTCCTGTCGCCCAGGCCCAGGGCTTCGGCCCCTCCGAGGGTGGCGGCCCGGAGGGCTTCGCGCGCGCTGACGATGTCGCGGCTCCGCTCGCGGGTCTTCTGCAGTTTGGGATAGATCGTCAGTACTCCTTGCATATCCATCCCGTTGCCCGAGATGGGACCGTCGGTGGCGAGCCCCAGGCGAATGCCAGCCTTCGCCATGCGCCAGGCCGGGCAGATCAGGCGCCCCGACTTGGCATTGGAGGCAGGCACGTGGGCGACGGCCAGGCCGCGGCGGGCGGCCAGCTCGATGTCCTGGTCATCCACGTAGAGCATGTGGGCGGCCAGGAGCCTCGGACCGAGGATGCCGGTCGTGTCGAGGTATTTCAGCACTGAGCCGTGGCTGGCAGAAAAGCGCTCGTGCTCGAAGTCAGCCTCGGCGACGTGGAGGAGGACGGGGACATCCAGACGCTCGGCCTCGGCCGCGATCAGGGCAAGATGCTCGGCATCGACAGTATAGGGTGCGTGGGGGGCGAAGGAAGGAGTTATGAGCTTGTCTCCCTTCCAGTCGGCGATGAAGCGACGGGCGTACTCGATGCCGCCGTAGGCTTCCTCGGCATCGGGGGCCGGGAAGTCGACGACCGTTTCCCCAAGGAGGGCACGCAGGCCCGCTTTCTTGCTAGCCCGGGCCACCTCATCCTCGAAGTAATACATGTCAGCGAAGGTGGTCGTACCCGAAAGAGCCATTTCCGCGAGCGTAAAAAGGCTCGCGTCACGCACGAGAGCCCGATTGACCAGGCGCTTTTCGAGGGGGAACAGATATTTCCGCAAGCGATCTGGTAGGTCCTCACCCGCGCCCCTGAAGGCTGACATGGGCAGGTGGGTATGGGCATTCACAAAGCCGGGCAGGGCCAGGAGTCCGCGGGCGTCGAAGCTTCCCTTCGCGTTTCCGCGATGCCAGACAGCCTCAGGCGAATCGGAGGAGCCGACAGCCAGGATATTCCCGCCCTCGATGGCGACAAAACCCCGCTCGTGGATGGTCCAGGAGGCATCCATGCACAACAGCGTGCAATTGTCAATGAAAAGGTCGCAGGCCCTCACGGGGGAGCAGCTCCACTGCCGGGACCTTGGCCTGGGCCGGACCCTGCAATCGGCACTGCTGCCGCCGCCTGTCGCAGGGCCGCGTCCGCCTCGGCGAAGAGCTTCTTTTTACGTATCGCTTCCGAGCGGTCGCGGAGGAGGGTAACGACGATAAAGCCCAGGATCGTCATCGCGTAGGGCAGGGCCTGTATGAGCTCCGGGGGCAGGCCCAGGTTCTGGAGGAAGGTCGCCAGGGCGTCGGTAAGGCCGAAGATCAGCGATGCGAAGATGGCCCCGATCGCGGTGCCTCCAGCCACTACCTGGGCGGCGTTTGCAACGTAGCCCCTTCCTGCCGCGATGCCCGCAGTGAAGTTCGAGGTATAGCCCATCGACAGGAAGCAGCCGGCGAGCCCCGCCAGGATACCGGAGACGACGAGGGTGAAGAACTTGATGCGGTCTGGATCGAGGCCCGCCGCGCGTGCGGCCTCGACGTTCTCACCCGTAGCCTTGATACGCCTCCCGATGGTTGCCTTGTTGATGATCGTATGTATGACGATCACGGCGACGACGGAGATCCAGACCACGATGTTCTGGCCCGAGATCACCTTCCCGATCCAGGGAAGGTCGCGGACCCAGGGGATGTGGATGATGGGCAGGACCTTGCTGGGCAGCGACGAGGAGATGCCCTTGTCGCCCGTGAGGGCATAGAGGACAAAGACGGTACCGCCCGTGGCGATGATGTTGAGCGCGACGCCGACCAGGACCTGGTTGGCGTCGAGCTTGAGAGAGAAGTAACCCAGGAGAAGGGCTACAACGATGGCAGCGCCAATTCCTGCCAGGAGCCCGACCCAGGCATTCCCGCTGGCCGCGCTCGCAATGACGCCTACGAGGGCAGCCCAGAGCATCGAGCCCTCGAGGGCCATGTTCTTGACGCCTGCCTGCTCGGTGATGACCGCACCCAGGGTAACGAGGAGGATGGGCGCCGTCGATCTGAGGACAATAAACCAATAGTTGGATGAAGTGACGATCTCGGCAATATTCTCGATCATCGCGCGACCTCCGCACGGAGGGCTGCGTTCCGGAGGCGCCGGGCCTTGAAGCTGTTGACGATTTTATCAGAGGCCAGAATCAGGATGATGGAGCCCTGGAGGAGGGTGATGAACTCGAAGGCGACGTCCCCCCTCCTCGACATGAAGTCAGCCCCCACCCTGAGGTAGGCCAGGAAAAAGGCCGACACAGGGACGAACTTGGGATTCTTGTGCGCAAGCATCGCCACAATTACGCCGTCCATCGCATAGGAGGGGTCCATCTGCCAGATAAAGGAGCGATAGAGGCCGCTCATCTCGATGGCGCCGCCCATGCCCGCCAGGAAGCCCGCCAGGAAGTGGGCGTAGAGGGCTACCTTGGCCACCGATATTCCTGCATAGGCCGCGAACTTCGGGTTTGCGCCGGTAATGCGTATCTCGAAGCCCCAGCGTGTCCTGAACATCAGGAGGGTCACGATGAAGATGAAGGCCAGGGCTATGATGATGCCGGCGTGGAGTTGCGTGTTCGGTACGAGCCGCGGAAGGAGGAAGGTCTTCTCGAAGGGAAGGGAGGAAAGGATGGTCTGGCTCCGGTCGCGGAGGAAGTAGAGGATTATGTAGCTACCTATGAAGAAAAAGACATAATTGAGCATGAGCGATGAAACCAGCTCGTTGGCCCGCCACTTGATCTTCAGGATGGCAGGGAGGGTGCCTATCAGGCCGCCCACGAAGCCTGCGGCCACAATGGCGACCGCGGGGTGGATTCCTGCCGGCAGCTTCAGGCCCACACCGACGGCAGTCGCCACTACGGCGCCGAAGTAGAAGCTCGCATCGGTGATGAGGCTCATGTACTTGAGCGAGTAGATGATGCAGAGGGCAAGCCCCGTAAAGGTGAGCGGGACCATGACGACAAGGAGGTAATTGAAGTTATAGCTTCGCAGGAAGGGTCCGAGGAGGAAGTTGCGCGTGGACTCCACGGGGTTCTTGCTCACCAGGAATATGA
>CAIJMU010000157.1 GCA_903821875.1 uncultured Spirochaetota bacterium
AGTCGGTCGGCATCCAGCGTGTCCTCATCGTGTGTCCCACTTCCCTCAAGTACCAATGGCGTTCGGAGATCATGAGGTTCAGCGATCTAAGCGTGCGCGTGATCGAAGGGCAGCCCCATGCACGGTCGCTGCAATACGCCGAAGGCGCCTTCTTTACCGTCACCTCCTACCACGCCGTGTCCCGCGACCTGGATTTGATCGCGAGGATGGAACCAGACATGGTCATCCTCGACGAGGCGCAGCGTATCAAGAACTGGAAGACCCTCCTGGCCCGTTCGGTCAAGCGCATCGAGTCGCCCTATGCCCTCGTGCTCACAGGTACCCCCCTTGAAAACAACCTCGAGGAACTCTACTCAATTGTTTCCTTCATCGATCCATGGAAGCTCGGACCTTTCTGGCGCTTCCTGGCGGAACACCAGATCAGGGACCCTGCTGGGAAGGTCTCCGGATATCAAGGCCTCGGCCAGATAGGAAGCCTTCTGTCGGACATGACGCTCAGGCGCAGGAAGGCCGAGGTGCTCAAGGACCTCCCGGAACGCATCGACAAGCGCATCTTTGTCACGATGACCGAAAAACAGCGTGGCATGCACGATGAGTTCGGCGATACCGTACGCCGCATCGTGCGCAAATGGCGCATGATGGGCTTTCTCAACGAGCAGGACCGGCAGCGCCTCATGATTGCGATGAACCAGATGCGGATGGTTTGTGATAGTACCTATATTCTCGACCAGGATCAGGAGCACCGGCACGACACCAAGATCGCCGAACTCATGGGCATCCTCGATGAGTGCCTGGGCGACCCGGAGCAGAAGGTCGTCGTATTCAGCCAGTGGGAGAGGATGACCCGCCTTGTGGCGATGGAGCTCGAGGGTCGCGGGACAGGATTCCGGTCCCTGCACGGGAGTGTGCCGAGCGCAGCCCGGAAGGAACTCTACGACTCCTTCAACATGCTGCCCGATTGCAGGGTCTTCCTTTCGACCGATGCAGGAAGCACGGGCCTCAACCTCCAGTCTGCATCCATACTCGTCAACCTTGACCTTCCCTGGAATCCAGCCGTCCTCGAACAGCGCATCGGGCGCATCCATCGCCTGGGTCAGAAAAAGAATGTGACAATCATCAATCTGATCGCCCTGGATTCGATCGAGAGCCGCATGCTCAACCTCATCGGCTTCAAGTCGGAACTTGCCCGCGGCATCCTTGATGCCGGGGCGGACACGATCTTCATGAATGACGATAATCACAAGCGCTTCATGAGCACGGTCGAAGAGATCGTCGCCATGCCTGTAGACGGAGTGGATGCCGAAGTAGCCCGGGGAGGCGGAGAAGAAGGAGAGGCGGCAGAGCTTGAGGGCCGCGATGGCACGGCCTCGGACGATGTGGGGGCCAGCGGCAGACATGCCGCCAGCGGCAAAATATCTGCCGAAGATAACGATTCTTTAGCAATTAGTTCAAAAGCAGAGGGGCACGAAACTGCTCCCCCCGACGCAGGCGAGCTTGTTGCGCGCGGGCTTGCCTTTTTCTCCGACCTGTCCCGGAGTCTGTCGGCCCCTGGTGGAGCCAAGGCCCTCGTCGCCTCCCTGTCGGAAAAGGACCCGGCCACAGGCAAAACCTGCATCAGGATCCCCATCGAGAACGAAGCAGCCGCAGCGGCGGCCCTGTCCACGCTGGTAGGGCTTTTTTCCGCCCTCGGACGTGGCACGGGCCCTTGATGCCTGTCGTGCAGCTTGTCCGGATACAGAAGCGCATCCTCGAAACCCTTAGCTTCTCCCCGGAGCTCAGGAGGCTCAGGCGCGAGCTCAACGAGCGGATCGATGCGCCACAACGGATCGACGACGACCCTGAGTCCCATCCCAGGGGCATCACCCGCTGGTACAAGCACCGACGCATTTCGATAGCGGAGGCCTATGTCCGCGTGGTTCGTGATCTTGATTCGCGGCACGCCAAGGAAAGGCTCCGGGCCCTGGGAAGGATCATGGAGCTTTCCTTCCATGCCAAGACCCTGGACCTCCCCCTCAACACCGCCCGGGTCCAGCTGGCCCTCGTCAAGGAGGCAATAAAGCACAGGGATGACCGAAGGCGCCAGCTCGAACTCCTCCATGACTTTTCCGAGTCGTCCCACGGCCAGTACCAGGTCATCAGGAGGCTCCTCGACGAACTCGACCTCGTGGAACTCCCAGAACGGGGCCTTCCCCTTTCGGAACTCGACGCTGGCTTCGACGGCGATGTCCATGACAGCTCGACCTCGGGAAGGAAAAACGCGACCCAGCTTTTAATCGACGCCTTCATCAAGGGCATCTCGGAGCTGACCCTGGCCTGCGGCGGGCCCTCGGCTCTCGAGCAGATAGAGGAAGCCATCGAGGCGGGCAGGATCACCGGGATCAGGGTACGACTCGGCATCGAATTCAGCCTGACCCGCTGCGAGCGCCGCTTCCATTTCATGGCCATCCTGCCCGTCATGAAACGTGGCACCGAGGCCGGCCGCTTTTTCCGCGACAACCGGAAGCTGCTGAAGGAGCTCGTCGAGGGTCTGGAGGAGAACCAGGAGATCCGTGTCGGATCCATCCGGAGCCTCCTTTCCAATTTCAATGACAATTACCTCGACTCCATCAACGAGGGCTTTCCCAAGGACAGGCGCTACCGGCTTTCCAGGCTGCGCATGAAGGACCTCTCGCGCTTCGTCCCCCTGTCGAGGGTCACTCGGGACCACCTTGGCGATTTCCTCCATCCGGAGATGGAAAGGATACTTAGAAACAGGGTCCTTCGCCTCAAGGTCGAAAGCGCCCGTGCGCGGATTGAAGCCGGACGGGGCAGGATGCCAGAGAAGGAGTTCCGCGCAATCGAGGCTCGCTACCTCGGGCTCCGGGCAGAATACGCCGCCCTGAGCCCCGAAAGACTCCGACAGCGCTATTTCGAATCCTCCCAGGTCAGCGACTACGGCACCGTCTTCGGCGATCTCGAGCGGATGAGCGGGCTGCTCAGACAGGCAGGATGCAGGCTGCGGCTCCTCCATCCCCTGGAGCACGGACTCGAAAAGGCCCGCGAGTTCCTGGCCCTCTCGGCACCCTTCCTCGACGAGATCGAGGTCTACAACATCCAGGAAAGCCTCCGGCGCGACCCCAGTGACATCCTGGCCTTCTGCAAGGACGTCTACGACTTCAACCGGATGGCTGGGGATGCCCCCTCCCACGGCATCGTTCCGATCTCGGGCAGCGACGCCAGGGGACGGGATCCGGGAATGCCGGGAATGGGCTTTATATTCGCGGACCGCATCGGGGACATCCGGAGCCTTGCGCGGGCAGCCAGATCGCGGGCGAGGGGTCATTCCACAAGTCTGCCTGGGCGGAGCGCCCAGCGATATGCCCGGCGGCATGTCCCCCTGCCCGAACTCGTCGGACGCCTCATCCGGGGGACGGACAAGCCCATGGGCCTGGACAGGATGCCTCCCGCACCCGCCCTCTTCAGCATGGGGAGGATTTCGGCAGCCAGGCCCAATCGCATCGGCGACGAGAGGGAGGAGAAAAGCGGACTGATACCCCTTCGCAGGGCCTACCGCTACCTCAATCCCGTCCTCCTCAACATCGCACGGCCTCTCATCGGATTCCTGGTTGCCCGCCAGTTCATAGGAGACGGTTATGCCCTCCTCTGGCTCGGCATCACCGGATTCCGGAACTCGCTGGCCGATATCGTGGCTGCCCGCGGCGCCAGCCTCCGCGAATGGACAGTCCGGAGCGTCAACTTCGACAATGTGGCGAAATCCCTTTTCTGGACCGGTTTCTCAGTGCCCATCCTCGGTTTCGTGAAGGCCAACTTCGACAGCTTCTGGCCCTTCGCGACTGTCGGCCTCGGCTACAACGCAGTCAAATTTTTCTTCATATCCGGTACGAACGGACTCTATATCGCCAGCCACAACTGGCTCAGGGGCTTTGACCGCGGCGTCATCAGGGCCAACCTGTTCAGGAGCGTCATCTCCTGGCCCTTCGCCACCGTCTTCGCGCCCCTCGGAAACCTGCTTGGAATTCCCAGCATCGTACAGTCCAAGATCTGGTCGGACCTGGTAGCGGGTTTCATCGAGGGAGGGAACAAGTACCTTAAGATCAAGCGACTCCTGGCCCGCGACCTCGAGGAGATCGTCCCGAAGCTCGGGGCCGAGGCCAGGGAAGAGCGCTTGCCCGCGCTCCTGGACCTGCTTTTCCTCTGGCGCGAGGAACCCCGCACGCGGTCCTCCCTGGATGCCTTCCTCAGGCATTCGGATCCCGGCCCCCTCAGGGCCCTTCTCATGGATGAGATGATAGAACGTCGGCTGGTGGACTTCATCATCAAGGAGTATCCGAGGCAGATGGCTGCAAACCTGGCGAGCCTGATAGCCGAGACCCTCCCGGGATTCAAGGAGTGGTTCGCAGCTCGTCCATGAATCCCTGCCAAGCCCGAGGGCCTGGCTTAGCCGGATTGCAAGGGTCTGGCCCTCAGCGCCCCCACTCGTATTCCGACAGCTCCTTGAGTTCCTTGAGCTTCTGGATGGCCTTTTCCTGGATCTGCCGCACGCGCTCCCGCGTGATGCCCAGGAGCTTGCCGGTCTCCTCGAGGGTGCGTGGTCCCTGGCCATTGAGGCCATAGCGGAGCTGGATGATGGTGATCTCGCGCTGCGAGAGGTTCTTGAGGACGTCCGCCAGCGTGTCCTGGAGAGTCAGCGAAAAGACCTCTTCGAAGGGCTCGGCGACGCTCTCGTCCTTGATGAGGTCGGCCAGGTGAGTGACATTGTCCTCATCGACGGTCGTATCGAGGCTGG
Organism: uncultured Spirochaetota bacterium; assembly: GCA_903821875.1. Taxonomy (GTDB): domain Bacteria; phylum Spirochaetota; class Spirochaetia; order Treponematales; family Rectinemataceae; genus CAIJMU01. The sequence continues at coordinate 4,787 of CAIJMU010000157.1, forward strand.
CGGTTTCCTGCGACAGCCGCATGATCTCCTTGACGCGCCGTGAGTCCATGCCAAGCTTGTCGGCAAGCTCTTCCGGGTTGGGGTCGCGGCCGAGCTCCTGGGTGAGCTGCTTAGCCACGAAATAGCACTTCTTGATAGTGTTGAGCATGTGGATGGGGATGCGGATGACGCGGCCCTTGTCGGCGAGGCTCTTGATGATGGCCTGCCGGATCCACCAGGTCCCATAGGTCGAAAAGCGGCAGCCACGACGGTAGTCGAAGCGCTCGACTGCCTCGATGAGCCCGATATTGCCTTCATCGATGAGGTCGAGGAGGGTAAGCCCACGGTGCTGGTAGTTTTTCGCAATGGAGACCACAAGGCGAAGGTTGGCTGAAATCATCCGGTTCTTGTGGGAAATGAGCTCGGCCTGGAGCCGGTCATGTTCGGGACATTTCCTGGCTGACTCGTCGGCGCAGGTCGCGTCGAAATCCTGCATGGCCTTCTTGGAGCGGGTTATGCGCTCGCCAATCTGGAGCTCCTCCTCGGCTGTCAGGAGGCAATAGCGGGAAATCTGCTTGAGGTAGAGCGCGAGCGGGTCGGATTCCTTTGCATGCCGCGTTTTTTTCCGTGCCAGGGGAAGGATCGTTTTCACCTTCTTCTTGCGCGCCTGCACTGCCTTTGGCACCGGACTTTCGGCCATGCTGATCCACCTTCTTAGCCTGCATCGACAGCAAGCTCATGTTTTCTATTCGCGTTCCGACACTTCCCCTGCGAGGATGCCATCTGAGAATAGGAAATGTATCGTCAAAGATACAAGAAGCAAGATCAACTCTGCAAAAAATCGTACATTTCGCATTATTCCCGGGGAGCAGTGGCTGGATCGAGGGCCTCATTGCCCTTGAATACGAAAAAGAAGGCCAAGGGAGAGTCGGAAAGCTGGTCGATGCCGACAGAGCCGAGGACTTGGCCAGTCTTGATTGTATCGCCCACCCTGACAGCCAGGGATTCGCCACCGCCGTACACAAAGTAGAGTCCGTTCCGAGCCTGGACAAAGGCCACGGAACCGAAACCGCGATAGGGCCCCGCGGAGACTACCGTACCTCCTGCGACAGCCCTGATAGGCTTGCCACGAGTCGAGGTTATGGCGATCCCGAATACCTTGCCCTCCATGTAGCGGGCCTCGCCTTCGCAGGGCATGGGTGCCTTGCTTGTGACGGCCCGGCCACTGGAGGCGCCGGACAGTTCTTGCTTCGCGGACTGGGCCAGGTCAGCTGCGGGCCTGGCTTGGGACCCGGGGCCCGTACCGTGACTTGGTGCGGGAACCGCTACGGATGCAGCTGGCGAAGCGGGGTTTGGGCTTGCAGCCGAGGAAGCCGGTGGCGCGGGTGGGGGAACCGAGGGCGAGGCAGAGGCTGCAGCCTGGGTGGATGTACCGGTCGCCGGCTTTTGCGCTTCCACAGCCGAAGGCAGGATGAGGATCTGGCCTTCCTTGAGCACATCGCCAGATTTGAGGCCATTGAGCGAACGCAGGTCTTCGACGGTGCGGCCCTCGGCCTTGGCGATGCCGAAAAGGGTCTCGCCCTTCTGCACCCGGTGAAAACGGGGAATTACGATCTTCTGGCCGACCTTGAGCTTGGCAGGTTCTACTATGCCGTTGGCCACCATCAGGGCACTGGCGCTCAGTCCATAGAGCCTGGCTACCGAGTACACTGTGTCACCCTGTGACACGACATGGAGGCGCGGCTCTGCGGCCGACAGCAGGGATAGGGGCAGGAGCGCGAGGACGAGACCCAGTAGGGCCACGCATAGTCCTCGCGGTGCCTGCGAGAGCGATACCGGGAGCTGTGCGCGCGCGCCTGAGAATGGCTTGCTGACCTGGGAAGCGTTTGGGACAGGCATCTTCTCCCATGTATCGGCAGGTAGGCAGGGCAAGTTTACCCAGCCCTGAGCCAGGTGAGGGCGTCGGAGATGGGTCGCGAGAGTATGACGATGTGGAACTCTGACTTGGCCTTCTCGATTTCCCGGTCAAGGCTCGCACCTGGGAAGCGGCGACGGAGGCCCTCCCTGACTTCCCTGACCCGCAGGCGGAGCTCCTCGGCCTTGCTTCCCTCCTCCTCCAGTGGGAGGAGGAGGGAATCGAGGAGCCAGGCTGAGAGCAGGCCCAGGATAGGGTCGCGCGCGAGGGAGCCTTCAAGAAGGTAGGATCTGGCATCCGCGAGACGGCGGTCGAGCACGAGGGCGAAAGCGTAACCGAAGCGCAGCCAGGGCCTGTTCTCCACCCCCCTGGCATCGAGGTACGGCGCCCAGAAGGTGATAGCCCCGGGGACCTGCCCCTTGAGCACGCGGACAAAGCCAAAAACCACAGCCATCGAGCGGAGCAGGGAGGAGTTACGCTCCTTGAGTTCATCCTCGAGCTTCGAGATCGCATCGACCTTCCCGAGGAGGAAGGCAGTCTCGGCAAGATATTTCACCTGCAGCTGCCCATAGCGGTGGCGAATGAAGATTCGCTCGGAAAGATGGGCAAAGAGCCCCTCCCAATCCTCGGTTTCAAAGAGCCTGAAGACCTGACGGTTGACCATGAAAAAGCCGTTAAGCACTCCGATGAGGGCGAGGAACACCACTGCGAGGTACCAGGACCCCTTCCAGAACTCGAAGGCATAGGACCATCCGAGGAGGAAGGCGGGCATCAGGAAGACAAAAAAGAATGAAAAAACGAGGACACCATTAAAAAGGAGGTAAATTGTCCTAAATTTCATAGCTTTTCACTCCTATAATCATGATAAGGAATATAGAGAGAGGCCTTTGGCCACTCTCCTTTTCCAGGAATTCCACCCTGTGCCCCTGGAGTTGGCAGAGATGCGTGAGCGACAAGTGAGCAAGGGCTCGAATGTCCTATAAGCGGAACCATCCTCGCCATGCTATGCATGAATGGGACGAAAGACAAGGTTGCGCAGCCAGGGGATACCCGATGCCGATGGGTTGTACATGAAATCGATTCCTACGAAAGACCTGAAGCCACACGGCTTCTTCACCAAGATGGTCTACCTCGACCGCGGCTTCGTGCTTCTGGCACCAGAAACGCCCCTGACCCAGGACCTGGTCAACCGGCTCTCCAAGTGGGAGTTCCGCTCTGTATGGACAGACGGCGAGTGTGTCGACTCCATCGCCCCCGAAGGCAAGAGCGGGGAAGCCAAGGAAGGCCTGGTCATAGCCGAGGGCGCCGGCGACAAGGAAAAACTCGAAGTCATCCGAGCCTTCCTGGTCGAGTACATCGCCTTCATCGAGGGGGTCTACAGCCGCTTCGTAACCAACTCCGAGCTCAAATATGCAGAGATTGCCGAGAAAATGCGGCAGATCTGTGAAGTCCTGAACAGCAACCGCAAGTTCGTGCTCCGGAGCCTTTCCCTCATAGAACCGCACAAGAACTACCTCATCGCCCACGCGGTAAACAGCTCGATCCTTTCCATCCTTCTCGGGGTGACCCTGAAAATGCCAATAGCCAGGCTGATGGAACTTGGCGCTGCGGCAGTGCTCCACGAGATCGGCATGGTCAAGCTTCCACCCAACCTCTTCATGGCCAACCGGCAGCTCTCCGTCGAGGAACGCCGCAGGATCACTGCCCATACCGTCCTCGGCTACAATATCCTCAAGGAGCAACAAGCACCTCTGGCGGTCCAGCTTTCCGCGCTCGAGCACCACGAACGGATGAATGCCTCGGGCTACCCTCGGGCCATGAACGGGGACCAGATCAGCCTCTACGCCAAGATCATCATGGTTGCCTGCTCCTACGATGCGGTCACCAAGGCCCGTCCCTACCGGCAGGGCAAGGAAAGCCACGAAGGAATACTCGAACTCCTGCGGAACGAGGGAAAGCAGTATGACGACCTCATCATCAAGGCCCTCGTCATAACACTTTCCGTCTACCCGATCGGCAGCAGGGTCCTCCTGAACAACGGGAAGCCCGGCGTAGTCGTCGATACGAATCCCGACAATCCCCGCTTCCCGATCGTGCAGCTTTTCGGCATCGTGAATACGGACGGTTCCGAGGTCAAGATCGCCACCTCCGAGTCGGGAGTGCGCATCAGCCGCTCGCTTACCAAGGCCGAGGTCGACGTCCTTCCCCAGGACTGAGTCACTCACAGGTATTCCCCAGCCCGCAGGCTCTCTGCTAGACTCCACGCGATGAAACGCCCTGGCCCCAGGGTGAAAGCCCCCCGCCCCAGGAGTCCTCCGTGGAAGTCTCCCCCCTCCAAAAAGCCCGCATGTCCTACTTGCCGAAGCTTCCCGCAAGCCTTGCCGGTCCCATCGAGGGCGTGTCCTGCGCCCGCCTCGAGGCGGCCCTCCCCTCGGAAGACCGTGAACTGCTGCGCGCGCTCTTCCCCCGTACCTACGGCATGCCGACTGTTCGACTCGGATCGGGGAGCGCCGATCCGGCCATGGCGAAAAAGCGGCGCACTATCGGAGTCATACTCTCGGGAGGCCCGGCCCCCGGTGGCCACAACGTCGTAGCCGGCATCTTTGATGCGATGATACAGGCCAATCCCGAGTCACGGCTCCTCGGATTCAGGGGAGGCCCCGGTGGCCTCGTCGATGACCGCTGCATGGACATCGACCGGGCTCTCATCGAAGCCTACAGGAATACCGGTGGCTTTGACATGATCGGCTCGGGCCGTACCAAGATCGAGACGCCCGAGCAATTCGAAAAGGCCCTCGCGACTGCCAAGCGGCGAGGGCTCGACGCCGTGATCGTCATCGGAGGCGACGACTCCAACACCAACGCTGCTGTGCTCGCCGAGTACTTCGCCGCCCGTGGCGAGCCCATATCCGTCATCGGCGTCCCCAAGACCATCGACGGGGACCTGAAAAGCGAGGTCATTGAAACCTCCTTTGGCTTCGACACGGCGACCAAGCTTTATTCCGAATTGGCAGGCAACATCGCGCGCGACGCGGCCTCGGGGCGGAAGTACTGGCACTTCGTCAAGCTGATGGGGCGCTCGGCCTCGCACATCACCCTCGAATGCGCCCTCCAGGTCAGGCCCAACGTCGCCCTCATCTCGGAGGAAATCGAAGCGAAAAAACTCGGCCTCTCCGCCATCGTCGGGAACATAGCCGACTCCGTGGCCGGCCGCGCCGCAAAGGGCGAAAACTTCGGCATTGTCCTCGTACCGGAAGGCCTGCTTGAGTTCATCCCCGAGATGAAGGTCCTCATCGACGAGCTCAACGAGATCCTCGCCGCAGACGAGGAGGCTTTCAAGGCACTCTCCCATGACGCCCAGCGCATCGCCTTCGTGGGAGAACGCCTCTCCCATGAGTCCTCGACCCTCTTTGACCACCTCCCCGAGGACATCCGCGCCCAACTCCTCTGGGACCGCGACCCACACGGCAATGTGCAGTTTTCCCGCATCGAGACCGAAAAGCTCTTGGCCGAGATGGTCGGGCGGCGACTCGCACTCTATGCGAAGCAGGGCGACTATGTCGGAAAATGGGATTTCCAGACCCACTTCCTCGGCTACGAAGGCCGCTGTGCCTTCCCCTCCAATTTCGATGCAGATTACTGCTACGCCCTCGGCTACACTGCCTCGGCCCTTGTCGCCGCAGGCCTGACCGGCTATCTCTCCTCGGTCCGCAACCTCATTGCTGCAGCCTCTGAATGGATCGCCGGAGGAGTCCCCCTCGTCGCCCTGATGAACATCGAGCGGCGCCATGGCCAGGACAAGGCGGTTATCAGGAAGGCCCTCGTCGACCTCGAGGGTGTCCCCTTCGCAGCCTTCGCCAAGGCACGAGATGCCTGGGCCCTGTCATCCGACTACCGGGTACCCGGCGGCATCCAGTATTTCGGACCTGCCGAGGTAGCCGACCTCCCAACCGAGACGCTCAGGCTTGAGCATAAGGGTCGCTAGGATCGGGGGCGCGCGTCGAGGTGGCCCCCGCCCGCAAACCTCCGTATTGTGCAGGATGGGCGCTTGGCGATACGATGGATAAACCGACGGAAGGGCGGGAACCAAGGATGATAAGCCATAAACCGGCCGTTGCGGCCATGGTAGCCTTCTGCGCGACCCTGACGCTGGCTGCCCAGGATATCACCACCGCAGACCAGTATTTCCAGCAGGTCTCGGATCGCTATGCCCAGGTGACGGACTATGAATGCAAGCTTGCCATCACTGCCGGAAAAACAGCCATGGTTGGAAACCTCATCTACCACGCCCCGACCCTGCTCAGGATCGACTTCGCCCAGCCTTCGGGCCAGGTCATAGCCTTCGACGGCCAGATTCTCACCGTATACGTTCCCGAGTACAGGGCGGTGCTGTCACAGAGCGTCGGATCGAACACCGGCGGAGCTGGCGCGAGCCTGGCTACCCGCGACGGCCTGCGGATGATGCGACGCAGCTACAGCGCAGCCTTCGAATCGACGCCGGAGGCGGTGGCCCTCGAAGGCAGCGGCGGCGAGCGGGTCATCCGGCTCATGCTGACCCGGAAGACCGTAGCGGAGGGCTTCCGCACCATCATCGTCTCCATCTCCCCCGAGTCGAAGCTGATCCGGAGGCTCGAGGGCCTTACCCTGGCCAACGAGCGCTTTACCTTCGACTTCACCGGCCTCCGGATCAACCAGAACATTCCGGAGACGCGATTCATCTACGACTCGCCGGCCTCCGCCAACATGTACAACAACTTCCTGTTCAATTCCGACGACACGAAAGACTGAGGATGCAGAAGTGACG
>CAIJMU010000158.1 GCA_903821875.1 uncultured Spirochaetota bacterium
CGAGGCCACGAAGTACGCGTCCCCCCTGGGCGAGCTGATCACCTTCAAGCCCTCGAATGTCATCAAGCACCAGGGCATCACCCGCCAGAAGATCCTCCAGTGGCAGGATCGTTTCCAGGAAGTCCTCTGGCCCTTCGAGGCCAAGACCTCCGACCCCGTCTATCCCTTCCCCGCGTGGAAGTAAGTTCGCCCCACCTGTCCTGAATAGGGACGCCGGCACGGAAGCCCCCTTGGGGTTTTCGTGCCGGTTGTCTGTGAAAACCCGGCGGCACAGCCGGAAACAAAGGCAGTACCAATGGCAATCACGATGGCAGCAAGATGGCAGTAAAATGGCAGTAACACGTCGAACGGGGATCCTCATAGTTCTCTGCATCGCGGCAGCGGCGATCATAATTGCCTGGAGGCCCACCGTCCTCATCTACGGCATCCAGCAAGCCGGCCTCTATGCGGCCATCGCAATTCCCATGGGCCTCGTGCTTGGCATCGTGCACATCGTGAACCTCGCCCACGGGGAATTCATGATGGTGGCCGCCTACGCGACCTACTTCGCCTGCAAGGCCCTGGGCATGGATCCCCTCCTGGCCGTCCTGCCTGCGGCAGCGGTCACCGCCGGCTTCGGCTGGATCGTCTTCCAGCTGACCATCAAGCGGGCGCTCAAGGCTCCGGAACTCAACCAATTGATCCTTACCTTCGGACTCGGCATCGTGATGAGCCAGGGCGTGAACCTCCTGTTCACCTCCCAGACCCGGAAGATCTCCCTCGACTACGTCTCGGCCTCGATGGACATAGGCGACCTCAGCTTCGGCATCTGGTCCTTTGTCTTCGTGGCTGTCGCGGTCGTCTATGCCTACGGGCTCAAGTTCTTCCTGACCCGGACCACCCTGGGGAAGGCGGCCCTCGCCGTCGGCCAGAACCCCCGAGGCGCGGCCATAGTCGGCATCGACGTGAACCGGGTCTACGGCATCGTGTTCGCACTGGCCCTGGCCCTCGTGGGGGGCATGGGAGCCCTCTTCATCACCAAGGCCGCCATCTTCCCGATGGTAGGGGCGCCCTTCACCATGAAGAGCTTCTGCCTCGTGGCGGTGGCGGGGATCGGCAACATCCCCGGCATTCTCGGCGCCAGCGTCCTCCTGGGCCTTTCGGAGAGCATCCTCCGCGCCTTCAGGGAGACCCGAGGCTGGGCAGACATCGTCTTCTTCGTACTCATCATAGTCGTGATATTGGGACGCTCGCTGAAGTGGAGCTTTCCGCTGAAGGGGAGGAAGGCGTGAACCGCAACCTCGCCCGGATCCTGGCCGCCCTCGCCGGGGCGGTGATGGTCACCCTGCCCGCCCTCGCCGGAGCCTATCCCCTCCAGGTTGCGCGCAACATCATGCTGTACATGGCCCTCGCGGTCACCTGGGACATGCTCCTCCGCTCGGGACAGATCTCCTTCGGCATAGCGGGCCTCTTCGGCCTCGGTGCCTACGCGAGCATCCTGGCCGTGCTCCGCGCCGGCATGCCAGCCCTCCTGTCCATACCCTTCGCCGCCCTCCTGTCCGGCGTCGTGGCCCTCATCATCGGCTTCCTCATTCTCCGCCTCCGTGCGATGTACTTCTCAATCGTCACCCTCGCCCTCGCGGAGATCTTCAGGATCGTGATCCAGAACCTGGTCGACTTCACCGGTGGCCCGGAGGGTGTCATCATGAAGGGCCGCATCTTCGGCGGCAGCGACTCGGGCATCTACTGGCTGACCCTCTGTGGCCTCTTTGTCGCGTTAGGCGCCTCCTACTGGTTCGAGAAGAGCAAGATCCACTTCGCCCTCACCGCCATCCGCAACAACGAGGTCTCCGCGAGGACGAGCGGCGTTGACATCTTCCGCTGGCTTCTCCTGGCCTTCGTCGTCACCTCGACGATCCAGGGTTTCCTCGGCGGCATCTACGTGCAGTCCTACGGCTTCGCGACCCCGGACTCGGTCTTCAGCGCGGACTTCACGCTTTTGCCCCTGGCCATGGCGCTGCTCGGGGGCATACACAGCACTGTCGGCCCCATCCTCGGCGCGGTCCTCCTGGGCCTGGCCTCCGAGTATCTCAAGCTCCAGATACCCTACGGCCACCTGGTGGTCTACGGGATCATCATAATCATTGTCATCCTCTTCATGCCCCAGGGCCTCCTGGGCCTCTTCAGGAAGGCCACGCGCGGCGGCAAAGGGAGGGCCTCGTGACCAAGCTCAGAACGACTGACCTGACGGTGCATTTCATGGGCCTGGTGGCAGTCAACAAGGTTTCCTTCTCCATGGACGAGGGCGAGATACTCGGCATAATAGGGCCGAACGGCGCGGGCAAGACGACCTTCATCAACCTCGTCTCCGGCATCATCATGCCGAGCGAGGGGAAGGTCGAGTACAAGGGACGGGACATCACCTACATGGCAGCGCACGAGCGGGCCCGTCTCGGGATAGCCCGGACCTACCAGCTCATCCATCCCCTGGAGAACCTCTCCCTCATCGAGAACGTCATGGTTGGTTCCATCTTTGCCCGAGGCAACAGCCTCAGGGCCGCCAGGCGCAAGGCCTCCGAGGTCTGCGCCGAACTCGGGCTCCAGGACCTGGACCGCGATACCAGCCGGCTCACCATCCTCGAGATCAAGAAGATGGAGATCGCGAAGGCCCTCGCCAACGAGCCGGAGGTGCTCTTCCTCGACGAGGTCATGGCGGGGCTCAACGTGGACGAAACGAAGGACCTCATTGCCACGGTCCAGCTGGTGGCACGGGAGCGCGCTCTTGCCGTCGGCGTCGTCGAGCATGTCATGGGTGTCATCCGCGAACTTACTCATCGCGTCATCGTCCTCGAGGCCGGCGAGCTGATCGCACAGGGCCCCTACGAGGAAGTCTCCCGGAATCCCCGCGTCGTCCAGGCCTACCTCGGAGGTGCCGCATGATCCTGGAAATTGCCGGCCTCGAGACGGGCTACGGGAAACTCAGGGTGCTTTCGGGAGTCAGCCTCTCCATCGGTGCCGAGTCGGTCGGTCTCTTCGGCCCCAACGGGGCAGGCAAGACGACCCTCATAAATACGATCATGGGCATGAACAGGGTCTGGAAGGGCTCGGTACGCTTCGAGGGAAGGGACATCGGGGGCCTGCCCACACACGAGGTTGCACGCGCAGGGATAGCTCTGGTTCCCCAGGAGCGCGAACTTTTCCCACTTATGTCCGTAGCCGACAACCTCGCGCTCGGGGCAGCCTTCATCCCCCACGTGGTGTCCAGGAAGGAGGAGCTCCTCGAGCAGGTCCTTGCGCTCTTCCCCATCCTGAAAGAGCGCTACCGGCAGCTCGCAGGCACCATGTCCGGCGGCCAGCAGCGGCAGGTAGCCATTGGCCGAGCCCTCATGGCCAACCCGAAGCTCCTCATCCTCGACGAGCCTTCCCTCGGGCTCCAGCCCTCCATCGTGGCCGAGGTCTTCGAGCGGCTCGGCCAGCTCAAGAAGACGGTATCGATACTTGTCACCGAGCAGAACGTGCGCGAGAGCCTCAGGGCAGTCGACCGCGGCCTCGTCCTGGAGAACGGGGCAATTGTGATAGAAGGCACTGCGGCGGAACTGGCGCGGAATCCCCACGTCGAGCGTTCCTACCTCGGCATCTAGGGGGCCACGCGGTGGTCATGGAAAAGCCTTCTGAGTTTGCCATAATGCTGAAGGAATTCCTGGACAGGTGTCCGGGGCAAGGAGCGTAGCCATGGAAGGAACAAGGATCGGCGTGAAGGGGATCGAGTGGAACTACCTCGAGAAGGGTTCGGGCAAGAGCCTCCTCTATATCCACGGAAACACCGGCTGCTCGGTCTGGTGGGAAAAGGTCATGGATGTCCCGGGCTATCGCGTCATCGCGCCGGACATGCCCAACTTCGGTCTGTCTTCCCCGCTCCCGGGAAAGCCCGGTATCGAGGCCTACGCGGACGCGATGGCTGACTTCATCATTGCCCTGGGGCTCAAGGGGACAGTCGCCGTCGGTCACTCCCTCGGAGGGGCGGTCTGCCTCTCCCTCGCCGCGCGTCGTCCGGAGCTCCTGGGCGGCCTCGTGCTGGTGGACTCTTCTGCACCGAGCGGCCTCAAGACGCCCGAGGCCTACCACCCTGCCATCGAGGCGATGCGCCTGGACAGGGCCGTGCTTGCCAAGGCCCTCGGCGCTGTCGCGCCACTGCCGGGCGACCCGGCCTTTTTCCAGCGCCTCGTCGATGGTGCAGCCCTCATGGCGGTCCCTGCATGGATAGGCAACGCGGTTGCCCTGTCCAGCTTCGACGTGACCGGGAAGTTAGGCGGCTTCACCAAGCCCGTCCTCGTGATCCGGGGCGCCAACGACTACCTGATCACCGACGCGATGGCCCGCGAGACGGCAGCAGCCTTCCCCGGTTCGAGGCTCGAGACCCTCGAAGGCCTGGGCCACTCACCCATCGTCGAGGATCCCGCCCGCTTCCTCGCCCTCCTCCGTCCCTGGCTCGGTTGAAGCGGAGGCCCGCGCTCCTGTAGCATGGGCCATGGCGAAGGACAGGAAGTTGGCGGCCAAGGCTGCGAAGGCCACTCAGCGCGGCTCTGGTGAGCCATCTGCCGGGGGCATCGCGCATCGTCACGAGGCCCTCGTAGCCGCCACCGACCTTCCCCGCGCCGACCGCTTCATCGCCGAAAAGCTGGGGCTCCTCACGCGGTCCCAGCTCAAGGCCCGGAAGGCCTCCATCGAGGTGAACGGCAAGCCGGCCAGGCTCTCCCGTCCCCTGGCTGCGGGCGATCGCCTCCTTGTAAGCTGGACGGAGGAGCCCTCTGTCGGCCTCGTCCCCGAAGACCTGCCCCTCGACGTCCTCTTCGAGGACGGGCAGGTCATGGTCGTGAACAAGGCCCGCGGCATGGTGACCCACCCCGGGGCAGGCAACCACCGCGGCACCCTCGCGAACGCTGCCCTCGGCCGCCGTTTCACCAGCCCGTCAGGCAGCAGCGAGCCACAGCGCGGCGGCATCGTGCATCGCCTCGACAAGGACACGAGCGGGGTCATCATAGTTGCGAAGGACAGCGCAACCCAGGCCTTCCTCGCCGCGCAGTTCAAGGACCGCACGACGCGGAAAGACTACCTCGCCATCACCTCGGGCTGTCCCGCCGCTGATACCGGCCGCATCGAGGACAGGCTCGGCCGCGATCGCCGCGACCGCAAGCGCTTTGCCCGGGTGGCCGAGGGGGGGAGGGTGGCGGTCACCGACTGGAGGGTCGTCGCCCGTTTTGACGGCTTTGCCCTCGTCCACCTGCGTCCGCGCACGGGGCGCACCCACCAGCTCCGCGTCCATCTCGCGGGGCTCGGGACCCCCGTCGTGGGCGACCCCATCTACGGCCGGAGGGACGACAGGTTGGGCGAAATAGGCCTGATGCTCCATGCCTGGAAGCTTTCCATCCTCCTGCCCGGGGCGACAGAGGCTGCCCATTTCCGTGCGCCCCTGCCTCCGCATTTCGCGAGGCTCCTCCGTGCCCTGAAGGAACGAAGGGACAGGAAAAAGCCCCGCGCTCCCTCACAGGGAGGCGGGGCCACTGATTCCGGCCTCAGACCGCCGGACCGCGACGGAGGCTGCCTCCCGGCCTAGCCGAGGAGCTTCTTCACGGAGGCGAGGAGGTCTTCCTTCTGGAAGGGTTTCCCGAGGAAGGCGTTGGCACCGAGCGCCAAAGCCTGGTCCTTCATGCCCGACTCGTCCTGGGTCGTCAGTACTATGACGGGTATTTTCGAGATGGAGGGGCTCTTCTTCCGCTCGGCGAGGAACTCGAGCCCGTTCATCTCCGGCATGTTGATGTCGAGGATGATGCAATCCGCGGTGGTGCCTGCGAGCTTGGCCAGAGCGTCCTTTCCATGCTCCGCCTCGATGATCTCGTGCCCTGCGCCCTTGAGCGCGAGCGATACGATCTTGCGCATGGTGGCCGAATCGTCCACCGCGAAAATTTTCATTCTTTCACCTCCATGATAGCTTCCTTTTCGCCCCTGGTCTTCGACCGTGCGAGGAGTGTCTTCCGGATGGACTCGAGGAGGATGACATTGCGCCGTGCGGCCTCAAGGCGGCCGATCGCCGTCAGGCTGGCGTCGATGTCGGCGCTCGCCTCATCCAGCATAGCGTTGGAACCCTCGATCATCTGGCGGGTGATGTCCTGGAATTGCAGTGACTCAAGGACTCCATCGAGGTCGGAGTCGATGACGACGGCGAGCGCGGCGATCTCGTGGGCGAAGCTGTCCGCCGTGCCCGAGGCTGCGATGAGCGATTCAACGGCACGTTCCGCCGCCTCCATCCCGCCCGCGACGTCCCTTGAGACCCGGTCGGTCTCCTCGGCAAGGCGGCCAACGATCGAAGCATTGTAGTCGCGGAAGCGCCCGAGGAGCTCGGCGACCTGCCCGGAGAAATCGGCGGTCATGTCGTTCAACTTGCGCAGCTCTCCGACGATGACCTTGAAGCCCCGGCCCTTTTCCCCGATTCTGGCAGCTTCGACAGCCATGTTGAAGGCGATGAGCCGTGAGCGTTCAGTGATCTCCTCGATGCTCTTGAGGAGGTCCATGCCCGATTCGAGCTCCTTGCCCATCGAGCGGAGGTCCTTGGAACTTTGGCGGGAGTGCTCGGCCATGAGGGCTATGGATTCCCGCTGTGACTTGATGACGTGGCGCGTCTGCTCCGCCTGGATCGCCACTGGAGGGTGGCCGGAACCTGCCCCTTCGGTGAGGGCGGCCTTGAAAAGACGGGCTGAAACCGAGGCCTTGGAAGTATTGCCTCTCATGCTCTCAAAGCGCTCGATGAGGGCAAAGGCCGCGTCTTCGGTCAGCTGGGGTACCTTCCCTGCCACAGCCCTCGCGAAGCGAAGGCGTTTGCGGGCATCATCGAGCTCGGGGAACTCGAGGGCAGGCTTGGTTTCCACGCGATCAGGTTGGGCAAGCGAGACGGACAGGGCCCAGGCTGGCGGCGCTTCGTCGACAACCTGGACCTGAACCGGGTCTTCGCGCCTATCGATGGCGAAGAGCCCCACTACAATTCCGAGGATCGCGGCTGCCGCAGCTGCCAGCGCTCCCACCAGGCCAAGACCGAGAAGGCTGCTCCCGCAGGAAACCGCAGCCAGCACTGCAGCTCCGAAGGCCATAGGACGAACAAGTCGCATCAGGCCACTATAGCTTAGCGACAAGCTACTGGCAATTGTGATGGCAAAATTGGATAAAATTAAAAGAACCGCGTGGCGGCCTCACGCGGTTCTCGGTCACCTGCCCTTGCGAGCCTGGCTCCCGTCCAAGGGGCTCCGGGTGGAGCCCAAAGTCGTTTAGTAGTCCCTGCGGGGCGGGCGGTATCCGCCGTCGCGGCGGGGCTTGTCCTCAGCTTCGTTTACACGAAGCTGGCGGCCCATGAACTCGACACCGTTGAGGGCTTCAATGGCAGCGCGGGCCTCATCCTCGGTCTCCATCTCGACGAAACCGAAACCCTTGGCCTTGCCAGTGTAGCGGTCGACGATGATGTTTACGGACTGGACATTGCCGTGCTGGGCAAAGAGGTCCCTGAGATTGTTCTCCGCGGTGGAGTAGTTCATGTTGCCGACGTAAACCTTCTTGGACATGTGCGAAAACCCTCGTTCTAGGCAGGCCGACAGTTCGGCATGCCAAATCGTCCGCCTACGGCGGACGTCATGCGACTCTCGGGACGTACCCTCCAATCGCATGGAGCGGCTTTCTCGGGAGTGGTTCAGTGATCTCAGGTGTCTTTAAGGGATTGAAAACGGGCAAGGCGAGAGAGAGAGTGACTCTTTCTGAACCTGCGAAGCAAGGAAGGCATTGCGTCTCGAACCCGGCCGCCGGGCTTGACGGACACCATTTTGGCTGCTCCATCAGGGTGAGAACGCTGTAGCGGACCCTGTTTTCGACCTCAAAATCAGAGAAGTAGAACATTTCCCTCCGAAAGTGCGCGAAATCCCCTTCGGGATTCCGAGAGGAATGTAGTTTGTGATCTGGGGTCCGTCAAGCCTTATTCCTCTTGAAACAATGATTTCTCTCTCAAACTTGACAAATGGGAGAGCATCCGTATAATCCGAACGGTCTAGCAACCGAAAGCAGGGGGAACCATGAACGTGGTATGGTACATATCCCTTCCGCTTGCCGGTCTGGTCCTTGGATGGTCGATTCGCTGGCTTTATGCCAGATTCCAGCTCGCCACCGCCGAACAACAAGCGGTTCTTACTCGGGATAATGCGGTCAAAGAGGCCGAACAACAGAAGAAAGAGATCCTGGTAGAGGCGAAAGATCAACTCATTCGGGAACGGAATCAGCAAGAAAGGGAAATTCGCGACCGTCGCGCCGAACTTCAGCGCTACGAACGCCGCATCGAACAGAAGGAAGAGGCTCTCGACAAGAAGCTCGAGGGGGCCGAAAAGGACGCTGAGCAGCTTAAAAAGCGCCAGGAAGCCGTAACTGCCCGGGAGGACGAGCTTTCCGGCGAGGAAGAGCGCTACCGGCAGGAGCTTGAGCGTATCTCCGGGCTTTCAGCCGAGGAAGCCAAAAAGCTCATCATCCAGGGACTCGAGAACGAGGCTCGGCACGATGCCCAGATCATCATCAACAAGATCGAGCAGGAAGCCCAGACCGTTGCCGAAAAGAAATCTCGTGATATTATTGTCACAACGATCCAGCGGCTGGCCACAGAGGTCACCGCCGAGGCGACTGTTACCTCTGTCAGCCTTCCCTCGGACGAGATGAAGGGCCGCATCATCGGTCGCGAGGGACGGAACATCCGTACCCTGGAAACCCTGACCGGAGTGGACGTCATCATAGACGACACCCCCGAGGCGGTTGTCATCTCCTGCTTCGACCCGGTCCGCCGAGAGATAGCCCGGGTGTCACTCGAACGCCTCATCACCGACGGGCGCATCCACCCGGCCCGCATCGAGGAAGTTGTCCAGAAGGTCACCCGGGAAATTTCCCAGAAGATCTACGAGGAAGGCGAGAAGGTCGTCTTCGACTTAGGGCTCCACAACTTCGCTCCTGACCTCGTAAAGGCCCTCGGGCGCCTCTACTTCCGGACAAGCTACGGACAGAATGTCCTGTACCACTCGAAGGAAGTCGCCGTCATCGCAGGCATGCTCGCCGCGGAACTGGGGCTTAACCGGGAGATCGCCAAGCGTGGCGCCCTCCTCCACGACCTCGGGAAGGGCGTCGAGTCGGACTCCGACCAGAACCACGCCGAGATCGGCGTAGAGATGGCCCGCAAGTTCGGCGAGGATCCCCGCATCATCAACGCCATAGGCTCGCACCACAACGACGTCGAACCCTCCTGCCCCGAGTCGGTCCTGGTGCAGATCGCCGACGCCATCTCTGCAGCCCGCCCAGGCGCCCGCCGCGAAACCCTTGACAATTATGTCAAACGCCTGGAGAACCTCGAGAACATCGCCGAGGGCTTCGGTGGCGTCGACAAAGCCTTCGCCATCCAGGCCGGCCGCGAGCTCCGCATTCTCGTCAACGTCGAACAAGTCAGCGACGAAGGCGCCCGCGACCTCTGCAAACAAATCGCCAAAAAAATCGAAAACGACCTCAAATACCCCGGCCGCATAAAAGTGACCATTATCCGGGAGACTAGGATTGTGGAGTACGCACGATGAAAGCAGGAAAGGGCCGCGAAGCGGCTTGATGTGCTGACATGCGTGCGGACTTACGCACGATGATGTTGACATATCGCGGCTACGGCCGCGGGGTGGCGACTCATGCGAGCATACTTATGCTCGCTAATGTAAACCTCTCGCGGCTACGGCCGCGGGGTGGCGACTCATGCGAGCATACTTACGCACGAAGAAAGCAGGAAAGGGCCGCGAAGCGGCTTGATGTGCTGACATGCGTGCGGACTTACGCACGATGATGTTGGCACTTCGCGGCTACGGCCGCGGGGTGGCGGCTCATGCGAGCATACTTACGCACGATGATGTTGACACTTCGCGGCTACGGCCGCAGGGGATCGGAAGCGATTGCCTGCCCCGATTCTCATCCGGGCCCCTGAAGTTTCCTTTTGGGAGGAACCATGTCCGATGCGGTAAAGGTCCTCATCGCGACGACGTTTTTGCTCCTGGCTTCATGCATGACTCCCTACATTCCCATGAAGGTCGAAGCAGCCCCTGAAACGGTCCGCATCGCAGCACTGCACTATGCAAAGACCTATGTCGAACTTGGCGCAGCATATGCCTGGGGTGGACAAGACCCGCTTCCCAGAACGATATCTGTCGACTGTTCAGGACTGGTCGTGCGCTGCTATGGTGTCGCCGCGCACATTGATCTGACAATCTTTCTCACGCTTTCCTGTCTCGCAGATTCTGTTGACAATTGAGTCGGGTTCCCGGATTTCCCCGAGAGCCCGGATTTTTTTACA
>CAIJMU010000159.1 GCA_903821875.1 uncultured Spirochaetota bacterium
ACTAACTATTTCGGGGCTCGATACCTTCACTTGCGTTGCGGTCTAGCTACTCCCTTCAAGCGGCTTCACCATTTCCCGTTGCCGGTCATGGTGCGCTGTTGGTGTCAGGCGGCCGGCTCGGCCTTACCTGCTCCGGACTTTAACCGGCAAGAAATCACAAGCTTATCTTGGCGCACTGTTATCCTGTCCTCTTCCTCTTCCTCTTAGAAAGAAAAAGAATCAGACAGGATAACAGGATGGACAGGATTTACAGGAAAAGAAATAGGGCTGCCGCAGGGTGGATTGATGCTATATGCGAGAGGACCAATAGCCGGGTTTCCTTCGCAAATCAGCTACGGCGGCAATTTGCATTTCGCTGCCGAGAATCCGTTTTGCAGGGAATCATAATATGCCGCGGCTTCGAAAAGTTCCGTACGAGCGGCAGGATGAAAGTACCATGTCATGGTCTATAGAGTTTTTTCAGATCAAGTAAGGCATCAGGACCGGAAACCGGGACACTTGTGCCCGCGTCTATATCGTTCGCCCGCTGAACCGCCACCTGTGCCCAGAGAGTCTCATTCTCTTCCTGGAAGGAATTCAGGCTTCTATATACCGAATCCGCTATTTTTATGCGCTCTTCAACAGGCAACGACAAGACCGTGTCAGTTAACTCTACTATGTTCATGACTTCCCTCCAAAAACGAATCCATGAAGATCCGCCTTCTGCCTACGCCATCTATCGTTTCCTCTATAGAAAGAATCAGACAGGATAACAGGATGGACAGGATTAACAGGAAAGGAGACAGACACAGGAACGTGGCCCTATTCAGGACCTTGACCCTCGCCCTTCCTTGGACCTCGCAAAGAGGTTCTTGAAGTCTCGATATCCCATGATGCGAATGCCCAGGAAGGGATCGAGCGCCTTCAGGTCAAAGTCACCGGTTATGATGCAATCGGCCTTGCCCGCCACGGCGATCTCAAGAAGATAGTCATCATTGGGATCGCGACAGGCTGTAATTGGTGTCAAGGACGACGCGCACGAGCAGCTCGAGCCTTCTTCGCCGCGTTCACCTCTGCATCGAGTTCCGCCTGGGTTATGGGCAGACTCTTGAGTTCTTTTCGCACCCGCCGCACCTCGGTGAAGAGCGTCTGATCGTCGAGAAAGCGTGCGAGTTCCGCCTTATCCCGTCGTGGCAAACGATCGACCAGTCGCTTAATCTGGTCGAAGTCAAGATCAAGTTGGACCGTCGTCATGGTCATCTCCTTCACCGTGTACTGCAGAGAACTGGGCGATCTCACCCGACATCCAGCATTCTCCGGATACGCGCGATGCTCGCATCTGCCGCCTTGATGTCCGCCTCGAGCTTCCGCCTTGAATCTATCTGCTGGCTAATCTCCTCTACCTTGGGGTTGCCTGCGGCCCCGACATAGGTGCTGACGACCTTCTTCCCCTGCCGGAAGGACAGGTAGGCATAGGGGCGCTTCGCCTTGATCTTGATACCGATCGAACCCTTGGGCAGCCTCCCCATATCCTCGCTGAGGTGGGATCGATAGCGCTGGAGCCGCGCCAGCTCCTCAGCCAATACATAGTCGAACACCGCCATAATCGCCTCCCGCATTACCCAACACACACTATGATAGCGTTATCTTGTTGGGTAAACCAGCGTATGAAGCCTTTCCACTCCCCCATATTCAAAAGAATCAGACAGGATAACAGGATTGGCAGGATTAACAGGAAAGGAGATGGAAGTGGCAGGAAGGAATCAGAGTGAACACCACGTTCAACGATCGATACGACCTACTTGACCTGCTCATGGCTCCGATATATGGTCATTATATGGGCCTTTTAGAGGGTCCGCTGGAGGCACCATGAGCACCGCACTGCTCGCTGGCAACATCCTTCCCCTTGCCGCTTTCAAAGCCCGCGCTTCAGAGGTCTTGAACGGCATGAGAATGGACCATAGCCCGGTAGTCATCACCCAAAACGGCATTGCCGCGGCTGTCCTCCTCCCTCCCGAGGAGTACGATCGGCTCGTTGAGCACTCAGCCTTCCTCCGCGCAGTGGGGGAAGGAATGGCCGATTCAGCTGCCGGGCGCACGATCAGCCATGAGGAGTTCGTCGCGGAATTGGCTCCACGCCCCGAGGTCTGACATGGCCTCTCTCCGATGGACAGACAGAGCGAGGCGTGATCTTTGCGATATTCGCGACTATATCTCCCGGCGCGAAAGCGAAGCGGCATCGCGCTTTGTCGAGGCCATATTGCGCCGCTCTGTGATTCTTGAAGAGCAACCCAGGTTGGGGCGCCGCGTCCCAGAGTTGAACAATGACGATATCCGAGAACTCATCCATGGCAATTATCGCATCGTCTACAAGCTTGCGGGCAGCGAAGTTCACATCCTGACTGTCTTCGAAGGCCACATGCTTCTCGATCCAGCGGGACTCGAAGAAAACGCGACATAAGTGGTCAAGCTGACCACCCCTCCTTTTTCCCCTTTTTGTAGAAATCAGACAGGATAACAGGATGGACAGGATTAACAGGAAAGGAATTGGAAAATAGGAGGAATCCCATTCCCTCTCCTCTCTTCACCCTTTCCTACCCTCTTCTCCTGTCCCTCCTGCCACTCCTGTTATCCTGTCCTCTTCCTCTTCTCTTCAGAAAGAATCAGACAGGATAACAGGATAGACAGGATTAACAGGAAAGAATCTAG
>CAIJMU010000160.1 GCA_903821875.1 uncultured Spirochaetota bacterium
TGAGGCCAAGTTCCTCGGTGATGACTTCTCCACCGGTGAGGATGGCGATGTCTTCGAGCATGGCCTTCCTGCGGTCGCCGAAGCCGGGGGCCTTGACGGCGCAGACGGTCAGGGTGCCGAGGAGGTGGTTGACGATGAGGGTGGCGATGGCCTCGCCGTCGATGTCCTCGGCGATGATGAGGAGGGGCTTGCCCTGCTGGGCGACCTTCTCGAGCACGGGGAGAAGATCCTTCATGTTGCTGATCTTCTTGTCGTGGATGAGGATCATCGGGTTCTCGAGGATGGTGGTCTGGGTGTCGCGGTTGGTGGCGAAGTAGGCGCTCACGAAGCCGCGCGATTGAGCCCTCGACGAACTCGATCGTGGTGTCCATGGCTTCTCGATCAAGAGGGGGAGCACCGCCTACCGATCCTACAGGAAGCATCCAAGCCGACGGGCATTTCAAGGACCCGGTAGGGCGGGGCCTGTCGCGGGTGATTCACGCATACCCCGTCGCTGCGCTAACGCTCCGCTAGTTTCATCAGGGGTACGCGCGAGACACCCGCGACACCCGCCGTTCTGCCCGGTTCTGCGAAGCGCTGAACGCTCACTTCGTTCGCTAGGCTTCGCTCGCCGGGTTTGACACCTTCGCGTCGGCTTGGGTGCTTCCCGCCTGATCTCATGGGGTGGGGGTACAAGTTCCGCTGCTCCCCCTGCCGCCGAATTCCTCGGCGCTTCGCGCCTGCGGGCTTCTAACGCTCCGCCTTCGGCTCCGCTAGACTGCGTTCCGGCACCCCCACTTCATATTCCTGATTCCTGGCGAAAATCGGAAGCGCCAGCGGTAGTCCCGCGCGTGTTGTATGTATGTCCTCAGCCTTGGAGCTATCGTCGGTCTCGGCGCCTTCCTCCATTCCATCCACGTACAAGCCTCATGGCCGGAGCGAACTCCAAAGGCTGTTCCACGAACGCTTTCCCGCCTTTGAGGCCAGCTATGAGGAGAAGTACTCAGCCGACTTCGGCAGGTTTCGCCTTCCGCTGATCTCTGGTGCGGCAGAGGCCTTCAACGCCTGTGGGGACTGGGAGAATGGCATCGCCCGCATCCGCTGCCCAGACTGCGGTTACGACTACTTCCGGCCTTTCTCCTGCAAGTCCTTCTTCCTCTGCCCCTCCTGCGGCCAGAAGCGGACCCTCCTCCTCGGGGAGTACCTAGCCGACGACCTCCTCCTCAGGCTGCCGCATCGTCAGTTCGTATGGACGATACCGAAAGCCTTGAGGGGATTCCTCAGAAGAGATCGCTCACTGTTCGCCGCGGTCGGGAAACTGATTTTCGCGCTCATCGCCGAGTATTATGGTGAGGCAGCCGGCAGGCCCGTGATCACCGGTATGGTTTCAAGTCACCAGACCTTCGGAGAGTATGCAACCTGGCATCCTCACTGGCATACCATTGTCCTCGAGGGCGGTTTTGACAGCCATGACCGCTTCTTCTTCATCCCGATCGGGGCCAGCGAAGCGCTTCAGGAACTTTGGCGGCGCCGAGTGATCGGACTTTTTCTGAAACAAGGCCTTCTCGACGCAGCCTTGGCGGAATCCATGCTCGGCTGGCAGCATTCCGGCTTTTCCGTGGAAGCGGGGACGCGGGTTTACGATGACGACGCCCGGCAGTCCCTTTCCCAGTACATCATCCGCGCACCCGTTGGCCTCGAGAAACTCACGTGGGATCAAGGGGAAGACACCATCTCATGGAAGGCGGCCGAAAAGGGGCACTGGAAAGGCGAAGTCAGGCACTTCGACAGCCTTGGGTTCATCGCCCAAATCACCCTCCACATCCCGCCCAAGGGGAAGCATCTGATCCGGCGATACGGGGTGTACTCATCGCGGGGGCGGGGGACGTGGAAGGATCGTCCAGCCCTGAGGACCAGGGCACCCGAGCGCTGGTACGGGCGCGCGCAGATCCCCGCCGGGGAACCGCCCTCGGCCGAGGTGGATCCAACGGCAGGCGAAACT
This sequence comes from uncultured Spirochaetota bacterium, assembly GCA_903821875.1. Lineage (GTDB taxonomy): Bacteria > Spirochaetota > Spirochaetia > Treponematales > Rectinemataceae > CAIJMU01. Next base: position 1,982 of record CAIJMU010000160.1, read on the forward strand.
GTCGAGGTCGGTACCGCTGCGCGAAAGAAGGCGTGGGCTCGCCTCCTGGCGAAGGTCTACGAGGTGGACCCATTCCTCTGCCCGGAGTGCGGGGGCAAGATGGCTGTTATCGCGGTTATCCAGGATCTGGCGGAGATCAGGAGCATCATCGCTTGTCTTGCAGGAAAGGGTAGGGGGCCGCCGCACTAGGTGAAGAGGGAGTTCATCATCTCGCTGCCTCGCCGCCGGTATACGCTGAACTGATTCATCAACCATGCCTACCCGGCGCGGTTGACGGCCCGATCTGCAGGGAGTAGTCTGCCCGTGGATAGAATCTGAGGGCTCGGAGAGCGGAGCAGGCGAGTGATTTCGAGCGAACTTGCTGTCGCCATGGACTGCCCGGGATCGGCGGGCGGCGCTTGGGCGGAGAATCGGCATCCGAAGGGCGGTTCGGGAGCCTTCGACGAGGCTTCAGGGTTGGCGGGGGGCTATAATTTTTCCTATCACTTGTGGGAGACACCGCTACACTGGTCTATGCATTCACTTCCGACACGTCTTCCGTAATGTGCAGAGTAAATTTGAATGATGCGACGAATCCAAATTTAGTATTTAACGTGGTGACCATGAAGCTGGCAGATTCAGTTACTGCGGGGGTTGAGATTTCGGGTAGTACCACAGCAATAATTTCACGACAGTTCTCTGGCACTGCTGTTGTTTTCGAACCCCAGCCTTGGGTGTCTTCAGGCAAGACGTCCTCGGGTACGGTCACGCTGAGCTTCACAAAGTTCGAGGTCTTCAAGAACCTCGACGGCCTCTACGTTCCAAGCACAAGCGTGGCGCTATCGCAGAAGACACTCTCAATGAGTCTCGCCGCTGGACCCCAAACCCTCACTGCCACTGTTGCACCATCCACTGCAACCAACCAAAGCCTCACATGGTCCTCGAACAAAACCTCGGTGGCGACCGTGGATTCCACCGGCAAGGTGACTCCTGTCGCAGTGGGGACTGCGGTCATTAAGGCCTACAGCGTGGATGGAGGGTTGCAGGATACCTGTACGGTGACGGTGACGCAGTAAGCGGAACAAGCCCTCGGGCCTGACCTGAGGGCTTTTGTATGGATATAAAGCCTCCGATTCATACGATTTTCCCCCTCGCTCGCAATCAGGCAGCAGCGTTTCGCGCGTACTGATTGTCAGGAGGTGGTCATGCTGCGCGCGGTCAATGACATGGTATTTAAATTCATGTTCGGAGCAGAAGAGCGAAAGGAGCTCCTTAGGGAACTCATCAACCTTGTGCTCGATCGGGTCGGCCTTCCCTTGGCCTCAACACTGACGATCAACAACCCCTTTGACATCCGGCGCTTTGCCATGGACAAGGAACCAGTACTGGACATCAAGGCCACCGACGATTCCGGCATGATCTTCGATGTGGAAATCCAGGTGCGGGGAGAAGACAATTATGCGGAACGCGCGGTCTTTTGCTGGAGCCGGGTCTATGGAGGGCAGCTTCCCAAAGGCTCTAACTATGATGACCTTCATCCCGTCATCGGCATCCACCTGCTTGACTTTGCGATGCGTGAAAACGAGCCGAAGTTCATCAAGGTCTTTCGCTTTGTCAACGTGCTGGAACCCCTGCCGGACAAGCCCTCCGTGCTGACGGAAAAGGCGACGCTCATCACTGTAGAGCTGCCGCTCGTGGAACGGAGCAAGGGCCCAAAGGATTGCGGCCGCCTGGAAAAGTTGCTAGCATAGAGCGAGTCAAGGATGACGAGCCACGGCAATCGCGGAACGTAGCTACGCGGCATCACGGATGAGGAGGCGACCAGGCCATGACTGACTCCCTGGTAGAACAAGAAGAGTTTCTCGCCAAGGTCGATGAGGCCTACCGCTTGTTCAATGCCAACCCTGAACTCATGGACATCTACGAGGGTCGCCACAAGGCTCGAGTCACCCAGACCCTCAACATGAACGCGGCCAGGCGCAAGGGGCGGGATGAGGGTATCGCTCTCGGTAAGGCTGAAGGGAAAGCTGAAGGGAAACTGGAAACCGCCCGCCTCATGAAAGAGCAGGGCCTCGAATTCGAAGTAATTGCTACATGTACGGGGCTGAGTCTGGAAGAAATTGGGAAGGCCTGAGCGGGGCTAGCGGTTGGACAAGACTCGGTGGTCTGTCAGAAGAATCGGTACTCCGCATTCCCCGAAGTGTACACGACATGGCGCGATGGGACAGGGCCGGGATGGTCGGGTAGCAGTTCCGCAATGTAGCGCTCCGCCTGGGCGACATCCTCGGGGCAGGAACGAATGACAGCGTCCAGAAAACCCGAAGCCGATCCGTCCATGACCGACGCCTCGGCAATGCCAAACTGTTGCCTATATTCCTTTACAAAGCCCATGAATGCGCTCGCGCGCACGCCATTGAAACTCTTCTCGATCGCCTCGTGCGAAGCCTTCACGTCGATCTTGGAGAAATTCAGCCTAAAGACCATGCAACTATTACGTTCCGTGGTCGGCGCAACTCCTATATTCAGGCAGGTGAAAAGGCTTTCGAATTTGGTCGCCCGGTTAACATCATAATAACACTCAAGAATGGAGCAATAGAGACTTTTGCCAGAGCGGCAAATGCGCGGTTTGGCGCTAATTGCGAGGACAATGCTCGTCACCCCCTCAACGCTGCCACAACCCGTGCAACACAAACCAGTCCGGGTCCACGGCCACTCCCCCCGAGCGGAGCTCCCAGTGGAGCCTCAGTACGCAACGAGCTTCATACTTCGACTTCGCATCTGGGCGTCCCCCTGCGCGCGACGCGGCAGATCTCCGCAGTTCGTTCACGGGTCTGTCAGCTGTCTTGAGCAGCACGATTATCGGGATCTTCTGCTTGCCTCGAAAATCCAAGTATCGATGCACGCAAGCCGGGAAGTATCGTTTCAACCGTAGTCCAAAGAATAGCGGGATCTGGGTTGAAGTATTCGTGGACCACCGTATTGCGAAGATCCTTTGCGGCAAAGAGTCGCTCCCAAAGCTCCGGATTCATCAAGGCAACATCACGCCGCTCCTGAATGACTCTTTCGAAGAAGGCCTGGGGCTCGATGAAGGTGAGCGTGATCGGCTCTGAATGGGCTGCGAAGGCGACGAACAAGAGCACGCCCAGGAACATTTTTGGGGCGCTGAAAGGGTGTCGGCGATTTTTCATTTCTCGAAACCTCCTGGAAACTCGTTCCATTCCCTGCCCTCGAGGAGCCTTTCCTGCGTCTTGTGGCTCGTCCCCAGCTGCTTGATGAAGAAGGGGATGCCCCTGGCCTTCACCTCGTCCCTGATCGACGCCACCCATCCAGGGTCGATCGGCCGCGCGTTCTTCCCCGTTTCCGAACCGACCACGACCCATTCGACGGGGAGGAAGCGCTCGATGGTGACCTGCTCGAGGAGGGGTTCGAGCATGATGATGCGAGTTCCTTGTATCTTCAAGAGCTGGGGCAGGCTTTCATCGGCGGCGGCTTGGTTTTCCACCGACACCGAGACCGCGAGCCAGCCAGGCAGACCCTCCGGATAGCGGCGAGCGAGGATGGCCGCCATCCTTTCGGTGCGCTTGGTCCAGAGGAGGTATTTCGGAAGGGCTCGTTTTTTCGCCGCGACCGATTCCATGATCGTGAGAACGCGTTCGATTACCTCTTCGGGGACGTCGCTCCAAAAGAGGTCGCCGTGCTGGACGATCCCGACTATCCCATTCTTGGGTTTGAGGGCTTCTTCGGTCAGGCGCGATGGGAAGACATGGTGCTCGCCTGGGCTGACATCGGCTGGGATGTTCCCGAGCCTTTGTTGCCAAGGAAAGATGCCATTGAGATACCAGCAGGAACGACA
>CAIJMU010000161.1 GCA_903821875.1 uncultured Spirochaetota bacterium
ATCAGGTCGAGGCCATGACGATGGGCGATAAGATCGTTGTCATGCGCGATGGCAAGGTCAATCAGATCGGCTCCCCCCTTTATCTATACAATCACCCAATCAACAAATTTGTCGCGGGATTCATCGGTTCCCCGCCCATGAACTTCCTCAAGGTCAAGGTGATCGAGGAGGGCGGCAAGGTCATGGTCGACGAGGGCTCCTTCAAGCTCACTCCCGCTCCCGACCACGTGTCGCTTCTCAAACCCTATGTCGGCAAGGAAGTCTCCTTCGGGATCCGCCCTGAGGACATCCCCTGCGTCGAGGGCGGCTCCCAAGCCACCGACTACGGCGTGATCGGAGCGAAGGTCACCGTCGTCGAACCCCTGGGCGCTGAAATCCACCTCTACGCCACCACGCCCACCCAGTCGATGGTCGCCCGTGTTCCCCCAAGCCACATCTTCAAGATAGGCGATTCCGTCCACTTTACGCCCGTCATGGAGAAGGCCCGCTACTTCGACCGCGACACCGAGCTTTCCATCCTCCCGGTAAAGTGGGACGAAAAAGCGTAAAACTCCAGACGCCGCAGGGCGTTGACAGTTCCATGCCTGCACTGTCAGGCATGCGGGGCCCGCGCGTTGCGCGGGCCCCGTCATATCAAGGCAGGAGCGACTGTGCTTGCCCTTGTCCAGTCATCCCGCCTCCCGTATAGTGTTGCGGATGTTGAATGATCTTGAAGCAAGGATATGTTCCCTCATCGATTCCATAAAGGATATCGGTCGCGAGGGTGAAGAAGTCTACTTGGGCATGGGACGCCTGTTCCCGGCCATGATGGTCGAGGCGGATCGATCCTGTCTGGTCGGCGAACAGGGACTCACTGGATTCGAAGGCAAGGATGCCCTTCGCGATGGCCGTAGCCTTGACGAGATGAACTCCTTCGCCACCGAGTCCTGCAGCTTTTTCAAGAAGTTGCACGATCACGACGAAGACTTCCTCGACCGGATCAACGAGAGCATCGAAAAACTTTCGGCCCTCGATGGACTGATCCAGGGCGTCCGCTCCGATTCCGAGGAGATGGAGATCATCTCCCTCAATGCGATGACTGTAGCCCTCAAGTCGGGCTCGGCAGGCAAGGCCTTCTCGGTCATCACTGATGAGCTCAAGCGCCTGTCCTCCCAGACCATCCTCCTCACCGAGACCATCACGGGCCGGGGCACGTCCCTGCTTGAGTTCTTTGGTCGTCTTCGCGACACGCTTTTGGAGCTTGACCATTTCCAGGACCAGTTCTTCGGCGAGCTTGAGCAGGGCCTATCCGCCTCGTTTTCGAGCCATCGTTCCGATCTCGCAGAAATCAGAAGCTTCCTCTCGGGGCTCCTTGTCGAGGCCAGGGAGGTCAAGGAACCTATCCAGGCCATCCTGGCGGAGTTCGGGAACCGCAACCCCGCATACCGCTCCCTTGCCCATGTTGCCTACTCGCTCGCCGAAGCTCAGACACTGCCAGGATCCGGGGCCACGGGGGATTACGCGTTAGTCGATGATCAGCTTCCCTACCTTGCGTCCGTAGCCCGGCTTTCGGCCAAGCTGCTCACGCGTACCATCGACGAGCTCGAAACAAGTTCCAAGATTTTCCAGGGCGGCATTGATGGGGTCGACCTGAGGATTTCCGCCATCGAAGAGCGACGGGCCAGGTTTTCAACGACAGTCACTGGAACAGGGGAGGCGGGCTTTGGAGTCAGCTCCGCTGGCGACTTCAGCGCCGGGGCAGCCCGCTACCTCGATTTCAAGAAGCGTGTTATCACCATGGCACGACGCCTGGCCGAGCAGGTGCGGGAACTTGAGAATTCCTTCAAGGGCCTTTCTTCCCTCCTTTCGCGGTTCAAGAACATCGTCGTTGCCTCGCGCATCGAAATTGCCAAAAACCGGTCCCTCGGCAGCGTGACCACTACAGTGATGGGCATGGTCACCCTCACAGGCCGCATCGAAGCGGATGTTTCAGGCGCCATGACCACGACGAAGGACTTCATCAAGATCGCCATGGTGGCGATCGATGAATATGCCGAAAGTGCGAGCGATTCCGGGGGGCAGCTTCGGGCCCCCAGCATTGATCGGCGTGCTGCTGGCCGCAATTCTAGCCCTGGCAGGTCCGGGCGAGCTGGGACAGGGACTGTCAACGCTACCTTGGATATCCTTGCTGAGGACATGCTTTCCCTCGAGGAAAAGCGGAGTTCGACACAAAGTGCACTTGGCTCCTTTTTCCTCTTCACTCCGGAATTCCTGGAATACACCAGCGAGTCGCGGATGCAGAGGGAAGCGCTTCTCAGGCTGTTGCCGCGACTTCAGGAACTGAGGGGAGAATTGCTCAGCCTGGCTTCGGACGTTTCAGCTTCCCTTGGAAGTACAGTCGTTCCTGAGATCCACTCGCAGCGCCAGAAGGATATGATCCAGAAACTTGCGAACCTATCCAGCGCTTAGGCTGTCGGAGGGATCCCTGATTTCAAGACCGGGAAAGGTCCGAGGGGTGGCGCACTGCAGCTGTCCTAGACCGGCTTTCCCCAGAGCCCTCCCGATTGACCTGCGCCCTCCTTTCAGGATATGAAATTGCCTTCACCCCGCTCCGGGTTTTCCGTCCGGGGGCCGATCCGATTGGCGGAACGGCGCAGTCGTAAGGAAAACCCAATCCAGGCGGAGGGCAGAATGCCCCTCGCCGCCAGCTCCCAGGAGGACAGAGATATGGCAGTAAAGATGAGACTCAAGCGCTTCGGTTCCAAGATGCGGCCCTTTTATCGCATTGTCATCATGGATTCCCGCACGCCCCGCGATGGTCGCACGATCGAGGAGATCGGCCTCTACCACCCCATTGAGGTGGAGGGCAAGCAGATCACGATCGACGAGGCCAAGGCCAAGGAGTGGCTCGCCAAGGGCGCCCAGCCCACCGACACGGTGCGCGGCCTCCTCAACCAGAAGGGCATCCACGTCAAATAGGCTTTTCATGGAAGATCCGGATCGCTACAGGGCAGTTGCTGCTACTGCGCTCTCGCTCTTCCCCTCCCTAAGGAGATTCCAGTGGAACGCGATCTCGTTGAATACATAGCAAAGTCCCTGGTTGATGATCCCCAGGCCGTGACAATCAATGTCATCGAGCAGGAACGGGCTACCATCCTCGAACTGCGCGTCGCCCAGGAGGATGTCGGCAAGGTGATCGGCAAGCATGGTCGCATCGCAAAGGCCATCCGCACCATCCTGTCAGCATCCTCAACCGCCTCGGGCAAGCGCGTCAGCCTCGAGATCCTCGACTGATGCCCAAACCCGGGAGCGATCGCGCCCCCGGTAAAAAAACCGGAGGGCCGAACCGCAGCGCGGAGCGGCCCTCCGGTTTTTCTGGCGGCCGCGAAGAGGCCGCCCCATCCAAGCCGAACCGCAGCGCCCAGCGGCCCTCCGGTTTTTCTGGCGGCCGCGAAGAGGCCGCCGAGACTACGCCCTGGCGTAGGGCGGCCTTGGCCATCGAGCGGGACCGCGAGCGAGCCGCGAAGCGGGCGGATGCAGCTGGAGCGACCCCGGCGCCCCAGATCATCCCGAAGCGGAGGGACGATGGCCGCTTTGTAATAGGCCGCCTCGGAGCGCCCCACGGAGTCCACGGAGACCTTCGGGTGCATTCGTATTCTGGCGAGACCAGCCACTTTATGGCACTGAAAATCGTGGAACTCGTGCGCGAGGGGGAGGCTCCCCTCCGTCTTGCGCTAACCCACGTGGATGCCGATGACAGCGGACTGGTTATGGCCTTCGAAGGCCATGGCACACCCGAGCTCGCGGAACGCCTCGTAGGCCGGGAGATCCTCGTTGACCGAAAGGCTGGGGCGCCCCTCGAAGCCGATCAGTGGTACATAGCCGACCTGATCGGCCTTGAGCTTGTCGATCCTTCCTCAACCGAGAGCTACGGCCGGGTGCTCGCGATCTGTGAGGGTGGGGCTGATCCCCTCCTTGAGATCGACCGTGGTTCTTCGGGGACCGTTCTCATCCCCTTCCGACGCGAATTCATAGGCGATATCGACCTTCAATCCAGGCACCTTGTGCTCCTCGCTCCCTGGATACTCGAGTGAAGATCACCATCCTCTCGCTCTTCCCAGAAATCCTTTCTGGCTTCTTCGAAAGCTCGATCATGAAACGGGCTGTAGAGAGGAACCTCGTGGAATACGAGCTCGTCGATATCAGGGACTATGCGACCGACAGGCATCGCAAGTGCGATGACGAGGTCTATGGTGGTGGAGCAGGCATGCTCATGCTCCCGGGGCCGCTGGGGATGGCCCTCGACGCAGCGGGGGCCGGCGAGGCGCGGACCGTCTTCATGACACCCTCGGGGCGGCTCCTCAACCAGGCCCTGGCACGCGACCTTTCGACTGAGGCACGGCTCATCCTGATCTGTGGGCGCTACGAGGGGATCGACCAACGCATCGTTGACAAGTTTGTCGATGATGAGGTTTCCATCGGCGACTATGTGCTTTCAAGCGGCGAGGTGGCGGCGATGGTCCTCGTCGATGCGGTGTACCGCCTGATTCCGGGCGTGATTTCGGGCGAGAGCCTTGCGGAAGAGAGTTTCTCGGGCTCGGCCGGTGACTCGCATGATACGGGGCCTTTGGGCCCCAGCCTTCTGGAATATCCCCAGTATACACGCCCCGCCGATTATGCTACCATGAAAGTCCCTGATGTACTCACATCGGGACATCACGCGAAGATCCTTCGATGGCGGCTCAAGGAACAGCTCAGGAAAACCTTGGCTTACCGCCCCGAACTCCTCGCCACCGGGGGCCTTCCCAAGGAAGCCCTCGACCTGCTCAGGGAAATAAGCACCGAAGGGGGAGAAACATGAACCTCATCCAGAAGATCCAGGCTCCGCAACTCAAGCCTGGCGCGGAGAACTTCAAGGTTGGCGACACCATCAAGGTCCACTTCAAGATCATCGAGGGCAAGACTGAACGAGTCCAGATCTATGAAGGCCTCTGCATCGCGATGAAGAATGCTGGCCTTGGCCGAACCTTCATGGTCCGCAAGAACTCCTACGGAGTCGGTGTCGAGCGTGTGTTCCCCATGAACTCCCCCCGTGTCGAGAAGGTCGAAGTCGTCAAGGCTGGCCGTGTACGACGTGCCAAGCTCTACTATATCCGCACCAAGATCGGCAAGGCTGCCAAGATCAAGGAACTCCTGCCCACTCGCAAGGTAGAAGCCAAGGCGGCTGTTGCCAAAGCCTGAGTCACATGCCGACTATCGGTACGACGGGGCCAGGCGCTGTGCCTCTCCGTCGAGGCGATGGCCGTGAATCGATTACCCTAAGCGCCGGTTCCGGAATTCCCTTCCGGGCTGGCGTTTCTGTATTGGCTCGGGTGGTCGGACAGGCGGCAGACGGACAGACCCTGCTCAGGGTTCGCGGATCCGAGTTTCCGGTGCCAACGACCAAGCAGCTTCCAATCGGCTCCCTCGTCTGGCTCCGAATGGCGACTCCAGCGGAGTTTCCTGGTAGCAAGACCACGATGGCCCTTTACCCGCCATCACCATTACCATCAGGATTTGCTGCACGCCTGCTCCTGAGCCTTGGAATGGGCCAGGACGCTTCGGGAATCGCTGCTGCAGAAGCCTGGCTGTCCCGTGGCCTTGTTCCCGATGCCTCAGGCCTCGCACGGGTGAGGCGAGCAGTGGCTGCGGGGATTCCCGGCGAAGAACGGGAGCGGGCCGCAATGGCCTGCAGGCTCGAAGCCAAGGGGCTCGGGGCTACTCCCGAAGCTGTCGACAGGCTGCTTGCGATCGAGAGCGGAAGGGATAGTGAAGGCAGGAGCGACGAGGATTTCAGGCGGGCTGATGGCGGCGATGATGCGCACGACTCCCTGCTCACAGAGCTGGCAGCGATGTTGGCACTGCTCTGTTCCCGCAGGGATGGGGACTCTGCACTCCTGGGCCTGTTCAATCAGCTGCATGCTTCAGAGCCTGATGTGCTCGTTCCCTTTAGTTTCCAGCTTGGATCAATTGCTTTCAAGGGAAGCTTTCGCTTACACTTAAAGAGGATGTCGAGGGTTCCTGCATCGATGGAGGGGCGGTTTACCGTATTTCCGGAGGGCAGTTCTCCTGAGGGCGGAACCCTCTGGGGTTTTTCTCTCACTGTGCGCGCAGGCGCGGCTAACCTGCTTCGCATCCAGCCGCCGCATGATGGGCGGGTCCGCGATTGGCTCAGACTCGGAACTTCTTTGGCGGCTTCGGGTTGCGAATTGATGGTAATGGAGTCTGAGCGAGGGATTCCTTTCATTCCTGGAGTGGATACCAGTGCCTGAGCGAGGGTTGAAGCGGCGCGACAGGGCGGTGGCCCTTCGGTACAATGCCAATGTTCCAGCCCCCTTCGTCGTGGCGAAGGCAGAGGGGCGCATGGCGGAATCCATGGTGAGGATGGCTTCTGAATGCGGAGTTCCAGTTGTCAGCCATGAAGCTTGTGCAGATCTGCTTTTTCCCCTCGATCTTGGAACCTGCGTGCCCCCAGGGATGTATGAAGTTGTCGCAAAAGTTTTCGCCTGGATTCAGGCTGCAGAGGAACCATGAAGAATCGTATCGCGCTGGCTGACATCAAGCCAGGTTCGATGTGGAGCGAAGATGTCCATGTCGATGAGACCAACCTCCTCGTGCCAGCCAACGTTGCAGTCCGGCAAAAGGATCTCGACATCCTCAAGCGCTGGGGTGTAGTCCATGTCATGACCGAGGGAGACCTCGTCAGCGCCAAGCCAGCATCTACGGCCCCAAGCGCCTCCGACACCATATCGCGCACCCAGTTCGCCGGCTCCCGGGATCTCTATCGCCGCTATATAGATCTCGTCGATCGGCTCGACAAGGTTTTTGACCAGGTCAAGAAGGGCGAATCGGTCGATCCGAAATCCATCGACCAGATTACCCAGGCTGTACTGACCCTTGTGCGCGAGGAATACCAAGTAGCGCTTACAGCGATTCTAGGATCAGCAGTGCAGGAAGACAGTCTTGCCCGTTCGGGCATCAACATAGCCATTCTGGCGGTTGTCATGGGGCAGACCCTCAAGTTACCGCCCTACCGGCTTTCCTATCTGGCAACTGGAGCCCTCCTCCATGATGCCGGGATGCTCCGAATTCCCGATGACATCGCCAAGAAAAGAGGAAAGCTCACGGAGGAGGAGGGACAGAAGGTCCGGGCCCATCCCCTCCTGTCATACCGCGTCATTACAAAGGAACTCCTGTATCCAGATGATGTGGGGCTGATAGGGCTCCAGCATCACGAGCGCTGGGACGGCGAGGGCTATCCCCGCAAGAACTCAGCCAACGACATCGACGTGCTGGCACGCATTGTCTCGGTCGCGGATGCCTTTGAGGCCATGGTGAGCAAGAAATCCTATCGCCATTCCATGATCGGATACGCCGCGATGAAGACCCTCCTTTTGGACAATGCACGGCGCTTCGATCCCGACATCCTCAAGGCCTTCATCAAGAGCATGGGTATCTTCCCCCTTGGATCCATCGTGCTCCTGAACAGCGCTGCCATCGCCCGTGTCATAGAGACCCACCCCGAAGCGCCGCTCAGGCCCAAGCTCAGGATCATCGTCGATGAGTTCGGCCATCACAGCGAGGGTGAGTCAGGCGAAATCATCGACCTCCTGACCGAAAAAACAGTCTTCATTGCACGCGCCCTCGATTCCAGCGAGCTAGCCGCTACGTGACACAGGACTCCGCCCTTCCCCGGGTCGAGCTGGGGCGAAGGGGCGAGGACGCTGCGACGGTGCTCCTGGAATCCGAGGGCTACCGCATTGTCGCCAGGAATTTCCGGATGAAGTCGGGCGAGATCGACCTCATTGCGGAAAAAGCAGGCATTATCTGCTTTGTGGAAGTCAAGAACTGGTCGGTTTTTGGCGCTGAGGACCTCGCACGGGCGATTTCGTCACGGAAACGTCGTCGGATCGTCGAAACGTCTAAAATCTTCCTGTCCCGGAATCGAGAATATAGTAGCGCGCAGGTCCGCTATGATGTGATCCTATTGCGGGATTGCACAGTGGTCCGCCGCTTCGAATCGGCTTTCACGGGAGAATCATGACGGGCAGGGCCAGAAGGCGGGCCGCAGGCGCCGCAGACGGTGGTGTCGAGCGCATCGCCGAGTTCAAGGAAAAGCTGCGAGACGAGGCCTACCTGGCCGGCGCCATCCTCAGGATAGCGACCGTCCTCTCCGCAAGGCTCGTGGAAGGATATCCCGATGGCAGACGAACGACGCGGTAAGGATCCCGAGGAGGGAGGACCGCAGGGCGAGCCCAAGGCCTCGCCAGAAAACCGCCAGGGCGGTCGCCGTGGCAAGGACCGCGGGCGTCCGCAGGAAGGCCGCGATGGACGGGGCCGACAGCCTTCGCCCCAGCGGCAGCAGGCCTCGAAGGAGCCAGCCCGGGACGGTCGCCAGGATCGTGGTCAGCCAGGCCGAGGAAACCAGGGCCAGCAGCGTTCGCGCGGATTGACTACTGGCCAGTTACCCCTATCCAATGGACAGCAGCAGCGACAGCGTCCTTCCGACCCTGCAGCCTTGGGGCAGCCCCCTCAGGCTGCAGACAACAGGTCCCCCCAGGATCGAGGCTCCAGTCGCCAATCCCAGGAATCCCAGGCTGGAACCCAGGGCAAGGGTGGTCAACGGAAGCGTCTGGGCAAGGGTCAGCGACCGGGACAGAATTCCGGGCAGCGGACCAAGCAAATGGGCGGCGAACGCCGGGAGTCCTTCATCGGCCAGATACGAGCAGACGCTCCCATGTGCCCGATCTGCGAGAAACCCGTCCATGATCTGTCGAGTGCCCTCGGTTCGGATCGGGAAACGGGTTTGCCAGCCCACTTTGAATGTGTGTACGAGCGCATTGCTGCGGCCGAGAACCTCAGCCCTGGAGAAAAGGTCGTCTACCTTGGATCCGGGTCCTTTGCCGTGGTCGAGTTCAAGGATGGAAAGGAAGCTGCCTTCGTCGTCAAGCGCCGCATCCAGTGGGAAAAGGAAGGCGAGAAGAAGGAGTGGCGGAAGAGCCTCCATTCGCGCTTCCTGGGAATGTGACTTTCCGAGCTTCGACGGGACAGGCGGCAGTCTGACAGTAGTCCCAGGCCCATGCTGCTCGCCCCTCCGGCGCGCTCAAATGATCGCGCGTCTCCGGGTCCCCTGTGCGAGCCTTGTCGATGGAAGATCCACAAGAAGTGAACCGAAGCAGTGTGGTGCTGAACCCTGCAACACTCAATTTTGAATCCGTTGCACGGGCAATATGTCGGTACTTAACCGCAAGTCCCGACATATTTGAATCTATCTCTTTGATGGTAGCTATGGACATTCGCCGGTCCTTTGAGACCTCTCCCATACAGTAAACTCGGAACCTAAAGTCTGCTGGGTGGAGCCGAGCCGAGCCACAAAGGCATGATGGTAGTCGGCTGGGAAGCAGGAGGTTCTAGATGTTGATCACAGAAGTCTTTGCTGGATCGGAGCTTGAAAGGATTCCCGGGCTTGCGCGCTACATAGGAAAGACAGTCTCGATAAAGATCGCCGAATCCCCTTCGTCACAACGGGGCGCGTTGGATCAAGTTCCTCGTCTGGGCGCACTGGGCGGAGCGAATCCGCCCCAATGCCTTTATAATACCGACCACTGCATCTCGATCACGATGGCCGTCTTGTATATCGTCAAAGGAGTCTTCCTCTTCCTTGGCATACAGCTCGCTGCCCTCGAGGGAAAGCGGGTCATCAAGCTGGCCTTCGATTCGAAGAGCGGTGAGCGGCGCTTCAGCGCTTCCGAAAGGCCTGTCGAGGAAGAATCATGAGGCAGGGCTTGATTCTCACAAGCAGCGCCCGAATGAGTGTCGTGGCTCTGTGGGCCGGCCTTGCGCTTGCCAGCCTATTCTGTGACTGCGCGACAGGCAAGTACAGGTTCCCGCAAACAGCCGCCCAGGATCCCCGGAACACTGTCCAGGCGAATCTTGGATCCCGGCTCGAAACGGTGCTGGAAGACTGCGTCATTTCCTTGAACATCCCTGGCATCCAGGCCTGCGTTGTCTTCGATGATGGCAGGCGGTGGCAGGGCGTCGCCGGCACGACCACTTTCCAGCGCGACAAATCCATGGAGGCGGGCAGCTTGTTCCGCATTGCGAGCGCCACCAAATTCTTCACGGCCATCGTCATCATGAAATATGTCGAGCAAGGCAAGATCAGTCTCTCCGATCCCCTTGCAAAATGGTTCCCGGACATCAAAGCGGCCGACAAGATCACTGTCGAGATGCTCCTCAACCACACAAGCGGATTGCCCGATACATTCGAGGATTTCGGCGCCCTCCTCGCCTCAGGACTCAACGCCCACAAGGTCTGGACCGCGGCCGAGCTTGTCAAGGTTCACGGCGGCAAGCATTATTTTGAGCCGGGCACGAATTGGAGATACTCGAACTTCAATTACATGCTCCTCGGCATGATCGCGGAAAAGATATCGGGCAAGGACTTCGGCGCCATCCTCCACGAGGAGCTCCTCGATCCGCTCTCCCTAACCGAGACCTACTACCCCCTGACCGAAAAGGTCCCGTCCGCCCTCGTGCCCGGCTTTGACCGTAGCCTCATGCCCTACCCGAACACGAACGCGTCCGACAACACAGCCTGGGCATCCCTGGCTGCTGCGTCCGGCGCCATCGTCTCGACCGCGACTGACATGGCTTCGCTCGCCAGCGCCTTCTTCAATGACAGGATCCTTGGCCACGCCACTGTCGAGCGGATGCTCGACTTCAAGGCCGGAAAAAACCCGGGCTCGGCCTGGACCGGCTACGGACTCGGCGTCGTGCGGGCTTTTATCGACGGGGTCGAATACTGGGGCCACGAGGGGCTCTTCATCGGCTTCGAATCCTACGTCCTCTACTGCCCAAAATACAAGTTCACAATTGCGATTGTCGGCAACACCTCGAGGTTCGACCAGGAGTCGGTCATCGCGGAGTTGTCGAGGATTGCCAGCACCGGACCATGAAGCGCATCATCAAGATTGTTTCGAACGGCAAGGCTGGCCTCACTTCTCGAGACGCCAGTCGACTGCTGGGCCAGCCTGTGTACGGCCCGGGCCATCGGCTATTGCGCCCGCAACGGGATCTGCCCAAACGGCCTTGGCTTGGCTGTCGTGGTTCAGGAGATGGTCGAGAGCGAGGTCTCGGGCGTTCTCTTCACCGCCAATCCCCTCACCGGCAAGCGAGGGGAAACTGTCATCGATGCCACCCTCGGACTGGGCGAGGCCCTCGTCTCCGGTAAGGTCGAGCCCGACCACTATGTTGTCGACGCTCCATCCGCCCTCATCCTGTCAAAAAGCCTGGGCGAAAAGGTCCGCTCGACCCGCGGAAGGACGGGAGGCGGAACCGTGGAGCTGCGCGAGAAGGCCGCCGCGATACAGGCTCTGCCGGACAGCGAGATCATCGCCCTGTCCCGATTGGGCGCCGAGGTGGAAGACCACTTTGACTCTCCGCAGGACATTGAATGGGCTTGGGCCGGCGGCAAGCTGAGCATCCTCCAATCCCGGCCAGTCACCTCCTTGTATCCCCTCCCCTCTGGCCTTCGGGAGGATCACCTGGAGCTCTTCTTCTCCTTCGGCGTTTGGCAGGGCATGCTCGATCCCTATACCCCGATCGGGCAGGACATCTTTCTCCACCTTGTCGCCGGTCTCGGCTCGATGTTCGGCATAAGGCAGAGCCCCGAGAAGCAACGCGGCCTCCTCGTCGCCGGCGAAAGGCTCTTTGTCAACCTGACCGGTCTTCTGGGACGGCGCCTGGGCCGGACGGTCCTGGGAGTCTTCATCGAATCCATCGATCCCCCGAGTGGAAAGATCCTCGCCAAGCAAATGCAAGATTCTCGCCTGCCCCCGCCTTCCGGCCTCGGCCCCGGGGATAGGCTGAGCCTGGCCCGGGGCATGCTTCCGGTGATCCGCCGAGTCCTCGGTTTTCTCCTCCGCCCCGAGCGCGGCCGCGCTGCCCTGGAGCGGATTATCGAAGGTGAACTCGCGCAAGCCGCTGCGACTCTTGATTCCGCGGCAGGCCTTTCCGCCCTGGCGCGCGCCATCGTCCGCCTCGTGGGAGGAAGGCTGGGAGCGATCATGCCCCGCCTTCTAGCCGGCGTGATCGCCGGCCAGGCACCACTCCAGATACTGATCCGCCGTATCGCGGATGTGGAGGGCGGAACAGCGCTCGCGATGGAACTCACGCGAGGCCTTCCGCACAACGTCACCACGGAGATGGACCTAGGGCTCTGGCGGACGGCGCGGGCCATCCGCGACGATCCGCCCTCCGCGGCCCGCTTTTCCGCCGAGGACGCCGACGCCTTGGCCGCCGCCTTCATGGCCGGGCAACTGGAGCCGGCGGCGCAGTCGGGCCTCGGCGATTTCCTGGGCCGCTATGGCCTCCGCGGGGTGGGCGAGATCGACCTCGGACGCGGACGCTGGCGGGATGATCCTTCCTTGGTCATCGCAATGCTGAAGAGTTACCTTGAGATCGACGAGGCAGCATCTCCCGAAGAAAGCTTCCGCAGGGGCGCGGAAAAGGCCTGTCGGGCAAGGGATGAGCTCCTTGATGCGCTGCGCAGGAGGCCGGGAGGGCGATTCAAGGCCCGCCTTGCCGGAGCGATGGCGTCCTGGGTGCGCGAGCTGGGCGGGCTTCTCGAAACGCCGAAGTTCTTTGTGGTCAGGCTCTTCGGCGTGATCCGGAAAACCCTTCTAGACTCCGGAAAAGCCTTGGCCGAGGCAGGGACAGTCGAGCGGCCTGACGATCTCGTCTTCCTACGCTTGGCCGAGCTCGAGGCGCTCGGAACAGGGGACCCCCGCGACTGGAAGGCCCTCATCGCCGAACGCCGCGCGACCTATACACGTGAGCTCAGGCGGAGGCGGGTACCTCGTTTTATGCTGAGTGACGGAACGGCTTTTTACGAAGCCGCTTCCGATGCGGAACGTGATGGTGTCCTACGCGGCAGCCCCGTCTCGGCAGGGATAGCCGAGGGGCTGGTCCGGGTTGTTGTGGATCCGCGAGGTATCCAGATGGTCCCGGGGGAGGTGTTGGTCTGTCCTGCAACCGATCCGGCCTGGACGCCCCTCTTCCAGGCGGCCGGGGCCCTGGTCATGGAAGCCGGGGGTATGATGACCCATGGCTCGGTTGTGGCCCGGGAATACGGCATACCGGCCGTGGTCGGGCTTCGCGACGCGACAAGGGTCTTGAAAAGCGGCCAACGTGTCCGCGTCGACGGATCGACCGGGACTGTCGTCGTACTTGATTCCAACGGGTATTAGATTCTGCCAGAAGGGGGCATGTGGCAAACTCCCGCCCGATGTGCGCTCCGCAGCCGACGTGGGTAATGCCTTCACGCTTGCCGAGTTCTGCGTAGAGCCTGAGTATCCATCAGTCTGGAGGAACCAGAGCTCGAGTCCCTGGTCCTCGAACGGCTATGGCGGCCGAGGACCTTGTCGAGAGGCTCCGCGAGCTTGCGAGCCACGATGAAAGCGTCATGCGAGATCATTACCAGCAGATAGGCCGCAGTATTCCCGATGACGCAGGAAGCTACCTCGAGAAAGGCACTAGAAAGGAACTCGGCGGCTATGCTGGCAGGCCCGCGATGGTCAACCTTGTCGATGACCTTATGTCGAGATACTCGAATAGGCCGGCCATGATCGCGGAGTTGCGCAAAACGCTTGGCGATGCACGCTGACAGGCGAAGGCTCCGACATGAGCCAACCTTGGTTTACCGAAGGTCGAAGGGGGAGGGGAGTAGGCTCGAGTGAATTGCGCTTCACGAGGGAGGAGTCAGCCCTTGTACCGTGCCTCAACCGCTAGTGTGCAAGTCTCGTTCGACTCGTCTCAAAACATTGGAATACCGTCGATCGTGCGAATATTCGAGCGTTGCTTTTTTTGCCCCAACTGCTCGAAAAATAACTGCGAGGGCGGCGATTGGGAGCGAGCTACATCCATGAGGGAATCGGCGGGCAGTGAAGAGGCCTTACAACAAGGCTGCGAGAGCTTGCCGTGCTTCTCTGACTGCAGCGATCGCCTTGATCACATCCTGTTCCTCGAGAGGGACGTGCGAAGGGTAGCGGACCACGACGGCAAAATCATTCAAGCTGAGAAGCCTTGGTTCGAGCGAAGCGACAGATGGTGCCAGCACGAGGACTAGATCGAGTTATTCAAGGAGATCATGGGTCCGTGGAATATCCAGACGGTGTTTTGCAAGAACTGCCTTCAAGGTCTTTTCCACGGCCTGCTGGCAGTGAAAGCATATCACCTCAAGCGGCATAGGACGCATCCCGAAGAGATAGCGGGCACTTGCCTCGTCCTGGTTGGCGAGCTCTATCCACTCGCCAACAGGGTCGATGCTCACAGGGAGACGGCCTCCCTCTGGAGCCGCAACTCGAAACTCGATCCAGCTGCGATATACGCCTCCCATTCCTCTATCGAATAGGTGACGATACCCATTGCACCTTTGTGGATCGGGCGGGAGATACTCCGTGCCGTTCTCATGACTTCGAGTTTCCTACCGGGCATTTCATCGAAAAGGAGGCAGAGGTCGAGATCGCTCCCTTCCGCTTCCGACCCTCGGGCGACGGAGCCAAAGAGAAGAATCGCGGAGGGCTTTAGCTGCTCACGGAGGCGCTCCGCAATGGAATCGGCTTTTTCCCTCAGGCTTGTTTTCATGGTTTAATAGTACCAGCGGGGTCGTGGGTTGTCCATTCGGTTGAAACGAGACCTTCGCGAAAGGGACCTTCTCAGCATCCCGTCCAATTGTATCACTCGCATAGAAGGAGCCCGCCCAAGCCCGCTGAAACCTTCCCAATCTGCGCCTCCGTGGACATCATCTTCAGCAAAGAATAAGCAACTCTGGCTATGCGAGGATTGAGCCACTGAATGGTCAGCCGAACTCGAGCACCCTCACCTCTGCATCCTCTACTTCTACGGTCGCGACGAGCACGCGGCGATGGTGGAGCGGGTCTCAACCAGAAAAAACAAAGGCTTACGTAACAAAGAGTTACGTAAGCCTTATTAGCCCCTAGGGGAGTCGAACCCCTCTTTAAAGATTGAGAATCTTTTGTCCTAACCGATAGACGAAGGGGCCATCGTCAAGGAAGGAATCTCAGGAAGAGATTCCTTCCTTGACGTGAAGAATCCGCAAGCGGATTCTTCGAAAGATATAGAACAACTCCCGGTGGAGATTCCTTCCTTGACGTGCAGAATCCGAAAGCGGATTCTGCAATACTTCGAGGGAATTCTCCCTCGAAGGTTGACCGGGTCGGGGCGAACCGTCTGTGTCATCAGGCACGCGGGACCCTGGTCTTCGGGATTACCCGAATTACTTTCCCCAGGGAGGATTCGAACCCCCACAAGCAGATCCAGAGTCTGCTGTGCTACCATTACACAACCGGGGAATGCCCTTCGGCGAAGAGGAAACTACCAAAGGAGGCGGCTGCGAGTCAAGGGAGCATGCGGCTCTGGGCTCTCCTTATGCCGGTTCCGAGCCACTTCTCCTGGCGTCGATCACCTCGAGCTGGGGCTGTTCCTGGCCGTTCCAGCGGTTCTTGGTGACCTTGAAGACGAGGTCGATGCGGTCGCCAATGGAAAAGTCACGGTTGAGTCTGTCGGCCCCGCTCCAGATGAGGGCAGGCCAGCGGTGCTTGCCAAAATCCAGAGTCAGCTTGAGATGGGCTTTTTCCTGCTTTCCCACTATCTCTGCTTGCGCGATCGGAACCTTTTTTGCGAGAAACACGAGGGGGGGGTTCCCCGCCCCATAGGGTTCAAAGCGATCGACAGTGTCCGCGATTTCCGGCCTGAGCCACTCGTGGGGAAGCTCCGCGTCGACATTCACTGTCTCGTCGGCTGCGTCGAGCTCTATGGTCTGGGCAAAGGCGAGGGCCCGGCGCTGGAACTCTGGCCAGTTCTCGGCCGTGAGGCTGAAACCAGCCGCCGCATCGTGGCCGCCATAGTCAATGAAGAGATCGGCGGAAGCTTCGAGGAAGGGTGAGAGGGCGAAACCGCGGGTTGAGCGAACCGAGCCGACAACCGTCCCGTCGGGCATGAAGCAGGCGATGACAGCAGGGACGGAGAGCGTGTTCGAGACGCGGGAGGCGATGATACCGGTGATGCCGCGGTGAAGGTCGGCGCTGCCGATGACGACCAGCCTTTCCCCATGGCTCTCATGGCTTTCCCTTGCGAGCGGATACATCAGGTCCCAGCCTGCAGCGCCAAGCCTGCGCCGCTCGACGTTCATCGCCAGGATCTCGTCGGCGAGGCGCTCACGCTCGGGCCGGTCAGGCGCGAGCATGAGGCGTACCGCGGTCTCGGCGGAGCCCATGCGACCGGCAGCGTTGATGACGGGGGTGACCTGCCAGGAAGCCTCGGTGGCGCCGATCTTCTTGCCCAGGAGTCCGAGCTTGAGAAGGAGCTCCGAGAGCCCGGGTCGTGGCTTCTTGTTTATCGCCTCGAGGCCTTTCTTCACAAGTATGCGGTTTTCCCCACGGAGGGGCATGATGTCTGCGATCGTACCAAGTGCGACGAGTTGGAGCCGCTCGAGGTCGTCGTCTCCGAACCAGCCGGAGCGCTTGAGGGCGGCCGAAACATAGAGGCTCTGAAGGACGTCGATCTCCTCGAAGCTTCCCTGGCTGTACTTCGCGATGCGTGAAATCTCGCGCAAACGGAGGAGGCTCTGTCCCCTGGTCGCGGGGATGACCGCCCCGACCTCGTCCCTGATGTCGGCACACATGAATTCCACGCCGGCACCGAGGGCCTTGGCAAAGAGCTTCTTCTGAAGGTCCGCGTCCCATACCAGGATGTTGCGACCTTCGAGGAAGGCTGCGAGCCGGGTATTCTCGAGACGGACGACACCGGGCACGATGGTCTCGCGGATGCGCCGGGTTTCGGTAAGGCGCGAGAGCTTGACTGCTTCGACGAGGTAGGTGTCGTTGAGGGGTCTGATGTTGAGGAGGGCGACTGAGTGGTCGCGGATGCCTGCCCGTGCCAGCTTGAGGGCGCTGACGAGCTTGTAGGCGACCCCGCAGCCGGCGAGATCGCGGAAGGGGTAGGCCGTACCTTCAAGTTTGGGATTGATGACCGCGACGGCAGCAGGAGGGGCTTCGGCCTTGAGGAGATGGTGGTCGACGATGATGACGTCGATCCCCAGTTCCGCTGCGTGGTCCACTTCCCGGTGGTTGGAGATTCCGCAATCGACAGTAACTATGAGAGTCCCGCCCTCGGCGGCAAATTCGTCGATGGCAGTGATCGACAGGCCGTAGGGGTCGAGCTTTCCTGGCAGGCGCCAGGAGACCTCGAGGCCGAACTCGGTGAAGGCTTCCACGAGGAGGGTCGTGCTCGTCACGCCATCGGCATCGCGGTCCCCGAATATCAGGACCTTCTCCTTGTCGTCTATCGCGTTGATGATGCGATCGACCGCATCCTCCATCCCTTCGAAGAGGAAGGGGTTGTGGAGCCAGCGTGCATCATCTTCGAGGAACCACAGGATTTCTGAGGGTTCAGACAGGCCACGCCGCACGAGTATCGACGCGGATAGCAGATCGAGGCCGAACTTCTCGGCGACGTTCCGGACCTGGCTCTGGCTCGACTCTTTCTTTACCCACTTCGTCACGACTGGATTTCCTTTATGATCAGGCTTTTCCTTGCGACAGTGGTCGCGGAGATGGAGATGGCCGACTCCGCAAGTGGGCGCGCTGAGGCGAGGCTGGCAGCATCCCTCCCGTACACCCTGGCAATGAGTTCGCCCTTGGTCACCTGGTCGCCACGCTTCTTGACGAAGGCGAAGCCCGCATCGGGGGCGACCGAATCGGCGGCAGTGTCGCGCCCGACACCCAGATGCACTGAAGAAAGCCCGATCCTGAAGGCATCGATCGAGGCGATAAAGCCCGATTCAGCGGCGCACAGTTCGAAGGAGTACGGAGACCGCCATCTCCCGCGCAGGGAGAGGAGCTTTGCCTCATCGCCACCCTGGCTCACTACGTTGTCAAGGAAGCGCTGGCGTGGGCGACCGGAGGCAAGCTCGGTTTCGCACAACGCGATGCCTGCTTCGACCGTGGCGGCCTTGCCCCCCGCGACGAGCATCCACGCTGTCAGCCGCAGCGTCACCTCCATGAGGTCGGCTGCTCCCCTCCCTTCGAGGCAGTCGAGGGTTTCCTCGATCTCGAGGAAGTTGCCTACCATGAGCCCAAGAGGCTCGGACATGTCGGTGATGACGGCAATTATGCGCTTTCCCATGGCGGCGCCCGTTCGCACGAGGCTTTCCGCAAGGCGCTCGGCATCCTCGGGGGTTTTCATGAAGGCGCCAGGGCCTGACTTCACGTCGAAGACGAGGGCTTCCGCGCCCTCGGCGACCTTCTTCGAGAGGATGGAAGCGGTGATCAGTGGGATGGACTCCACCGTGGCAGTGACATCGCGGAGGGCGTAGAGCTTCTTGTCGGCGGGCACGATCTCGGCGGTCTGGCCGGTCATCGCAAAGCCGTTTTTCCGAATACCTTCGCGGAATTCCACTTCGGAGAGGCCGGTGCGATAGCCGGGGATGGATTCAAGCTTGTCGAGGGTGCCGCCTGTGTGGCCAAGGGCACGGCCTGACATCATGGGCACCTGGATGCCGAGGCAGGCAGCAAGCGGCGCCAGGATGAGGGAAACCTTGTCGCCGACACCGCCGGTGGAATGCTTGTCGATAAAGGGACCGGGCAGTCCGGAAAGGTCCATGTGCTTACCTGAGTTGAGCATGAGTTCGGTAAGAAGCGCCGTTTCGGCGGGCGTCATCCCCTTGAAGTACACGGCCATGGCCCAGGCGGAGACCTGGTAGTCCGGCACGGAACCATCAACATAGCCGTTTATGATGGTCGCGAGTTCCTCGCGGTTGAGTGCTCCGCCCGAACGCTTTTTCATGATGACATCGACTGCTCGCATGCTGCCTCCTCGGGAGCGCGATTCTAGCATTTCCCCTGCCAGTGAAGATACGCCCGAGGGATGGGTCTGCAATCGCGAAGCAAGCTCGGATTTCCAAGGGAAAGCCGGGCCTACAGGATTCCGGCTCCGGTTGTCAGCGCTTCGAGGGGTCCGTCGACGGCGTTTCGGGCCACGGCAAAGCAGAAGCGACGGAGTCCCGCGAGGGAGGGGCTGTCGAGGGTGACTGCGAAGGCCTTGGCAAAGGGTTCACCGGTGGCCCGCTCGAGCCAGCGATAGGCTCCGGCGGAGATAAAGGCTGCGCCTCCACGGTCGAAACCGGAGGGATCGCAGGCGGGGCAGGAAAATCCCCCTTCCTGTGACCTCCAGACGCGGCCCGCTCCAGGAGCGAAGTCCTTTCCGCAATCTATACAACACTGAAGATCGGGCATGAGGCCCAGGATTTCCACGAGGCGCCAGATAAACAAGAGGAGGGGATAGTCGGCGCGGGACTCAGGAAGGCCTTCAAGGGAACGGAGACAGTCGCGGGCGAGTCCGAGCACTTCCGGAAAGTCGCCGCCACCGCCTGAGGACTTGATAAGGAGCTCGGCGATGAGGTTGGCACCCATGATCCGCCTGAGGCTTTCGCGGAGGCCCGAGAAGGGTTCGATCACTTCGAAGTCGGAGAGCTTCAGGAAATCGCGCACCGGGTCGTGGTAGAGGAAGGCCCGGCCCGAGCCCCAAGGCGAGGCCAGGGAGCGCAGCTTTGACTTCGGGCCCCCGAAGATGAAGGCCTCTATGATGCCGGAATCTGCGCTCATCATCGTCAGGACACGCGCTCCCGAGGGTACTTCCTTCATCCTGAGGGCGAGGACTTCGTGGACCTGATTGCGGTTGGACATCGCTTCCTTTCATGGCAGTTGGTACGACCGACACACCTATTCGCATCCATCAATCCAGGTCTTCAAAGACCTCTGCAGGCCTGAGCGAAAAGCCTTCCACCACCTTCGAGGCAATGCTGTCTATCCCGAGGTCATGCTCCCAGAGCGTGCCGTCGTCGAAGACGCCGGCATCGCTGCGCCGGAATATCATGATGGTTTTGGCATTCGGGTCGACCACCCAGTACTCGCGCACCCCGTGTTTTTCGAAGAGTCTGAACTTGTCGTTCAGGTCCTTTTTCGTCGTTGAGGGCGACAGGATTTCCACCGCGAGCTCCGGCGCTCCCCAGGCGAACTTTTCCTTGATCTTCGTCTTGTCGCAGAAGACCATGAGGTCGGGCTGGACAACGTTCCTGACCTGCTCAGGCGGCTCGTCGGCTTCGTAGAGGAGCACGTCGTAGGGGGCGATAAATACTTCACAGGGCTTGCCCTTGAGGTAGGACGCGAACAGGAGGTGTAAGCTCCCGATAGTTTTTTGATGGCGGGTTGTCGGAGCCGACATGGCCCACGCGACTCCCTCGATCAGCTCCCAGCGTTTGCCATCCGGCCACGAGCGGTACTGGCCGTAAGTGAATGTGTCTTTATGTTCCATGAAGTTTTGCCTCCATTGGCAAATGGCGAAACTTCGCGCGAGGCTACGGCCTCGCGACGGCTCCGAACATCTGGATACCTCCATAGTACCAGTACGCCCGGAGGGTGGCTATGGAATTCAAAACGGCGGGGGGGAATCGGAAAAATCGTGCTGGAGGGGGCTGTGTGAGGGTGAGACTGTTGCATGACTCCGTGCCGCATCATGGTTGCCATAGAGCGGCCCTTCTCCGTATAGGCCGGGGCAGGATTCGTGGAGAACTCGAAGTGAAGAGAAAAGGCCGTTTGACAAAGCTCAGGAAGGCGCGCAATTTCGGCTAATGTTTCCTAAATCAAGGAGAAAAACATGAGCTTCGTCCGCTGTACAGTCGCATGCTTGGTCCTGATGGCTTTTTTTTTTGGCTCCTGCCAGTTTTTCCTTGGTACCGACCCCAAGGTGCCGGTAACGGGCCTCAGCCTGAACAAGGCGAGCACCAGCCTCATAGTCGGCGGGAACGAAACGCTTGTTGCCACGGTTGTTCCGATCAACGCGACCAACCAGGCCCTCGCCTGGACAAGCTCGGACGCAACGAAGGCAACGGTGAGCAGTGCCGGCGTCGTGACCGCAGTAGCCGCGGGCACCGCGACCATCACGGCAACTTCCAAGGATGGGAGCTTTTCCAAGGGTTGCGTGGTGACTGTGACGCTCACCGCTGTGGCCGTCACCGGCCTCTCCCTGGACAAGACAACTCTCGACCTGGTTTTTCCCGGAGCTGACAGTTCGGCCCTTGTGGCTACCGTCACGCCAAGCGGTGCCACCACGCAGACTGTTACCTGGGCTTCAAGCGACACGACCGTAGCCACTGTTACCAATGGCGTCGTCCATCCTCTGAAGCTGGGTTCCGCGACGATTACGGTGACCTCGGTCGATGCCCCGACGGTATCGGCAGGCTGCGTCGTGACGGTTGCGAGTAGCGCGATGACGAGCACCAGGGCCTGGTGGGGACCCTGGGCACGCCTTGACCGCAGCGAGGCCTGGTACATCGCCTCCGATCACCTCAAGCTTCCCATGGGTGGGAGCGAAGAGTGGAAAAGCGTATCCGCAACCAAGCTTGTAACGGCAACGGCGGCTATCGAACTCGTAACGGGATCGACCGACTTGGTTAAAGTTAGCCAATCCGGAGCGGTCTTCTATCTCCACCGGAGGGCCAAGCAGGGAGCCTCCTTTGACGGTACCGTCGTCAGCCAATCCGGGTCTCGCGCGCTGTCGGGACTGGGCAATATCTCAGTGATTATCCAGAATGCCCTGAACTCCGTCGATGTCCAGACGGTCAAGGCTGGCACTGACGGCAGCTTCAAGCTCGACAACGCGATCAAGGGAGACAGCTATATCGTCACACCCCAGGTGGCCCAGGCCGATCCGGTGACCGTCGTAGCTACCGAGGATGGGATCGATGTCGGGGCAATTACCGTCACCGCTGCAGCGGTAAAGTACAACTTCAAGGTCAAGGCTGTTTCGGCGGACAATCCCTGGCTTTTCGCCGACGGCCAGAGCCACAATGTTACCCTCACGGTCACTAACACGGGGAGCGTGCGTTCGCTTTCTCCTATCTATACCCTTAATTCTTCTGATTCCCGCTTTACGATCAGCGGAAGCCTGTCAAATAATCTCAATTCCTTCGAGCCAGGGGCCAGCCAGACCCTCACCCTGCCGATCACCGTGACCTCGGTGACGGGCACGGTGAGGACTTCGCCATCAATGTGAAGCTCGAGATCTGGAAGGGGCCGGTCTGGGAGGATCGGGCGAGCCTGCGATTCTACAAGAACGATCAGCTCGTGGTGAATCTCTGGACTAATGGCAGGGCCGGAGGAACCAACGCGAGTCTCGTCACGCCGACAGGTGAGGTCTACCCCTTTGCCTCGCGCTTACGTGCGCCTCATGCTGACACCGGTTACTCCGTCATCTTGTCTGGTGCCACAGCCACGAGCGAGACGAAGTACGCGCTCATGATCGGCGACTATAGTTCATATATTCCAGATCTCACGGCCTTCATCAGCCCCGGCAGCTACGAGCCGAATGACGATCTAGTGGATGCCAAGCCCGTGTATATCAATGATGGAGCACCGATCATCTCCTATCTGATGGTTGACGACATGGACATGTACTCGCTGTTTGCAGGCAAACTGTCCCCGCCAGCGGGCCTGCCGACCCTCACCGTGAGCGGCTCGTCGGCGAGTCTTTCCTGGGCAGCCGTGCCTGCGGCTACAAAGTACTTTGTCAGCATGAACGGTACCGTTGTCGACGCGGCAGGCACGACAGGAAACAGCCTGAGCGGTTTGACCTATCTGGCAGGTAGCTCCTTCGCGGTCCGCGCCTTCAACGCTGCACTGGGCTATTCAACATCAGTCCCAGCCGTTGAGGATGTCCTCGTCGCAGGCGGCTCCTCTGCTTCCATCCCGAACGGCACAACAAACGGAACCTGGTCGGTTTCGGACTTCAGGATAGGGAAATACGAGGTTACGCAGGATCTGTACAAGGCGGTGATGAGCAAAAATCCCTCAAGTTACCAAACAGGAGCGGAGGCTCCGCGTCGGCCGGTTGAATGTGTCAGTTGGTACGATGCCATCGAATTCTGCAACAGGCTTTCGGTCCTCGCAGGCCTTGTGCCGGTGTACTCTTACACCGGCTCTGCCACCGACCCGGCAAGCTGGCCAGTCGGTTGGAAGACCACGACCCACAACAACATCAGCCAGAACCTGAGCGCGACAGGCTACCGCCTTCCCACCGAGGCGGAGTGGGAGTGGGCAGCTCGAGGAGGATTGTTGAGCGCAGGTACTACCTATGCGGGTGGGGCAGCTGTCGAGGATGTCGCTTGGATCATCAGCACGTACTCGGGCAACACGACCCACGCTGTCGGTGGCAAGGCTCCCAACGAGCTCGGGCTCTATGACATGTCGGGAAATGTTTTCGAATGGTGCTGGGATTGGGCTGGTGACAAACCCGCGGGGTCTGACCCTCAAGCCGGCCTAGCCCTCGGGGCGTGCCTGGGGCTATTGCCGACCAGTTTTCTTTTGCTCCGAAAAAGCGAGCCTTGATGGATGCCTGGGGCTCCGCAATACCGTTTGCAGCCGGGAGCGCCTATACAAAATCTGCTGACAGCACTTTGGGTGGCTATTTGTAGGCGTCCTTGCGATCCCGAACCCTGATTATCTCGATGACAAGGCACTTGTCGGAGATGTTGTACACGACACGGTAATCCCCGACACGGATACGATAGGTGTTTTCGGTGTCAGTCAGTTTCCGTACACCCTCCGGTCGAGGATCGGTCGCCAGCGTCTCGACTGTTGTGAGGATTTTCATGATGGCCGGTTTGGGAATTTTCCGGAGTTCCTTTGCAGCCGAGGCCTTCCATTCGATGCTATATGAGGCTATCGGTCTTTAGGGAAGCGACGAGGTCTTTGTGCGAAACAAGGCTATCGCCGCGACGCTCGGCGACAGTTGCAAGGTCGGAGAGATCTTCGAGCAAATCGGTATAGGCATCAAGGGGAAGAATGACAGCAGTCTTGTTGCCCTTATCATCGGTGATGAACTGGGGATGGCTGAATGCTGCATCCATGGCGTTGCTCCTTCGTTGTCTGGTCACAATGATACTACCGTCATGGATGATTGTAAGCCAATGGGAGCCTGCCATGTGGCCATTCTTGATACAGGCTTCTAGCGCAAGAAGTCTGCGGTATTCGGGCGAAAAGGCCGCTGAAAGCCAGGAAAGCGGTCATAGGGCCAGGGCCTGACAAACCCCCGGGGTCAGACCCCGGCCGACAGCCCCCCCCATCTCGAATTTTCTCCTCGAATTGAAGCATAGGCAGGTCTTTCGTGCGTATTGAACGCAGGAGTAGTGATGCCTACAATCTCAATGTTTTTCGGGATTCTCATTTCCATGTTCACCGGAACAAGGGAACATCGACCGCCCCATATCCATGCGGACTATGGTGAATTCTCTGCTTCTTTTGATATACTCACAGCAGAGAGGATCGAGGGCAGTCTGCCGCCTCGCCAGAGTCGGATGGTCATGGCGTGGATAGAGATCCACAGAGAGGAGCTCTTGGCCAACTGGACCCTCGTAGAGAGGCGCGGGGTACTTTTCAAGATTGACCCTCTTAAGTAGGAGACACAATGCTACCGCCTTACATCAAGAGCGTCGCGATTATTCCCCCCACAAAGCTGCGCATGGAATACAAGGATGGCCAGGTCCGCGTCTTCGACATGGAACCGCTTCTCGGCAAGGGTATTTTCCGCGAGCTTCGGAACCCTTCGCTGTTCGCAAGCGCTCGGCCTTACCTGAATTCAGTAGCATGGGCCAATGGCGCTGACGTAGACCCGGAGTGGCTCTATGAGGATTCTGTGCCGGAATAGCCGATGGACGCTCCCTTGGGTCTCACCCTCACGCGGAGCGGGCGAGAAGGACTACGTAGTTCTTGCCATAGGCCTTGGCGCAGGCGGGGCAGGTCGTATAGAAGGCAAAGAGCTCCTTGAAGGCGAAGCCCCGCTCCTTCGCGAAGGCCGTGATGCCCTTATACCAATTGCCCATGTTATTGTAGGAGCCTTCGAAGACCTTGGCCAGGAAGCTGCCGGGTAGTTCCAGTGTCTCGAAACCCGCCACATCTCCTTCGACCAGGAAATAGTGCTCGCATTTCCACGGAGAGAGGTCCCTCGAGAGCATGATGTAGCGGTCTTTCGGCGCGGCGCACGCAGCATCGATGGCTTTCTGGGTCTCCGTCATGACCTTGGTCATGTCCAGGGGCATGAAGAGAAAACTGCGCGTCTGGGCCTTGATGAAACGCAGGCCTTCGAGGGAGAATTCTCCTCCATCCCAAGGGGCAGGATCGAAACGCGGACAGCAGCCCGTGGGGCTGTCCTTGAGATCGACGGAGGGCAAACTTTGCGCCATTCCAGCCTCCTTTCCGGGGACTTCCTTAGCCCCGGGCTTAGTCTTACCTGCCAGGTTTTCTGGCGATGAGCTTCTCGACATGTGGCGAGGTCCGATGCCCATGGCCATCCTTCTTTTCGGTGTGGGCAGCTGCAGGTCGGGCTGCGCGACGATCCGGAACCGCAGGTTCCGCCTCGCGCCGTGGCAGGAGTTCCGGATCGCGGCCTATGCCGACAGGCCGGAAATCGAGCCCGCTCCACCATGAGCGGAGGGCAAACCTTGTACGGCGATTGATGAAGCTGCCGAAAAGGAGCAACGCCACGCCTGTGGTAAATAGAAGAAATGGGAACTGGGATTGAAGCTGATCGCCCATTGTCCACCTCCTTAAGGCTGACTCTTGAAACGACCTATACTTAATCATAGTCCTTTGGGTGGCATCTGTCAAAAGTTCGCCTCTGAATGACAAGCCCGCAGGTCTAACCCTTGTTTGGTGAATCGACTGTCATGACTCGCCTGCAAGCGCATCAGGCCGTATCGACCTTGCCCTGCCCCATGGCTATACTCGCGCCCGTGCGCTCCACCTTTTCCAGCCGCCTGCCCTGGCCAGAGCCGGCCAATGCGCTGAGCATCGCCCTGGCTTCCCTCCAGGCCGGTGGACAGATGCGCCTCAATTGGTCCGAAAGCAATCCCCGGCGAGTGTTCCCCCTCGAGGGCTATGAGGAGCCGGAACTGGCACGGCTCTTCGACGAGGCGGCCAACCTTCGCTACGAACCTGATCCCCGGGGCCTTCCACACGCGCGGGAAGCCCTCGCTGCACACTCCCTGTTATCGGTTGATGGAAGTTCCTTGGACGCCTCACGCTATTTCCTCGCAGCCTCTACTTCAGAGGCTTACTCCTGGCTTTTCAAGCTCCTCTGCGACCCAGGTGACGCAGTCCTGGTGCCAAAGCCGGGCTATCCGCTTTTCGATTTCCTCGCCGGCCTCGAGGGCGTGGAAGCCAGGCCCTGGCGGCTGGAGTACCTCCACCCCGCAGGCTGGAAGGTCGATTTCGACTCGGTGGAAGAGGCGCTCAGGGGAGGCGCCAGTCAGCGACACACTAGTAATGGTCGAGGCAGCTCGGGAAGTGGCAATTCAGGACGAGTGAAGGCCATCATCCTCATCAATCCCAACAACCCGACGGGTTCCTTCATAAGCGCGGAGGAGCGGCGGCACTTTGTCGAAATTGCTACGCGGGAGGGCCTGGCCCTGATCGTGGACGAGGTCTTCCTCGGTTTTCCCGTGGAAGGCGAGGGAAGGAGCTTTGCCGGCGAGGAGGCTGCCCTCACCTTTGTCCTTGACGGGCTTTCCAAGCGCCTCGGCCTGCCCCAGCTCAAGCTCGGATGGATTGCCGCTTCGGGGCCGCAGGAGCTCCTCAAGGAAGCCCTCGAGGGACTCGAAACCATCGCCGACACCTTCCTGTCGGCTGGCACCCCCGTGATGAACGCCCTCCCGGCCCTCCTCGAGGCAGGGCCCCGCTTTGCGCATGCGATGGGAGTGCGGCTCCGGGCCAATCTCTCGATGCTTCGCGGCGAACTGGAGTTCCCCGGATCGCCCCATCGAGTGTATCGTTGCGAGGGTGGCTGGACGGCGATCGTGGAATCGCCACGGTATGCGGGCGAAGAGGAGCTTGCCCTCCGGCTCCTGACCGAGGGGGGGCTCTACAGCCAGCCCGGGCATTTTTTCGACCTGGAAAGGGAGGCGGCCTTTACGGCCGGCCTCATCCTGCAGCCCGCCCGCTTCGCGGAAGGCTTGCAGAGATATCGCAATTGGTATGAATCAGCGGCCCGCTAGGCGGTGCCGGAAATCAGTGCCGGGGAATCGGTGCCGGGAAACAGGTGGAGGAAAGCATGGCAGCAGTTGTCATCGATGGGAAGCAGGTTTCGGAGGATATCCGGAAGGAACTCGCGGCGAGGGCCGTCGAGCTCGGAAAAAAAGGCGTCGTGCCTGGGCTCGCGGTCATCCTGGTAGGGGAGGACCCTGCTTCGGTGTCCTACGTCACCGGCAAGGAAAAGGCCTGCGACGAGGTCGGCATCCGCAAATTCGGCAAGCACCTGCCCGCCACGACCTCCGAGGCCGAACTCCTGGCCCTCCTTGCGGAATACAACGCCGATCCTGAGATCCACGGCATCCTCGTGCAGCTTCCCCTACCGAAGCACATCGACGGGAACAAGGTGATAGCTGCCATCACGCCTGAAAAGGACGCAGACGGCTTCACCCCGATCAATGTGGGCAGGATGGTGCTCGACGAGCCCTGCTACCTCCCCTGCACGCCGGCAGGTGTCATCGAGCTCATCAAGCGCTGTGGCGTAAAGACCGACGGGGCCCATGCCGTCATAATTGGTCGTTCCAACCTCACCGGCAAACCCCTCCAGAACCTCCTGGTACGGAAGGCGCTCAATGCGACGGTGACGCTCTGCCACACGGGGACGAAGGACCTTGCCGAGCATGTCAGGCGCGCCGACATCGTCCTGGCCTGCGCGGGCAGTCCGGGCCTCATCAAGGGAGAATGGATCAAGGAAGGCGCCTGCGTCATAGACGTGGGCGTCAACCGCGTCGAGGATCCGACCGCGAAAAAGGGCTTCCGCCTCAAGGGCGATGTCGAGTACGAGAAGGCTGCCGAACGCGCTGCCTTCATCACTCCGGTTCCTGGTGGCGTCGGCCCCATGACCATCACCATGCTGATGGCCAATACCGTACAGGCCGCCGAACGTCGCCTGGCCGGGCTGAAAGAAAGCCAGCCTGGTTTGACTGAAAGGGAACTCATGGTCGACATCCAGAACGAAAGGGACGAGCGCGGCGTCCCCATCCAGAAGGTGGGAGTCAAGGGCGTCCGCGCTCCCATCGTCCTCCGCGACCGCGCCAACAAGCTGCAGCACACGACGGCCAGCGTCGACCTCTATGCGGACCTGCCCAAGCACTTCAAGGGCACCCACATGAGCCGCTTCATCGAGGTATTCAACGCTCACCGGGAAGTCCTCTCGATGCAGGGCTTCCTCACGATGCTCGATGAGGTCAGGAGCACCCTCGAGGCTCGCACCGCCTACGCCCAGCTCCGCTTTCCCTATTTCATCGAAAAGTCGGCTCCGGTCTCGGGACAGAAAAGCTGGTCAGCCTACGATTGTTCCTTTGAGGGCAGGGCTAGCGACGAGGGACACGTCTTCGAGGTTTCCGTTTCGGTTCCTGTGCAGACGCTCTGTCCCTGCTCCAAGGCCATCAGCGAGCATGGTGCGCACAACCAGCGCGGCCTCGTGAAACTCATGGTTGTCCTCGGTCCATTCTTCTGGATCGAGGACCTTGTCACTCTTGTGGAGGAGTCGGCTTCGAGTCCGGTCTTTACCCTTGTCAAGCGCGAGGACGAGAAGTACCTGACCGAGCTTGCCTACGACAATCCGCGCTTTGTAGAGGATGTCGTCCGCGAGGTCTATCGTCGTGTCGCTGACCTCGGGAAGTTCCCGAAATTCTCCGTCGAGGCCGAGAACTTCGAGAGCATCCATGACCATTCGGCCTATGCCTGGGTGGAATATCCCTGAGGGGCGCGAAGCGGCGACATTGCCACAGCAGCTAAAAATCAGTACAATACCCCTGTTGTTGCATCCGTTGGAGCTGTGCCTTGCCCGAAAGGGGAGGCTTGCCCGAACGCCATGGTGTCGGCGGGGCAAGGTGATCACAACGGAAGGCAAAGGAGGCATCACATGGCTACTGGGACCGAATTGACTTTATCCGAGCGCGGAACCCGCGGCTTCGTCTCTGCCGGGGCAGGCATCGGCCTTCTGGGCGTCAATGCCCTCATCAGCATTCCCGTTGTCGGATGGGCTATCGGCGGTGGACTGGCCGTCCTCGGCATCCTGGGCATTGGCGGAAAAACCAAGATCGACAAGACCTACGGAACCATTTCCCTGGTGGCTGGCGCTGCCGTCCTTCTTGCGCAGCTCCATATCGGGCCTCTGGGCTTTATTCTTGGAGCAGGCGGCCTCGGGCTTCTTGCCTTCGGAGGATGGAATATCTTCAAGTTCGCTCGGGGAATGAAAGACCGGTCCTGATTCACGGTCCCGTTGCGGGTTCCCGGCGTATCGGTATAGAGTCATCTGGCAATGACCTACCTCATGGAAACCTACGGCTGTCAGATGAACCGTGCGGAATCGGCCGCCATCGACATCCTGTTCCGAGAACGCGGCTGGGACCACGCCGAGCCGAGTCCCGCTGGGCAGGCCGTTCCCATCGAGGCGATGCCTGATCTCGTCGTAATCAACACCTGTTCGGTACGGATCACAGCCGAAAGCCGGGCCTGGGGCCGTATCGATCACTGGGCGGGGGAAAAGGCGCGCCTGGCGCGCACAAATGGCCGAAAGCTCACCCTTATCGTAACCGGCTGCATGGCCGAGCGTCTGAAAAAGGGCATTCTCGAGCGTCAGAGCGCTGTTGACCAGGCGATCGGAACCTTCCAGAAGCAGCACTTTGGACTCCTCATCGATGCGGCGGGCCAGGGCCTGAGCCTCGGCGACCTCGAGGAGACTCCCGTTTTCACCTTCGCAAAAAGCCACGCCGAACCCTCCTCCTTCCGCTCCTTCCTGCCGATCATGCATGGCTGCGACAACTTCTGTACCTATTGCATCGTTCCCCACATCAGGGGCCGGGAGGTTTCGCGCGATCCGGCGGATATCCTGGCCGAACTCGGGAACCTCGAGGCAGGCGGCGTCCGCGAGGTGACCCTCCTGGGCCAGAACGTGAACTCCTACCGCTGGGAGGGGGGGGGGCCAGGCCTCGGATTCCCGGGACTCCTGTCCCTTGTCGCCCAGCAGCTTCGCGACCGGCGTGAAACCGGAATCCGCTGGATACGCTTCATGACGAGCCACCCCAAGGACCTCTCCGATGCGGCCCTAGCCGTGATTGCCGCGGAGCCGCTTTACTGCCGGCACATCCACCTTCCCGTACAGGCTGGGTCGGATGCAGTGCTCAAAGCCATGAACAGGAAATACGATCGCAGCAGTTACCTTGAACTCGTCACCCGCATGAGGGAGGCGCTGCCGGGCCTCTCCTTGTCGACGGACATCCTGGTGGGCTTCCCCGGCGAGACCGAGGATGACTTCGAGCAAACCCTCGACCTCATGGAGAAGGTGCGCTATTCCTATGCCTTCATGTACCATTTCAACCCCCGCGAGGGAACGCCGGCCGCAGCAATGGCGGCAAAGGTAGACGAGAAGGACAAGAAAGCCCGGCTCGCTCGTGTGATCGAACTCCAGAAGTCCATCACTGCCGGGATCATGACTGCCCGCGTCGGAGCCCTCGAGGAGGTTCTCATCGAGGATGTCTCGAGACGCAGGAAGTCCGAGGTGCTCGCGCGCACAGCCCGTGACGAGATGGTTGTTTTCCCGGCTGACGCCGGCAGGGTCGGGAGCTTCGCCCGCGTCAGGCTGGAATCGCTTTCGGGCAACACCTTCAGGGCCGTGGAAGCATGAATCAGCCCGGGAAAAAGATCCCCTTAAGC
The DNA here is from genome assembly GCA_903821875.1 of uncultured Spirochaetota bacterium. Classification (GTDB taxonomy): domain Bacteria; phylum Spirochaetota; class Spirochaetia; order Treponematales; family Rectinemataceae; genus CAIJMU01. The sequence continues at coordinate 30,840 of CAIJMU010000161.1, forward strand.
GCATCGATCATAAGTGTCATGATAGTCAGTATTGTGCTCAATGCACGGCTCGACGGCCAGCCGGCGGGCCAGCCATCGGGTCAGGGCGGCGCCGTGCTGGCCAGCCCCGCGCTTCCTTTTTCCGCTCCTGGCCCCGACTCGAAGGCCCTCGCGGCCTCCCGGGCGAAGCTAGCCGCCCTGGTCGGGACTGCTGCCTTCGAGGATGCGCTCACCGAGGCTGCCGCAGGTCTCGATCCCCGCGACGGGGCTGTCCTCCTCGAAGCCTTTGCCCCCAAGGCCGGTAGCGCGGCTGCCGCCTCAGGCCATCTCGTTGCTGCAGCCGGGCTCCGGCTCCTCCTCAGGGACTTCCCTGAGGCAGCCGCCGATTACGAGGGTGCAGCCGCCGGACTCGAGGCTGCAGCCGCACAGTCTGGCGGGAGAAACGAGGGCAAGGTCGGTGAGCTCCGTCTCCGGGCTGCCAGGATGTGGCTTGCAGCGGGGGAATCGGACAAGGCAGGAAGACTCTCGGCACGGGTGCTCGCTGCTCCGGCCGATGACCCGCAGGCTGATCAGGCGCGTCTCGTCGCCGCCTGGTCGGCTCTCTTCGCGGGCAACAGCAGTTCGGCCAAGGCCCTTGCAGCCGGCCTCCTTGAGACATCGGGACAGCCTCCCGGGAGGCGCGTCCTGGCCCGCGAAGCTCGCTTTCTCCTGTGGATCTCAGGCGAAGGCAGGGAACGTTCAGAACAGGCAGATGCCCTCATCAGGGATTTTGCCAACAGTCCCGAAGCACGTATCGCATCTTCGTCCCCGCCGGTCTCGCTCGCTGCCCTTCCGCATTGGTACTTTGGATCCGGATTCCTCGCCGAACAGAAGCTTGCCCCTGCTGCGACCTCTGCGAAAGCCCCTTCCCAGGCGGCGAACAGCGCTCAGGCTGCGGCATCTACACCTGCCGCTTCCCTGCCCGCGCCTCCTGTGCAGCCGGCTGACACCGCCTCCGCGCCCAGCCTGGGAGAGCGCTTCCAGATCGGCATCTTCTCCAGGGAGGAGAACGCCAAGGCCCTCATCGCTGAACTCGGCAAGAAGGGTTTCAGTGCAAGGATGGAGAAGCGGAGGGTGGGGGAGAAGGACCTACTCTCGGTCCTCGTGACTTCAAAGGACAATGGCAGGAACCTCGGTGACCGGCTCAAGAACGCGGGCTATGAGGCATGGCCGCTATTCGAATAGTCGGGAAAAAGCTGTAGTTGCCACCTGGCTGTGGTGCTGGCTCAGCGCTGCTTCTTCTGGGTCAGGTTGAGGCTGCCACTTTCCTTCCGCTCAAGACCGTTGATGGTCGGAACGACGGGCGTCAGCGTGAGATTCCGGCTCCCATCCTTGTTTGTGCGGAGTTCTATCTCGTAGTGGATGCGCTGGCCGCCGGTTCCTGCAAGCAGCTCGACCACCTGGTCCGTGCCGACCCTGTACTGGATGTAGCGCCCTAATGAGCTTGAGCTGTCGAGTTCAAGCGAATACGAGCCTTCCTTGAATGACAGCCTGGCTTTCGGGGACTGCCAGGCCCCGGCCAGATCAAGAAGTGTCGCTACCTTTACCGCTGCTGTCTTTCCCGCAGTGAGCCTTCGGTAGGTCCCGTCCCAACGGTTTTCAGAGTCGATCTTCATGAGGAGATCCTCGAAGACCCTAACTGCAACGCTTTCCGCTCCTGTCATCTCTATGTCGAGCAGCCGCTTGAGTGTCTGGACCGACTCGTTCTGGGTACCGATGTAGAGCCCCGTCCGTGTCGAGTGTGATTCATTCCAATGGAACACTTCCTGGGAATCCCCCGAGAAGAAGATGATCGAAGCGCCCTTCCGGTCGAAGACGAGGAGCCTGGCCTTCGGATCCCGCGGTCCTGAATCGGCGTCGTACCAGAGGCCCTGGAGGAAGTCCTCGAAATCGGAGGCCCTTCCCGTAAGTACCTTGTTCGCGATCTCCTGCTCGACCTGCGCTCCGGGGATCCGGTCGATGGAAGAGGTGGCATAGACGCTGCCACGGCCGTCCCAGGTCCAGGTCGTCCGAACCTGGTCGAGGGGGTTTTCCGATTCCCTGTCGCGCGAAAAGGACAGGATCCTGAAGGGCGAGCCATTCGATTGAGCCAATTGATAGCTTTCCGGCCGCTCGATCGCCTCTATGAAGACCGAGTCGGCGGCCAGGGAGACGATGGGCATGTAGGCGAGGCCGGTGGTCTCGCTTTCTATCCGGGGCCGGAACAGGGTGAGGGTCTGCTCGTTGATCTCGTCCATCCCTGCGATGACGATGCAGAGGCGGTGGTCGCCCAGGATGTCCCGGACCTGCAGCTGCAGCGTGGTCAGCTTCGTCACGGGTATGAGGCTCTCCCAGGAACGGATCCAGATTTTCCTCTCGGGAAGCCAGTCAGCGATCACCACAGCCAGCCCAGTTGGCTTGGCCCCGGTCTTTTTAACTATGAGGATCTGTTCCTCACCTTCGTCCTGGTCGAGGTTCTGTGACTCGACGCTGATGACCACCTCGTCGGGCAATGCCCCGATGCGGTTCAGGTTCCCTGTCGCGGGTTTGCCGACATCCTCGCCCGCCGTTCCCCCTTCGTCGTGGTTGACGACGAGATTGCGGGTAGAGACTGGCTTTGCGGCGTCCGCGCGCTCGGCGTTCGACTTCCACCAGTACCAGCCGACAAAGGCCAGGGCGAGCGCCGAGACAAGAAAGAACAGTGTGGTGACGAAACGCTTCATGGGAGGCAGTGAGGGCGTGATCGCAGCGGGTGCCCCTGGCTCATGGAGCTGGGAATGCCGGTTCGAGGCCGCGCATGAGGGCTGATTTCAAGGCTTCCAGGGACAGGCTCGAGGTGAAGCCGGCTGCCGTTGCGTGGCCACCGCCTCCGAAGTCCTGGGCCAGCCTCGCGACGTTGACCTTCCCCTTTGATCGGAGGGAGCAGCGGAAGCGGCCGTCTTCCCTTTCCTTGATAAGGGCAGAGACCTGGATTTCCGCGCCCTGCAGGGGCATGTTCACAAAGTCCTCCGCGTCCTCATACGAGGCCCCTGTCGCGACGAGGTCAGCCCTGAGGAGGACCTGGAAAGCGACCTTGTTGCCGAGGCTGAGCTGAAGTGTGCCGTTGACGGTTTTCTGCAGGAGGAGGACCGGGGTCGTGGCCGACTCATAGATCATCCCATGGACGAGGTAGGGTTTTACTCCGAGCCGCACCAGTTCGAGGGCGCATTCAAAGGTTCCCGCCCCGGTTTTCGGGTATGAGAAGGAGCCGGTATCGTAGACGATGCCCCAAAATACTGCCTCTGCCGCATCGAGGGGGAGGGCTATCCCGAGCCTTGAATAGAGTCGCCACACCATCTCGCTGGTACTTGAGGCTGTCGGATCAAGATAAAAGCGCTCGTCGGGCAAGCCCTTGAGTTCGTGATGGTCGATGACGGCCAGTCGAGCAGCCTTCCGGACAAGGCTTTCCATCCTCGTACCGAGGAAGGCGAAATCGTGGGTGTCGAGGACAATCGCGCAGGTCCGCGCGGCCTCGAAGGGGAGTTCGGGAGAATCATGGATGCGGGAAAACCATCCGCGATGGTCGATGAAGGCCATTTTCGCGGGCAGGGGATCGAGAAGCAGGATTCGGGCGGATTTGCCGCGCGCCTCGATAAGGACTCCGAGAGCGTAGGCTGCCCCAAGTCCGTCTGCGTCGGGACCGTCATGCGAAGCGAGCACGAAATAATCGAACTCGTCCAGCAATCCGGCCGTTTGATCAAGGGTCATGCCATCTCCCGAATAACCTGATCATTTCCTGGAAAACACCGCCACAGCAAGCGATTTTGCCCAATGACCATAGCCATCATCTCAAGCATAGCCGCGGTGGTCTGTCATCGCAAGAATATCGGCTACTGCTGCCCGGGCCAGGGTGGTGGCCTCTGCAGCCGAGAGTCCCCCGTCGTAGCCGAAGGTCCTTTCGAGAAAGTACTCAAGCTCATCCTTGAGGCTTGTTCCCGACTGGAAGACAAAGGCAAAATCGAGGTCCATGGGTCGGGATACCGTAAAGCCTTCGCAGGTCCGGGATTTTCTGAGATGGAAGCCCGATCCGGGCTCTGTCGAGTCTGGAGATGGATGGCGAAGGGTCACCAGGTTGCGCCTTGTAGGTGCTCGGAACGAGAGCCCCTCCTCACAGGTCCTGATCTTGGCAGCTCCAGTCCAGGAAAAAAGCTCCCAGGATGCACCCTCACCTCCTGGCTTGAGATGGGAGGCTACGACGAGTCCCGAACCTGCGGGAAGTTCGCCTCGTTCCCACGCATCGAAGAGGTCGAGCGCTGCGAGGTCTCCCATCAGGCGCCAGCCAGGCTGCGGCTGCTCATGCTGCTTGTCGGCCCTTTGAAATCAAGCTGCCCAAGGGGAACGCGGGCGGTACCCTCATACTCGCCGGTGAGTCTGGGCGCAGGCTTTGGCAGGCTGCCGATCCCGAGGCGGTCGGCTTTCTTGTTTTCGATGCTCGAATCCACGACGCAACGCCTCCGGTTTCCTCTCGATCTACTCGCAATATGATATTGCAGCGGGAGGGGTCGTTGCAAGGAAGCCTCCTGCAATCCAGGACAGGCACCGGAGGTCTGTGGCCGGCGGAAGCGGCTTAGGCTGTTCCAATGCCGCTTGCGTGCTGGCCCAAGGCCCGCAGCTGGATAACGAAGCCAGACCCGAAGCTCATAAACCATTGATCAGGGTCTCGTAGAAGCGGAGGCATCTCCTTAGGTTGGACACTTCGACGCGCTCGTCCTTTCCATGGACGCCAGCGAGATCCTCCCCTGTCTGTACAAGGGGTGTCAGCCGGTACATCGCGCGGGCGATGTGCCTGTAATGCTTGGTGTCAGTGCCGGCGCTGAACAGGAAGGGCAGCATTGCCGCTTCCGGGAAGGCGTCGCCGAGCGCGGTCTCGATGGCGCGCCAGCCTTCGGTATCGAGGGATGATTCCGGGAGGGGTTCGACGACGCTGTCGGCATGGGCAGGCGATGCGGTCACAGCAAAGCCTCTGACAATCTGCGCGATGCGATCCAGAACTCCCGCAGAATCCTCGCCTGGGAGGATTCGCACATTGATGATGGCGCTTGCATGCGCAGCGAGGACGTTTTCCTTGGGGCTGCCTTCGAGCATGGTTGCGGCCCGGGTGCTGCGGAGCAGGGCTGCCGTGGTAGGGGATCCTGAGAAAGCCAGCTTGACGAGGGGGCCGAAGACCCAGAGGTTGCTGAAAAGGATGCGATAGCCGAAGGGGACGTAGGAAGCAAGGCGGCCGAGGAAACTCCGGACCGTAAAGCCGATTCTTGTCGAGCCTGGATGTGCCTCGAGGGCGGCAACTGCCCGCGCAATATCTCCGGTGGCCGTGCGGCGAGGCGGCATCGAGGCATGGCCGCCGGCTCCCGTAGCTTCGAGCTTCACATCGATGTAACCCTTCTCGGCGATGCCGACGAGGGCCAGGGGACGGTCTGCCATGGCGAGCATGCCCTTTGCGACCGGCCCGCCCTCGTCGAGGAGAAAGGCCGCTCGGGTGCCGCGCCGCGCGAGTTCCTTCGCGATCAAGGCGGCTCCCCGGTTACCCCCTACCTCCTCGTCGCCGCCGAAGGCGAAGAGGATACTGCGCCTGGGCTGGAATCCACGCAAGAGCAGCCGCTCCGCTGCCTCGAGCGCACAGACGAGGGTCACCTTGATATCCTGGGTTCCCCGTCCCCAGACGTAGCCATCGGCCAGGTCTCCGGAAAAGGGCCCGTGCTGCCATTCCGCAGCATCCTCTGCAGGCACAACATCGTAGTGGGCGCAGAGTATGGCGGGTTCGAGGGAAGGGTCTCCGCCCAGCCAGGTATAGAGAAGCCCACGGTCGCCGATCACTTCCCGGACAAAAGCGGCGTGGACCCGCGGAAACAAGCCCGGCAGGGCCGAGACGAAGGCCGCAAAGGTCCCAGAATCTTCGCAGCCAGCCTCCCAGGACGAAACGGTGGCAAAGCGGACAGCCGCTGCGAGCTTGTCCTCGATTCCCGCATGGCTTTCGAGTTCCTCCGGCAGCAGCGGAGCTTTTGGGGCAGCCGAAGCCGGGATGGACAATGTGCGCGCCAGGACGATGGCGACGAAGGCCAGGACGATGGTGGAAACCACGAGCACGAGCGGCATGTGAGACCTCCGGCTCGCCAGTATCGGCCAACGCGGCTGGAAGGGTCAACGACAGCCCGCCACCCTTCCGCCACAGCGACGCAGCGGATATATTGTGTAACCACAGTATCAGCGAGGAGTCATCATGGCGGAGAAAGTCGGCGGAGTATCGATCGGCGTCAAGGCCTTTATTACAAGCGCGATCATACTTTTGGCCATGATGATCGCAGCAGGAGTCCTTACCCTCGTCCTCCCCTCGGGGAGCTACGAGCGGATCAAGGCCGATGGGGGCGAGGTCCTGGTCCCTGGTTCCTACCACGAGACGCCCAAGCCTGATTATCCGGTCTGGAGATGGTTCACCGCGCCAGCGGAGGTCCTCGTCTCCCCGGACGCGCTCATGGCGATCATCATAATACTGTTCATCACGATCGCTGGCGGGTCCTTTTCCGTGCTCAACGAGGGAAGGGTCCTCGCCTCGGCGGTGGCCGCCCTTGCAAAGCGCTTCGGAAAGCGGCGCTTCCTTCTCCTGGGGATCATCTGCCTGTTCTGCATGCTTCTCGGAGCCATCATGGGCGTCTTCGAGGAGTCGGTCCTTCTGGTGCCTGTCGGCATCGCCCTTGCGGCGTCCTTCGGCTGGGACGTGTTCATGGGGCTCGGCATGAGCGTCCTGGCGACGGGCTTCGGCTTTGCCGCGGCGATCTCCAATCCCTTTTCAATCGGTACTGCCCAGAAGATAGCAGGCCTGCCTCTTTTTTCCGGCGCGCCATTCCGCGTCCTGGTATTCGCTGCCTGCTATGCCATGTACATGGCCTTCCTCGTGGCCTATGCCCGAAGCATCGAAGGCAAGGGGAGGCCGGCTGCAATAGAGGTCGCCAGCGGCAGGGTCGCCGGTGGCAGGGTCGCCGGTGGCAGGGTCGCCAGCGGCACGATCGTCACGGAGAAGGCGGCCATCGACCCAAGACTGGAGGCGCGGGGTGTCCGCGTCTTCTCCTGGTCCATGCTCGCACTCCTGGTGATCATCCTATTTGTTGCATTCACTCCGGGGCTCTCGGATCTCTCAATGCCCCTCATGGCCCTGGCCTTCCTTGCGGCAGGTCTCGTCACCGGCTTTGCGGCAGGACTCAGTGGCAAACGTGTCGGCAAGGCCTTCCTTGACGGAGCCCTCGGCGTCCTTCCGGCAGCCCTCCTCATCCTCATGGCGCTGTCAGTGAAACGCATCATCCTTGCAGGCGGCATCCTGGACACGGTGCTTTTCCATGCGGCGACGGCCGCGACAGGGGCTTCAGCCTACGGTTCAGCAGCCATTGCCTACATCCTCACCCTCGGGCTCGAGTTCTTCGTGGGCTCGGCTTCGGCCAAGGCCTTCCTCCTGATGCCCATCCTCGCCCCCCTCGGCGACCTCGCAGGCGTCACGCGACAGGTCATGGTCCAGGCCTACGCCTTCGGGGACGGCTTCTCGAACATGCTGTATCCAACCAATGCGGTGCTCATCATCTCCCTCTCGCTGGCTGGCGTCTCATGGCTGCGCTGGGCGAAGTGGGTCCTGCCCCTGCAGCTGGCAACCTTCGTGCTGACCATGGGGCTGCTGATGCTTGCCGTGGCCATTGGGTATAGGTAGGAAGGGGCAGGCGGTCCGGCTCCGCTTGGCACGCAAAGCAAAGGCCCGTGCAGCAACTCGCGGCACGGGCCCTCGGTGAAATGATACTGCCTACGCGATCTTTTCGAAAACTCCCTTTATTATCGCAATTGCTTCTTTTATTTCCGCCTCGGTGATCACCAGGGGCGGGGCAAAGCGGATGATGTTGCCGTGGGTCTGCTTGGCCAGGAGGCCAGCGTCGCGGAGGGAGATGCAGACGTTCCAGGCTTCAAAGCCCTTCTCGAAGACGACGGCATTGAGGAGACCCTTGCCTCGGATCTCTGTGACCCTGGGGCAGGCGATCTTCGCCAGTTCCGAACGGAAGAGCTGGCCAAGCCTTTCGGCGTTCTCGTCGAGCTTTTCATCCACAAGGACTTCGAGGGCTGCCATTCCAATGGCCGAGGCCAGGGGATTGCCGCCAAAGGTAGAGCCGTGGGTGCCGGGCGTGAAGACCTTCATCACTTCATGGTCGGCGACAATGGCGGAGATAGGCATGATGCCACCGCCCAAGGCCTTGCCGAGGCACATGATGTCGGGACGGGCCTCCTCGTGCTCCCAGGCGAAGCGTTTTCCCGTGCGGCAAAAGCCTGTCTGGATCTCGTCACAGATAAAGAGGACATGGTTCTTTGTGCAGATTTCCCGCACCGCTTTCAGGTAACCGACGGGCGGCACAAAGACTCCAGCCTCTCCCTGGATGGGCTCGATGATGACAGCTACCGTATTCGGGGTAATGGCCTTTTCGATAGCCTGGGCGTCGGCGTAGGGTACGCGCCTGAAGCCAGGCACGTAGGGACCGTAGTTGACGGTCGCGTCGGGATCGCTGGACATCGAAATGACGGCGATGGTGCGGCCGTGGAAATTGTCGTCGACGCAGATGATTTCCTGCCTGCCATTTTCCACGCCCTTGACCTCGACACCCCAGCGGCGCGCTGCCTTGAGGGCGGTTTCGACAGCCTCGGCGCCGGTGTTCATCGGCAGGGCGTTCTCGTAGCCCGTGAATTCGCATAGTTTCTTCAGGAAGAGTCCCATCTTGTCGTTGTGGAAGGCCCGGCTTGTAAGGGTCGAGAGATCGAGCTGGTCCTTGGCTGCCTTGACGATTTTCGGATGCCGGTGTCCCTGGTTGACCGCCGAGTACGCTGAAAGAAAATCGAGATAGCTCCTGCCTTCGGGATCCTTGACGCGGCAGCCTTCTGCCCAGGAGATGACGACGGGAAGCGGGTGGTAATTGTGGGCGCCATAGCGCTCGTCCAGGGCGATATAGTCCTGGGATTTCATGGGAATCCTCCATCTCCCCGCAGGGGAGTCGGGGATTTTAGCATGATGCAGGCGCAAAAGCCACATAATATGGAAAAGCCCCGGTCTGCACCGGGGCCTTCCGTACTAATTATTGCTAAATTTCAAGGTTGGGGCGGACAGGGCTGTCCGCGGCTCCTGCCAGACGCCTGGGGAGCGCCACGCAGGGGGCGGGACATTTCCGCTTATACCTCGAAGAGCTTCTTGATCTCCTTTTCGTAGATCGCGCCGACGGCATGACGTTTGACTTCCTGTTTCGCGGAGAGCTCCTTGCCGACCTCGAAGGCCTTCGGGAGAAGGGTAAAGCGGAAGAGGCGCTCGAAGCTCTTGAAGCCGTTCTTGGCCGAGACGAGTTCGCGGAGGTCCGAGTCGATGAGCTCGATGACCTCGGGCTGCTTGAGGAGCTGCTCCCAGTCCTCGACGGGGACTACGTTTTCCTTGGCCCAGGCGGTAAGGGTGTCCTGGTTCGGGATGATGAGGGCAGCGAGGTACTTCTTGTCCTGGCCCAGGACGATGCACTGGCTGATGTAGATGCTTTCGCAGAGCTTCTGCTCGATGGGCAAGGGCTCGATGTTCTCGCCGCCCAGGAGGACGATGGTGTCCTTGGCTCGTCCTGTTATCGCGATTTCACCCTTGCGCGTCAGCATGCCGAGGTCGCCGGTATCGAGCCAGCCGTCTCCTCGCATTACCTTTGCAGTGAGGTCCGGGCGCTTGTAGTAGCCCTTCATCACCTGAGGTCCTCGCACAAGGATGAGCCCCTTCGAGCCCCAGGGAAGGTCCTTGCCCTGTTCGTCGATGATGCGGATCTCGGTGCCCTCGATGGCGGGTCCGACAGTGCCTGGCATCGGGTGGTCCTGCATGCGGACTGACAGCAGCGGTGCAGTCTCGGTCAGGCCGTAGCCCTCCAGGATGAGGACTCCGATTGCCGAGAAGAAACGGTCCACCGCAGGTGGGAGGGCGCCTCCTCCGGAGATGCCCGCAATGAAGCGGCCTCCGAGCTTTTCCTTGATCTTCTTGAAGACCAGGACATTGCCGAGGGCGGCTAGCGGAGTGAGCACGAGCCAGGGAAGGATCGCCGCGATGACATCGGCAACGCGCGACCGTGAGACGAACTCGGGAATCCGCCCACTCAAGGCATTGTCTGCCCAGGCCTTCTTGCCGCCGACGGAAACAAAGAAGCGGAAGAGTTTTTCCTTGATGCCGCCAGTCTGCCTCATGGTGCGGTACACGCCGTCCATCACCGACTCCCAGATGCGGGGCACCGAGGCCATCCACTGTGGCTTGAGGGTCTGCAGGTCGGCAAGGAGAACAGAGCCGATGGGCTTGGAGTAGGCAACCGAGGCTCCCGCCGAGAGCAGTACGTACTGGACGACCCGCTCGAAGGAATGCCAGATCGGGAGGACGGAGAGGAAAATGTCCCCGCTTTTCACATGGATGATGGCCGGACAGACCTTCGAAGTTTCGTAGAGGTAATTGGCATGGGTCAGCACCACGCCCTTGGGCTCTCCGGTCGTTCCCGAGGTGTAGATGATGGTGGCGGTGTCCTCTTCCTGGCCCTTGGCAATCTCGCCTTCCAATTCTGTGGGATTGGCGGCCTGGCGAGCGGCGCCGAGCTTGATGACCTCGGCATGGCTTAAAACTCTGAGACCGGTTGCCTCAGCTTCAGCCTTCGCTGAAGCCTCTGGCTCGTCGAAGAGGATGACTGTGGTGAGAGTGGGCATGGCCGACCGGGAGCTTGTGACTTTTCTCAGCTGCCTGTCGTTCTCGAGGTAGGCGAGCTGGCACTCGCTCCACGACAGGATGTAGCGGATTTCCTGCTCTGTCGCGTCGCAGCCGCGTGGAACATCGCAGGCTCCGAGGCCGAGCACCGCGATGTCGGTGTGGAGCCATTCAGCCCGGTTGTCCGAAATGAGGCCGACCCTGTCTCCTCGTTTCAGTCCGAGTTCGAGAAGCCCTGCCGCTACCGCCTGGGCGTGGCCGAACATCTCGGCGTAGGTGATGGGGAGGAACTCCCCCTTCTTGTCCTTGGAAAACTGGCCAACGACACCTGGCTGGCGACGTACCTGCTCGAGGATCATCTTCGAGATCGTGGTTCCCATGCTGACGAGACCCGCCTTTCCTCACGACCCTTAGTCAGGTCTGTGAGAATGACAGATTAGCACATTATGTAAATTTCTGCAACATTAAGGTTTTCTCGGACTACGACAGTCGCTCCCAAGTGCAAAGAGATATGGCTGTCGTGCCCCGCTCAGGCTTCTCCCAGGAGGCGGCGAACCGATTCCTTGAATTTTTTTCCTCGATCGAACTCGTGTAGGAACATGCCAAAGGAGGTGCAGCCTGGAGAGAGCAGGACCTTGTCGCCATGGCGGGCTACTCGTGCAGCCTCGGAAACAGCTGAGTCGAGGTCGTTGAAGGGGCCGACATAGCGGGTGCCATCCCGATCAAGCCAGTTTCGGAGCTTTTCCGTGCCGCTTCCGGCAAGGAGGATGATGGCCTTGGCCCGGGCATAGGCTTCGTGGACGGGCTCGAAGTCAAGATTCTTGTCCGTGCCACCGGTTATGAGAATCACGGGTTCCTCGAAACTGTTGAGGGCTGCAGCGACAGCCTGAGGTATGGTCGCTGCGGAGTCGTTGTACCAGGCGATGCCGTCCTTGTCTGCAAAGGGCTCAAGCCGATGTTCTACGCCATTAAAGCTACCCATGGCTCGCTCTATGGCAGCAGCCTCGAGACCGAAAAGCCTGAGCGCAAGTGCTGCTCCGAGGAGGTTGATGCGTTGGTGGCGTCCGGGCACCAGGAGGTGCTCCGGGAGGATATAGCCACATTCGGCGTCCGGATCCCCTGGGATGCCAATACGGGCCCGGCCGCGCTTGCCCTCGAGCCAGGCCGCCTCCGTGTCGGCGTGAGCATCCTGGGCTCCGTACCAGGCGACCCGCCCCCTCGTCTCCGCCGCGAAAAGGTGGCTCCACAGGTCTTCGGCATTGAGGACAGTGTGGCAGCCGGCATCCTGGTCGGCGTAGATGAGGCGCTTGTCAGCCACGTACTCGTCCATCGAAGCGTAGCGGTTCATGTGGTCGGGCATGATGCTTGTGAGAAGGGCAACCCGGGGTTTGAGGACGCCGAGGCCCCTGAGATCGGCGAGCTGCCAGGAGGAGAGCTCGAGCACCACCGCTGTGGTCTCGTCGGTTTCCTTTATGAATTCGAGGGGTGACACCGTGATGTTGCCGCCCAGGAAGGCCCTGCGACCGGCTTCGACAAAGCCGTGGTGCAGGGCTGTGGCAACAGTCGATTTGCCCTTGGAGCCAGTGACCGCGATGATCGGGGCGGCACTCAGGCGCAGGAACAATGAAATGTCCGTTTCGACTGCCTTGGCCGCAAGCAGATACGGGGAATCACTCCGCACTGCGGGATTCTTTATGACCAGGTCTGCCCGGGAAAAGTCCTCAAGGTCGTGGCGTCCTAGGACATAGCGGATGGACAGGCCCTCAAGGGCTGCCAGTGATGTTGCCAGTACGGTTTCATCCTTGGTGTCGGTTACCGTGACACGGGCACCGGCCTGAGCCAGGAAGCGAGCGGTGGAAAGGCCGCCACCATGGAGGCCGAGTCCCATGACGGTGACTGTGAGCCCGGAAAGATCACGGGCGCTTGCGATCGGGGGTTTCAAGCACGAACTCCTTCATGTCACGGGCGTTTAGATAGGGACGAGAGGAGTAGCCAGTCAGCACCTCTCGCCAGGCAGGAGGGATCTTTGCCAGCAGGGCCTGGTATCCGGGCATATTCTCGCTGAAGTCCTCGTTCCTGAGGTTTGTCTGGATCTTTTCCATCTCAGGCTTGAGGAAATTGATGGCGCGATGGAGGAGGGGCATGATCCGGCGCCGTGCCTCAGGTCCTGGATTCGGCACCGAGGCGCAGACCGTCTTGTATTTGCAGAAAAAGGGAAACCATGGGTAGATGCGGGTCCCTACAGGCTGAAATAGCTTCGTGAAGAACTTGGAGAGGTTGTCGTCCATCCAGATGCCCTGGACATAATGCCCTCGCTTGGTCTCTCCGATCCAAGTATTGGAGATGAGCTGGTGGATGTGGAAGGCGCGCACCCGTCCGAGCTCCCACATCACGGCGTCGAGGGGGATGACCTCGCTTTCGAGGAAAAGCTTTGGACTTGAATAGGCAGCAGTATGGTCGTTGGTACCGGGCTCGAGGACCTCACCCTCGAAGGGGCGCTGTGCGAGGTCGATCCGCAGGTGATAAAGGTAGATCGACTCCTCGACCTTGTAGAGCCGGTAGAAACAGGGCTTCAGTGTCTCGGCTGGATCGAAATAGTAGGTAAGGCCGCTTAGGGTTGAGGGAAGGACCAGTGCAAGGTCCCTGACAAAACGTTTCAAGGCCTGGGCATAGGAAGCGCTTGGTTCAAGGAGGGCGATGTCATGGTGGATCTGGAGGCGGGGATAGAACAGCTCCTGGGAGAGGCTGAGGAAGAGATCCTCGGACTGGTTGAACTGGATCTTGCACGCAGAGTCGGG
>CAIJMU010000162.1 GCA_903821875.1 uncultured Spirochaetota bacterium
CGAAGCGTTTGGCGGAGCCGAGCGAAGCGTTTGGCGGAGCCGAGCGAAGCGTTTGGCGGAGCCGAGCGAAGCGTTTGGCGGAGCCGAGCGAAGCGTTTGGCGGAGCCGAGCGAAGCGTTAGGACACCACCAGCGACTACGACAAGGAGAAGCTCCAGGAGCGCCTTGCCAAGCTCGCCGGCTTTGGCGCGATCATTTGGACGAAGTTTAGCGGAGCGTTAGCGCCAAATGCATCGCCCTCATCCAGGCCTCTCTGGCCCTCGACAAGGTCGACCTCTCCAAGATGACCGACGACGAGAAGGTCGGCTTCCGCATCGCAAAGCGCGCCCTTGAACGCAGTATAGCGAAGCGTTAGGAGCCAATCCGTCAGATCGCTGAACGCAGTCTAGCGGAACGGAGTCTAGCGAAGCGTTAGCCGAAGGCGGAGCGTTAGAACGCCGGCATCGGTCCGATCATTTAAGGACCGATAGGTTCGATCATCGCCGACAAGGCCAAGCTCGAGAAGAAGGGCATTGGTTTCGATTCGGTAGCCCGCCGCGAGGCGGGCATAGTCACCGTCTTCAATCCTTGCCGTACAGCGAGCGGAGCCTAGCGAACGAAGTGAGCGTTAGCGAAGCGAGCTATGCCGCCAAGATGGAGTGGACCGACATGATCAAGGCCGGCATCATCGATGCCGCCAAGGTCACCAGGAGCGCCCTCCAGAACGCAGCCTCCGTGGCAGCCATTCGATCAAGAGCCGCACTGCCCAAGTTTGTGACGCTGGGAAATGGTGAGCGTTTCAAGGTGACGGTGTGGAATGGTGTTGAAACAATTAAGCCGCAGGGAAGTGAGCTTTATTCCGATGGTAAATACTGTATTCTTTTTGGCGCTGTCGATCAACTGGATCGGCAAAACAGGGGTTCTTGACCGTAGGTTGTAAATGATGATGACACTTAAAATGGAAATTGAGCACGCACAAAAACACTTGCGTGCCTTGCGCCAACGCGTGAAAGTATTGAAAAGCAACAGCGAGCCTATGCCATTTAGTATGTTCGATTCCTCGACCCGGAAATGGGAACTTGCCAGCCTGCCGTATCCTCGGGCCGGACGGACATGGCCGGAGCTTGCGTATGAACCGACAGACGCGGGGGATGCGGCGGCGGACCATCCTTGCGCGTCTTCTCGGCCGCGTTCGCGATTCTTAATGTCGGCTATGGCAGCCGCGGCAGCAATCAGCCATATTTATCCCAAGAGGCCATGATGAACCGGAAACTCCTGCTCGCCTTTTTCGTCCTTCTGTCGGTCGCCCAGCTTCTCCCCGCCCAGGACCGCTTCGCCCTGGTCATAGGGAACGGCAACTACTCGTCGATCCCCAAGCTGAAGAACCCGGTCAACGACGCCAGCGACATGGCCGACGCCCTGCGCGGTCTGGGCTTCAAGGTCGACCTGCTCAGGGACGCGAACCTTGGCGACATGGAGGCCGGGGTCATCCGCCTCGGCAACCAGCTCGGACAATCCCCGGGTTCCTATGGATTCTTCTTCTATGCCGGCCACGGCATCCAGTCCAACGGCATCAACTACCTGATCCCCGCCGACGCGCAGATCGCGGGCGAGGCCTTCCTGAAGAGCAAGGCCCTGGCGGCACAATCCGTCCTCGACACCCTCCAGCAGGCCGGGAACGGCCTCAACGTCGTTGTGCTGGACGCTTGCCGCGACAACCCCTTCAGCTGGGCGCGGGGCGGGAACCGGGGATTGTCGGTCGTGGGGACCCAACCTCCCGGCTCGATCATCGCCTATGCAACGAGCGCCGGTTCCGTCGCGCAGGACGGGGACGGACGGAACGGGCTTTTCACGAGCCAGCTCCTCAAGCACTTGAGGACCCCGGGACTCGAGATCAAGGAGGTCTTCAACCGTACGGGCGCCGATGTCGTCAGCGTCAGCAACAACAAGCAGGTGCCTGCGATCTACAACCAGTTCTTCAAGTCGGCCTGGCTCGCGGGAGCGCAGGAGGAGAAGCCATTGGCTCAGGCCGCCGCCCCCAGCCGGGCCGTGACCGTCTCGGTCAAGGGCGCCGAGGCCTGGAAAGGAAGCGGCATCAGGCTCGAGAAGGGCCAGGCCTATTCGATTTCGACGGTCTCCGGTCCCGAGGGCGGCGTCAACATCGCCGTGGGCCTGCGCGACGGATACTGGGACAAGTTCAACGGTCCGGCCGGCGCGCCGCGCGGTGAGACTCCTCGGTCCGCCGACAAGGCCAATGCCGGGACCTACCCTCTTCCTGACGCGCCTGTGGGGTCCCTCGCGGGACGGATCGGCGCGGACGGCCCTCCCTTCCTGGTGGGCTCAGGTGGAAGCTTCGTCGCGGCCTCGGCAGGAGAGCTCTTCTTTGAGGTGAATGACAGCAAGTACACCAATAACGCCGGCTCCCTCTCCGTGACGGTGACGAGATCGGGCGACTCCTCGGCTAGCGCCGCCACGCCTGGAACCGCTCTGCCCGCCACCGCCGTGGCGAGCGCCGTCCCCGAAACCGGCATACCCCGGAGGGGCCTCGTGAGCGAGTGGCTCTTCAACGGTGACACGAAGGACTCCGTCAAGCGCCGCACGGGCAAGGTGGTCGACGTGACGCTCGGCAGCGATCGCTTCGGCCGGGACCGGAGCGCGGGATACTTCAACGGCACGACGAGCGGCATCGACATGGGGGCGGTGTTCACGAAACCGATGAGCGAATGGAGCGTCTCCCTCTGGTTCGACCTCGCCGCTCTCACCAGGACCCAGAGACAAGTGGAATTCACCCGAAGTCCCCTGCTCAGCAACTGGAACCGGTGGATACAGGGTGCGCAGCGGGGTTGGATCTGGGAATTCGGCTACAACTCTAAGTATAACCAAGCCTCAATGGATGTGGTGACCTGCGATGGGAAAATGGAGAAAGGCTTCGGAAGTCCTGCGTCCAACTCCGATAGCTTCGAGAAGGGCTTGAAGGATCGCTGGGTCCACGCCTGTCTCGTGGTCAAGAATGGCAAAGGAGTGATGTACCTGGACGGAAGCGTCTCCCAGGCGGGAAGCGCCGCCACGGCCATGGTCCCCGACCCGGATTCCCCGCTCTGGATGGGTCGAAGCGACATCGACCGCGATGACAAGGGAAACCCGGTGGATTTCTTCAACGGGGCCATCGACGACGTCCGGCTCTACGACCGGGCCCTGGAGGACGACGAGGTGCTGGCCCTGATCGATGAGACACCCGAGTCCTCCCCCGTGGCTGTCTCGACGGCCTCGATGCCTCTGCCGCGGAAGGGCCTCGTGAGCGAGTGGCTCTTCAACGGCGACACGAAGGACTCCGTCAAGCGCCGCGCGGGCAAGGTGATCGATGTCATGCTCGGCCAGGATCGCTTCGGGAAGGACAGGGCCGCGGGAGACTTCAACGGGAGGACAAGCGCTATCGACGCGGGCAGGATCTTCGAGAAGCCCGTGCCGGAATGGAGCGTCTCGGTCTGGTACATGGCAAGGAGTCTTTATCACCCGGCCCCCGCAGTGGGTGTTTCGGTGGGCATCCTCGTGAGCAACTGGAACCGCTGGGTGGCCGGGGGCCAGAAGGGCTTCCAGTTCGGCCATTTCGTGAACACGAAGGATGGAGGTGCCGCACTCAGCGTCACCGTCTGCGACGGGGCGAGGGATGGCATGTTCGGCGTCGACTGGAAGCCCTTGCCGGAATACGAGGCCGGGCACCTCGGCAAATGGATGCATGCCTGCCTGGTCGTAAAGGGCACGGTGGCGACGATCTACCTGGACGGCGTGAAGGCCGGCGTGGGGAAGGTGGCGGGACCCATGGTTCCCGATCTCGACACCGCCCTCTGGATCGGCCACTCCGAGATGAACAAGGAGCCGACCAAGGACGGGGGCTGGAGAGACATCAACTACTTCGACGGCGCCTTGGACGACATCAGGATCTACGACCGGGCCCTCGGGGAGGACGAGGTGCTCGCCCTGCTCGAGGAGACGCCCGAGTCCACCCCCGTGGTCGCCGCTCCGGCGCCGGTTCCACCACCCCGGAACGGCCTCGTGAGCGAGTGGCTCTTCAACGGCGACACGAAGGATTCCGTCAAGCGGCGCCTGGGCAAGGTGGCCGACGTCACGCTCGGCAGCGACCGCTTCGGGCAGGAATCCCATGCGGCCGGTTTCAATGGCAGTACGAGTTACATCGACATGGGCAGGCTCTTCCAGAACCCCGTGCGGGAGATGAGCGCTTCGCTGTGGTTCTTCATGGAAAGGCTCACGAGAAGCTCCAGTCCCAAGGTGCAGATGACCCGGAGCCCCCTCATCTCCAACTGGAACAAATATGTCGAAGGCGGGCAAAAAGGCATTATCTGGAACTTCATGTTCGGCGAGAATTACCAATTCGGAGGGATGAGCCTTGCCTTCAACGACGGACGCTCGCAGGTTGCGGTCTCCCTCGACCGCCTGGCCAAGGCCGATCTCGAAAAGCGATACGTCGGCCGATGGATCCATGCCTGCTTTGTCATGAAGGACAGCCAGGCATCCGTCTACATCGATGGCGTCCTGGCGACCAGACAGAAGGCGGTAGCCGAAATGGTGCCGGAGGACAGTCCCGTCTACCTGGGACGATCGGATGTTGACAACGACGGAATCGCCGGATCGGGGAAGCCGATCGACTTCTTCACGGGGTCCATCGACGATGTACGCATCTACGATCGCGCCCTCGAAGAGGACGAGGTCCTCGCCCTCTTCGAGGAGCTCAGGTAGCGGGCGCGCCGAGGAGGGCTGGGGCGCTGCCCGCGGCGGTGCCGGCCTCTCCCTCGAGCACGTAGGCCTCGACGGGTATGTCGTAGCCCTTCGCCTTGACGGCCAAGACCCCGCCGAGGAGGAAGCCCGGGCCCGCGAGGTCCCGCGTCGCCGAGGAGGCCAGGATGCCCCCGACCGGGGCGTTGCCCTCCATGCGCTGGGCGAGGTTGACCGCCGGGCCGATCACTGTGTACTCGATGCGGCTCTTCGGGCCGAGATTGCCGACGATCACGCGGCCGGAATTGACGCCGATTCGGATCCGGAGGTCGATAGCGGCGCGCTCCCTCCACTCGGCGGCGATCTCCCGCGCCCGGACCTGCATGGCGAGCGCCGCACGGAGGGCCCGCGCCGCATGGTCCGGTTGCTCCACCGGGTCGCCGAAGAAGGCCATGATCCCGTCGCCCATGAATTTATCGACCGTCGCGCCGTGCTCGAAGAGGATGGCTGACATCGAATCGAGGTAATTGGAAAGGAATTCATGCACCAGCTCCGGGCTCTTGTCCGAACTCCAGCCGGTGAAGTTGGAGATGTCCGCGAAGAGGATCGAGAGCTCCTTGCTCTCGGGCTTGAGGTCGGCCCTCCGCTCCCCGAGGACACGGGCGGCCAAGGCGCGGGGGAAGTAGCGGCTGAGGGTGTTCTCGAGAAGGACCCGGTCCTCGTGGGAGCGGAAGAGCCGCAGGGCTGAGGGTCGAGCCCAATAGCGCCTACATCATCCCACCCAACCGCGATATGGCCTTCCTGAATGTGGCGAATTCCCCGAAGGTCTGGTGACTTGACACCATGCCGGTGGCCAAGGGCCTGCCAGCCGCCTCAGCGTAATATTAGCGCTCCGCTAGACTTCGTTCGGCGATCAAGGCGAAGATCAGCTTCCCAATGCCAGCGAACAGCGATCGATCCCACTTAAGGAATCCGCGCAGCGCCTTTGGAATCGTCCATCGCGAACTTCGTTCGCGCCGAACTGCCGGTGCGGTAGCCTGAGGAGCAGGTCGTCAGCCAGGTACTCCCCGAGGAGGAGGGTCCGCTTTTGTCCACAAGAAGGGCAAAGGAAGACGTCATCGGCCAGATCAAGCGCCAGTTCGAACGAAGTATAGCGGAGCGAGCCGGAGGCATAGCGAAGCGTTTGGCGTAGCCGAGCGAAGCGTTAGCGCCAAATGTATCGCCCTCATCCAGGCCTCACTGGCCCTCGACAAGGTCGACCTCTCCAAGATGACCGACGACGAGAAGGTCGGCTTCCGCATCGCAAAGCGCGCCCTCGAACGTAGCGTAGCGTTAGCCGAAGGCCCCCATGGGCGGCTGCGGCTGTGGTGGAATGGGCCGCATGGGCGGAATGGGCGGAATGGACTACTCATCCAAAGCCAGCACTCTGCTGCATGAAGAGGCGCCCGCAAGGGCGCTTCTTTTTTTCGGCCACCCATGCCGCTGGTGGGGATCGACGAAGCGTAGCTTCGTTGCGCCACGCTTGCGTGGCGAGGTATGGCCGGCAGGACTGCTACAGCAACCCGTCAAGGTTTATTAATCCAAAGGCGTCCCACTCAGGACGCCTTTTTGCAGCCGTAGATCACGGAGGAAGACCAGCATGAAGCGCGAATTCAACGTCGTTATCGAAAGGGATTCCGAGGGCATACTCATTGCCTCGGTGCCGAGCCTCCGGGAATGCCATACGCAAGCCACATCGCAGGATGAGCTCTTCGCCGTACAAGAGACTTTGGACCGATAAGGCGAAGGGAGAAAGCTTTAAGAATGCTGCTCTTTCCAGAGCCATTGTCCCCAGGGAGGATGTGCCAGCCAGCTTTGTACCAACCAGCCAGCCACCGATGGTTGCAGTTGAAATGCACTTCAGGTTGGGGAGTTTCGCCGTAATAAAGTACTTCGCAGAGCCTCCGTTTGCGAATAATCATAGAGCACAATCCATGATGCTACAGTTTTGTGCTTCACCTTTCCATCCACGCTGGAAGAGGAATCCCCGTGGCATCGTGGTACAGGGTCTCAGGCGCAAAATCGACAACCCCTTCCTTGCCATCGGCAAAGTGGACGCGAAGCTTGCGGCCATCAAGGCGCTCAATTGAAACGGGCCTGGAAAAATCCATGATATCGCCCTCCTATTCGAGTGGAGGAATTGGGTTGAGGGTCAGACCCGAGGGTTCGTCGGACCCGGCGTGCTGATATCAACCTGATCACCTCGGTGTCGTCATCGATATCGCACTCAGTGTGAACGACTATGAGCAGTCGTTCAAGCTCCGAGACTCCCAGAGAAATCCAGCGGTCCTCCATGATCGAGTGCAGCTCATCAAGTTTCGACAAGATGTACGGATCGTTGAAAATACTGAGTGCTTCGCGAAAAGCAACGCCATGCTTTCTCTGATTCACTTTGCCCTACCGAGGATTCAACGTCGTCAACGAAAGGGATTCCGATGGCGTACTCATAGCCTCAGTACCGAGCCTTCGTGGATGCCACACGCAGGCGGCATCGCAGGATGAGCTCCTCGCCAGGGTCAAGGAAGCCATCGAGCCCTGCTTCGCGGTAAAACCCAGGGCCGGCTGAAACCCGGGAGTCACGGGAGTGAGTATCCATGAAGCGTGAAATTGACTCAGCATTTCGGCGATCGATTCAGGAAAGGCTCACCTGGATAGAGGGGAAATACGGCGTCAGGAATATCTATGCGGTTGAATCAGGATCACGGGCCTGGGGATTCGAATCGGTGGACAGCGGCTATGACATAGGCATTATCCATTGTCATCAAGCCAATTGGTACGTGATAGTATATCCCGAAAGGGATGTGATCGAGCTGCCGCCCAAGGGCCTTGATGATTATTTGAGCTGCTTCTCGACGAATATGGTGGAGCCATTCGCGATGTGGTACTTGAACTCCTGGCCGAAAAAAAAGAGGAAAGGAGCTTGGCGAACGGCCTCGCATCGAGGCCCTCAACACCTACCTCGAAGATAAGATAGAGTTAATAACAACCAGAATTGCTTTGCTCAGGACTTCGCCCAAACCGGGGAACGCCCAGTTAGATGAGCTTCTCTAGGCTATGGTATCCCGAAACGGATTGGCGCCATGACAGCTTGTCTGATATCTACAGATTGCGTCCACGAATCACGACTTTATAGGTCTCCAAACTTGACTCTGCGGAATTCTTTGGGCACTTTTCATCATGAGAAGGAGCTACAATGATCGATTTCAGTTTTTCCTGGCTTCCCTTTGTCGTAGTCGCCCTCGTCAATTTCTTCCTGAGCTGGCTCTATTACTCACCCGCGGTACCCTGGTTCAAGGCTTGGCAGATCGGGACCGGGATGGACCCGGACAAGAAGGAGATGACCGAGGCTGAAAAGAGGGCCATGCCCCGCCTTATGGGCAGCGCCTTTGTCGCTACCCTTCTGTTCTCCTATTTCCTTCAGGTCGTGGTACACAGCTTCAAGGCTGCCGACTTCGCAAGCGGCGCTCTCGCGGGCCTCGTGGTCTGGCTCGGATTCGCGGTTACCCATAGCCTCAACACGCAGTTCGAAGGCCGGAAGCCGATAGTGTTAGTTATAAACAACGTCCTGTACCTCGCAACCTACGTTGTCTTCGGCGGGATCGTCGCCGTCTGGAAGTGAGGACCTGATGTCGGCAAACAGGATCATCGTGGAGACCGTAGTGGCGGCACGCCTCGCAACTGTCTGGGACTGTTGGACCAATCCCTTGCACATCACGAAGTGGACCTTTGCCTCCCCCGACTGGCACGCGCCCCGTGCGACGAATGACCTCAGGACGGGGGGGAGCTTCAGCACAAGGATGGCAGCGAACCTGCTGCCATCATCCTGACCTCGGGATAAAACGCTGAGAGAAGGGTATGGTTTTCTTCTTTTCCGTACGTACGCATTTCAAGAAAGCCACGTACGCGATACCCTGTTGAAAGGGAGGCGTCCATGACACTCACTGCAAGCAGACTCAGTCAAAACCTCTATGCCATCCTCGACCAGGTGCTCGCCACGGGGGAACCTGTGGAAATAGAGCGGAACGGGAGACGTCTCCTTATCCAAGCTGAGCATCCGGGCAGCATCTGGGATCGGCTGGAAGTTCGCGAATGCTCCGTCGGGGCCGTGAAGAACTAGTCCATATGGATTGGTCCGAAGAATGGAGAGGGCAGGACCTGCCTTGATTCTCCTCGATACCCATGCCCTCGTATGGCTCTATGAAGGGCGTAGGGAGATGTTCCCACCGCTCGCCGGGCACCTGATCGAAGCCGAGCCCCTGGCAGTTTCTCCGATGGCTTTGCTCGAGTTGCGCTATCTCTTCGAGATCGGGGGGATCAAGGTCCAGGCTGACGATATTTTCGATCACCTGCATCGACGCGCCGGTCTCGTCGAGGACAATTCCCTGTTCTCCAAGGTCGTCCGGCGGGCCTACGGACTTGCCTGGACCCGCGACCCCTTCGACCGGCTCATCGTAGCGCAGGCAGAGTGCGCCGATGTCCGCCTCCTGACCAAAGACCTCACAATACAGAGACATTTTTCAAAGGCGATATGGGACTAGTCTCTCGAGGCGAAGGGCTGGACGCGCTATTATGAGAGAACCTTCCCAACGCGGAAGCTCTCCCGATGTATGCCAAGCAACAAGGAGGCCACCATGACCAGATTCATTCTCGGGACCCTGGGATTCATCGCCGTCGTTGTCGGCTGTATCGTGCTCGAGGGAGGCAATCCCGTCGCCTACCTCATGTTCACGCCGGCGATAATCGCCCTTGTGGTGCCCTTTCTCGCGATGATGGCCGTCTGGCCGATGAGGGAGTGGATCACTGCCTGGAAGGACGCCTTCGCAGCCGAGAAGACTCCGACAGCGGCTGCCTCCTCGGCCCTCTGGGCCTTTGTGGAGAAGGCTACCTACGCTGCGGCTGCCATCGGTACCTTCGCGGGAATCATCCTCACGATCGCAAACCTCAGGGAACTGTCCGAGCTCGGTAAGCCACTGGCGGCATGCCTCCTCTGCCTCTTCTACTCCGCCGTCATCGGCCTGGTCTGTCGCATCCTCCGCGCACGGGTGGAGCGGAAGCGTTGATAGGCTGGGACGCTGGGAAGCTGGGATGCATGACTGCAACTCTTCGTGGGTAGTGAAATAAGTCAGATTCACTATTGATATCATAGCTTTTATAGTATATCATCTGCTCGAATGCAGCTTCTGCAATGCACCCATCCTTTGCTACAGTGCGAGACATGCGTATTTCTACACGCCTACAGTTCGGGCTTCGGATCCTCTGCCAGCTAGCCCTGGCCAGGAATGCCCGCCCCCTCCAGCTCGGCGAAATCGGCGAGCGCGAGGGCATTTCGGAAAAATATCTAGGCCAGATCATGCTCGGTCTCCGCTCCGGAAAGCTGGTAGATGCGGTCAGGGGCTCGCAGGGGGGTTATTTTCTGGCCCGCCCACCAGCCTCGATCAGCGTCCTTGATCTCGTTACCAGCCTGGACCGCGAACTCCTTGAGTTGGATGAGGGCAGCGAGGATGGGAGCGCGAGCGGCAGCACCAGGGGAGCTTCCAGCGAGGCCTGGAAACGGCTCCGGGTAGCGATGGAGGAGAGCCTCAGGGCCATCACACTTGAGGAACTCGCGAGGGACGTAGAAGCCCGGCGCGGAACAAGCGACTTTACGATATGAGGGAGGAAGGCATGGACAAGGGGAAGCTTGACTGTAGTCTCGAGACGAGGGTGGTCCACGGTTCGCAGGGCTTCGATCCGGTGACAGGAGCGGTGAGCTTTCCCATCTATCAGACGGCGACCTTCCGCCACCCAGGGCTCGGGAAGAGCACGGGTTTCGACTACACGCGGCAGGATAACCCTACGCGGAAGGAACTCGAGGAGACGATGGCCATCCTCGAGTCGGGAAAGCGGGGCTTCGCCTTCAGCACGGGGATGGCCTCCATCACCGCCTGCCTCGACCTCCTGTCCTTTGGCGACCACGTCCTGTACTCCGAGGACCTCTACGGCGGCACCTACCGCGTCGCCGAGACGACCTGTGCGCGCCACGGCCTGTCCTTCAACCTCGTGGACACGCGCTCGCTTTCGGCCGTCGAAGCCGCCTGGAAGCCTTCCACCAAGGCCCTTGTCATCGAAAGCCCCTCCAATCCCATGTCGAGGGTCAGCGACATCCGCGCCCTGTCAGCCCTGGCGCATACGCGCGGGGCAATCGTCATAGTTGACAACACCTTCCTCACTCCCCTCCTCCAG
This sequence comes from uncultured Spirochaetota bacterium, assembly GCA_903821875.1. Lineage (GTDB taxonomy): Bacteria > Spirochaetota > Spirochaetia > Treponematales > Rectinemataceae > CAIJMU01. The sequence goes on from CAIJMU010000162.1 coordinate 10,971, forward strand.
CGCCCCCTCGAGCTCGGCGCCGACATCGTCATCCACTCGGGGACCAAGTTCCTGGCCGGCCACAACGACACCCTGGCAGGCTTCGCCGTAGTCGCCGACACCAGCCTCGGGGAGAGGCTCTTCGAGATCCAGCGCACGACCGGCGGAGTCCTGGCGCCCTTCGATTCCTGGCTTCTCCTCCGTGGCATCAAGACCCTCGCCGTCAGGGTCGAGAAGCAGGAACGGAACGCCCACGCCATCGCCACCTGGCTTGCGAAGCGGCCCGAGGTCGCTGCACTCCACTACGCTGGCTCGCCAGACCATCCCCAGCGGGCCCTGTCGGAATCGCAGTCATCCGGCTTCGGTTCAATGATGGCCTTTACCCTGCGCGATAAAGAGCTTGTTGGTCCCATCCTCGAGCGCGTTCGCGTGATTACCTACGCGGAGAGCCTCGGCGGCGTGGAGAGCCTTATCACCTATCCCATCCTCCAGACCCACGCCTCGACGCCCAAGGAACTCCGCGATCGCCTGGGCGTGGATGAGGGCCTGCTTAGGCTTTCGGTGGGCATCGAGGCGGCGGCCGACCTCATCGCTGACCTCGAGCAGGCCTTTACGGGCAGGTAGGATGAATGCCGGAAACCAGTGGGGGCGAACTGCTGCAACGGGAAGACGTACTCGTGCGGACTGTCGAATATGGCGGGTATACAAAAGCTGAATTACTGGCCCAAATGCAGGCTGCTTCGATCATGCTCAATGAAAATGCTCGCATCCTTTTTTCCAGCCAGCTCTTCGAGACCGCCGCCTCAAGGCAGTCGGCATCAGTTGTCGAAATGTCGGTTGCCGATCTAGGCTTCCCCGAGGGGGCCTCGTTTCCTGAGATGCTGGAGCGGGCACAGGAGTTGGGACTGTCGGCATGTCCCCTTGAATTAGGTCCGTATTTTCGGCTGCGCTACCTCGATCAAAGGGAACACGCGGAAATACGCAAGAACAGGGCGCCCGCAGGTTCAGTAACAATTATGTCTATCCCATTGTCGGATTCCGATGATTTCCCCAAGGGCTTCTACCTGCGGAGGATCGACGGTGCATTATGGCTGCGCGGCTACACCTGCGACATGGAGCATGTATGGGATCCTGCCGACAGGGTCGCATTCAGGATATCAGCGTCGAGCGTCTAGCTGGCGAGTCCGATCCTCAGTAGTTTCCCTGCATGGACCAGATTCGTCTAAAAGCTGATTTCGCGGTTTCCGCAACGGACCTCTACCAGGCCTGGCTCGATCCAGGTGCGCGCATCCTGCAAAGCTGGAGGACCACGGATTTTGCCGAGGACCAGGCCGATACGCTGCTCGAGCTGACCCTGCAGGACACTACCAGCGGATGCACGCTCACCCTCGTCAACAATGGCTTTCCGGCAGGGCAGGTTGACGAGTGCCGACGGGGCTGGGAGGAATAGTATCTCAAGCCTATGAAGGCTTACTTCGGCTAGCCTCGCCGTCTGCGGTCAGGCGAATGATGCGAACCAGTCTGGGCGAGCCCCTCCCCTTCCCTGCCAGACTTCTTTGCATGTTTCACTTTTTTCGCGCACCGAACTCTTCCTTGACATCAAGGCATCAGTCGCCCTATGCTTTGATGTATGAGAACCACCTTGACCCTTGAAGACGATGTGTCAGTACTGCTCGCACAGCGACAGGAGGCTCTGAAAATAACCCTGAAGGATGCCGTTAACCTAGCCTTGCGCCGCGGCCTTACCGAGGAAGTCCAAGAGTCCGCCGGGGTCCCCTATTGCACTCCGACAGTTTCGCTGGGAAAACCACTGCTCACCAATCTCGACAAGGTAGCCGAGCTGCTCGCAGTCGCCGAAGGCGAGGGATTTGCGTGATCCTGGTCGATGCAAACCTCCTCGTGTACGCGGTTGTCAAGGAAATGCCCCAGCATGCAGCCGCCAAAACCTGGCTCGATGGACGCATCAACGACTTTGCTCCAGTAGGGCTACCCTGGCCCTCGCTCTTGGCCTTTCTTCGGCTTACAAGCAACCCGAGGATCTTTTCCCAGCCGCTTGACCTGGACGCAGCCTGGGACATCGTCCAAGGCTGGCTTGCCTGCCCCAAGGTCTGGGTTCCCAAGGAAACGGAGGACCATGCGGCAATAGTGCGCCACCTTCTGCACTTCGCCACGCCTGGAGCCAATCTGGTACCAGACCTCCACCTGGCTGCTCTCGCCCTCGGGCACGGCCTGATCGTCTGCTCCACCGATGCCGATTTCGCGCGATTCAAGCCTGTGCGCTGGGAGAATCCCTTGGGATGATGTGACCTCGCCCGCAGCCGAAACAGGCAGGGGCTAGCCGAAGCAGCACCTCCTTCAAGCCAGAGGATTCACCAGGGTCGCAAAGCCGAAAGCTTCAAAATTCTTGGTGTTGCGGGTGACGAACTCGGTGACGCCGTTGTGAAGGAGGGTGCGCGCGAGAACGAGATCGAAAATCCGGCGGGCGGGAAAGGCTGGGGCGCTGAGATAGGGCATCGCGGCGCCCATCATCAGTGGCTCCCAGGCGCAACGCTGCCAGCCTGAGCGGTCGCGATACCAGGCGATGCTCGTAGCCGCATTTTCAGGGCTGAGGGGCTGCTTGAGCACCGAGGGGTTCCGAAGGAGGCGGTAGAGTTCGAACCAGACCTGATCGGCAACGATCCAGGAAGGACTTTCCTTGAGGGCGGTCTGCACTACTGCCCGGCATGCCCCGTGTTCAGCGCAGTCTTCGTTGATGGCATAGAGGAGGATGTTTGTGTCGAGGCTTTTCACGAGCCAGTCCGATCGGCGTTTGCGATATCCCGGAGTTCAGAGGGATCGGCCATCATCGCGCCGCAGTGGTAGCGCGGCGGCTCCTCGGCGACCGAATCGTTCGATGGACCCTGCCGAGCAAGCCAATAGTCGACCGCAGCCCGTACCAACTCGCTGACCGGTCGGTCCTGGCTACGAGCAAAGGCCCTAAGCCTTCGGAGTTGTGGCTCAGGGAACAGGATCTGGAGCTTTTCCATGGATACAGCATATGCATGGATGGGGCAACAGGCAAGCGCATTTCAATTCACCGGGGCCCATTTCGTTCCGCCACATCGCGGTGGGGCTGGAACATCTCGTGCTTGATTTTCGATTCGAAGACCTTCCGCGCAGGGGTCCATAGATGTCGTCCCTGAAGATCTTCTTTCCTCCCACACCCAGGAAATCGAGGGGGCTTCTGTAATCCTTCGCGCAGGTTTCGCCAAGGCGAAGCGTGAGGGAATCGATCTGTAGGTCGAGGACCTCTGAATCGCAGGCCTCGTCGGAGAGAACCTCGACGAGACGTTTTCGACGGTCCAGTGATGGCCTGGCAAATTCCGTTCGAGGAAACCAACGTACTGTCGAGTGACACTCTCGTCGCCCTTCGGACTCCCTGCGTCCACGCACCAGGGTCTATAGCCCCAGAGTTCGAGGCTCACTTCCTTGCCCCGGAAGCCGTGGCCGGGACTTGACACAGAGGCGGCTATTGATTATCTACTATTACTATAGATTTGATAGTCTTTACACCGGAGGAAACTGACATGAAAGTCGCATCGAACGTCACCGAACTCATCGGGAACACTCCCCTCGTCCGGCTCAACAGGCTCTCGGAGGGCCTGGGGGCAGAGATCCTCCTCAAGCTTGAGTTCTTCAACCCAGCCAAGAGCGTCAAGGACCGCATCGGCCTTGCCATGATCGAGGCTGCGGAAAAGGCCGGGCTCCTCAAGAAGGGGACGGTCATCGTCGAGCCGACGAGCGGAAATACGGGCATCGCCCTGGCCATGGTCGCTGCAGCCAAGGGCTACAAGTGCATCCTCACCATGCCGGAAACAATGAGCAAGGAGCGGAGGATGCTCCTCCGTGCCTATGGAGCTGAACTTGTGCTCACTCCCGGACCCGAGGGCATGGGAGGCGCCATCAAGAAGGCCGAGGAGATTGTAGCAAGCGACCCGGCGAAATACTTCCTGCCCCAGCAGTTCAAGAACGCGGCCAACCCCGAGGTGCACCGCAAAACCACTGCCCTCGAGATCTGGCGCGATACCGACGGAAAAGCTGACATCCTCGTCGCAGGAGTGGGCACAGGAGGCACGATCACGGGTGTGGGAGAAGTGCTCAAGGAAAAGAAGCCTGGCTTCAGGGTCGTCGCCGTCGAGCCCGATGCCTCGCCGGTCCTCTCTGGCGGCGCCAAGGGGCCGCACAAGATCCAGGGCATTGGCGCGGGTTTCATTCCAACGGTGCTCAATACAAAGATCTACGATGAGATCATCCGCGTTACCGACGATAACTCCATGGTGACCGCCCGGCGACTCGCCACCGAGGAGGGCATCCTCACGGGCATCTCCTCCGGCGCGGCAACCTGGGCGGCCCTCGAGGTGGCCCGGCGGCCGGAGAGCTCCGGAAAAATCATAGTTGTGATAATCCCCTCCTTCGGTGAGCGCTACCTCTCTTCGGCCCTCTACGCCCACCTGGCGGACTGATCACAGGGGCCAGGCCAGCGCGGCCTGGCCCCCGCAGGCCCGGCCTCCGCAGGCTGCCTTGATTTAGCCTTGTCTTTACACGACCAGGCGCAATTTACACACCCTTAACCTCAGGCAAGCTCCGGCAAGGATACTGTGGACCCGGAGGCAAGGCATGCCCAATACGGATCCATTGTTCAGCGAGGCCAGGACGCAAAGGCCAGGAGCACGAAAGCAGGGTCTCATCGCCCTCATCGTGGTCCTGGTCCTTGCAGCCGCCTTGGCCATCGGACTCGGGGCAGCGCGACCCGACGACAAGCTAGTGACCCTCCGCCAGAGAGCAACCGCCACGGTGAAGAAGGAGACTGTCCGTGACATCGTGACTGCGGCGGGCAGTCTCGAACTCGGCGGCACCGAGAGCCTTGTGTCTCCCGAACGGGCAGCGGTCATCGACATCAAGGTGGCGGAGGGCGACAGCGTCACCATCGGCCAGGCTATAGTAATTGTCGCAAATTCAGACCTGCCCACCGCGCTGTCGGAGAAGCGCGCAAGCCTCCAGAAGATCCAGAGGGACATCGAGCAGGCAGATGCAGTCTCCGGTTTCGACGCACGGGGTCAGGCCCTCGACGAGGCCAGGACCCGCAGGGAACTGGCAAGCGCCCAGGCGGACCGCGACCGTGTGGCGACCCTCCTCGAGAGGAAACTCGCCTCGCAGTCGGAACTCGACACCGCTGCCTCAAAACTCGCCGCAGCCAGGGAAGCCCTCGATTCCCTCCTCCTGGGCCGCGAACGAAGCACGACCCTGGCCCGCATCGCCGCCCAGAACAGGCTCTCCGACAGGAAGCTCCTCGAGAATGCGATAGCAGAACTCCAGGCACGGATCGCAGCCTGCACAGTACGCTCCACGACCAAGGGTGTGGTGTATTCGCTTGCCGCAAAAAAGGGAAAGACCGTAGCCCAGTACGAGGAGCTCGCGGTGATCGGGGATCCCGCCACCATCCGCGCCGCAGTGGACGTGCCCGAGACCAAGGCGGCCTCGGTGAAGATCGGAACGAAGGCGATGGTGTATGTGGGCACGACAGCCTTCGAGGGCAGGGTGGACTACCTCGCTGGCTACGCTACGACCTCATCGTCATCATCCGGAGCCACGGTTCGCGCCAACGTGGCCTTCCTGCAGCGCCCCGAGAACGCGGTAGCCGGGTCCTCGGTGACAGCGGAACTTGTCCTGGGCGAAGTGAAGGATGCCCTCACCCTGCTCCGCGGGCCCTACCTCACTTCGGGCGACTACAGCGCCGTATACGTGGTGCGTGACGGCATGGCCAGGAAGACCACCGTGACCTTCGGTACCGCCGACGGACAGACCATCCAGGTACTGTCGGGACTTTCCGCAGGAGAAGTCGTACTTACGGGTAATTATTCCGAATTCATACACCTCGACGCGGTACGCCTCGAGGGAACGAAACAGGGGGAATGACCATGATGACACTTAAGAACATCGAGAAGAGCTGGCCCCGCGGGTCCGAGACGGTCAAGGGACTGGCTGGCGTCGATCTCGAGGTGACGCGGGGCGAGTTCGTGACGATCATGGGTCCCTCGGGCTCAGGCAAGTCGACCCTTCTCCATATCGTGGGCCTCATCGACATTCCAACCGCCGGCAGCTACGAGCTCGAGGGCAGGAACGTTGCGCGACTCCGTGACCGCGAGCTGGCGCGCATCCGCTGCCGCCACTTCGGCTTTATTTTTCAAAGCTTTCACCTCATCCCGGAGCTTACAGCCCTCGAGAATGTCACACTCCCGATGGGCTACGCAAACATGCCCAAGGCCAGGAGACCGCTCCGGGCAAAGGAACTCCTCGACCGTGTCGGGCTCGGCCATCGGATGAACCACTACCCTTCCACCCTCTCCGGCGGCGAGCAGCAGCGCGTGGCCATCGCGCGTGCGCTCGCCAACGACCCGGGCTTCCTCCTGGCGGACGAGCCGACGGGCAACCTGCCGACGGAAACGGGGCGGGCCATCGTCAGCCTCCTCGGGGAGCTCAACAAGGAAGGTCTTACAATTGTGATGGTCACCCACGACGCCGCCCTCGGAGCCCTCGGCACCAGGAGTGTCCGCATCAGGGATGGCCTCATCGAAGGTGCCCGGACGCCGATGTCCACCGGGATCGAGTGATGGAAACCTGGAGACTCTCGGCCAGGCTCGCACGCTCGCGGCCGGGCGAAACCCTCATCGCAATCATCGGCGTAGCCCTCGGAGTCGGCGCACTCGTCGGGGTCTCCACCCTGATCCGGGGCTACGACGAATACCAGGGGCGCCTGGCGCGCAATCCGCTGTCTCGCGAGATCAGCGTGTCTGGCTTCCGGGGACAGCGCGACAGCAGCCAGGCGGTGGTCGCCTCGAACGCCAATGAATCCGAACCCTTGCGCCTTTCCATGGCAGACGGAGCCAAGGCCGCCGCCGAGGTTGAAGGCCTCGGAGAAGCCTTCCAGTATCAAGGGCGGCGCTTTTCGACCGTTCCACTTTCCCGTTCCAACTCCCAGGACTTCGCCATGGCGGCCGGACCGGGGGGTCCTGGGGTTCCCGGGGGTCCCGGGGGCCCAGGTGGGGCCGACGGAGGAGCGCCCATGCCACCGCCTCCCGAAGCGATCACCGAAACTGTGACTACTCCTGAGGCGGGCCTTGCAGTCGACGAGGTCGCCGTCGAACAGGTCCAGGGGATGGTCATATCTCCGAGCTTCTTCAAGGCCTGGGACCTCGAGCCGGCCCTGGGGTCCCTCTTCGACAGCCGCGACGCCGGAAACGGGAAGAACCTCGCCGTGGTGGGTATCTCGCTGGCGAAGACCCTCTACGGTGGCGATGGAGTCCTGGGAAAACGCTTACGACTAAATGGTACGGTATATACCATCATCGGAGTCCTGAAGCCCGATCCCTGGGAGGACGGGACGAGGCAGCTGTCCTTCGACGACATGGTCTTTACCCAGTCGAGATCCAGAAGCTTCACCACGGCGGATGGACGGACCATCGCGGTGGCCTTCGGTGCCGATGAGCTGTCCTTCATGGCAGCGGGCGACAAGGGACCGGCCCGCGTCGGCAGCAGCCTGCAAGCATGGTTCGACCGCGAATACGGCCAGGGAAGGGTGAGGGTGACCACCGAGGCCGGCCGATACCAGCGCGAGCTCACGCAGAGGCAGGGCGTGCTCTTCGTGCTCACCCTCCTCTCTGGAGCGGCCGCAGCGGCCTCGTCAGTCAACCTCTTCAACATCATGGCGGGTAGGGCGCTCAAACGCACGCGATCCTACGGAATCATGCGGGCGGTAGGAGCGAGCTCGGGGACGGTCTTTGCCAGCGTGATGGCCGAAACCACCATCGCCGCTGGCCTCGGCGCACTCGCTTCCCTCTTCCTTTCTCCCTTCCTGTTCGGAATCCTCGAGGGAGCGCTGACCGCTGCCGCCGGAACGAGGATTCCCGTGAGGCTGGATCCTTTCTGGCTGGTCGCTGCGACGCTGGTCTCATCAGCGGTGGCAGTCCTCCTGGTCGCAGCGCCTGCCCGCTCGGCGTCCACGGCCCATATAGCCGAAGCGCTGAAGGGAGAGTAGGAAAACATCATGGTAACTACACTCGTGCGCCGCCCCTTGAGGATTGTGCTCCAGATCCTGGCAACTGCCGTCGGTACGGGCGCCCTCGCCCTTTCCCTCGGCGTCTCCTCGCGGCTCGATGGTTTCCTTGCCGATCTCGACGCAGGAGGCCGGAGGGTGGCCATCGCAAACGCGAGCCGCTCCGAGACCAGCACTGCGGGCGGACAATCCGGCATCCAGTGGCAGAACCCGCCGGCCTTCGGGCCAGGAGAGCCGGAAGCCCTGAAGGCGGCTACGCCGGCGATCCATGAAGTGGCAATTGTGAACAATATTCCCTGGGACCGCATCGAAAGCGGCGGTGCCTCATACAGGGTTCGAAGGGTCATGGCTGTCGATTCGCGCTATGCCTCCGTAATGGGCCTTCCCCTTGTGGCCGGTACCTTCATTTCGGAATCGGACGTGGCCTCGAAGGAACACCGGATCGCGATGTCGGAGTCGGCGGCAAAGACCCTCTTCGGAAGCGCCTCCGAAGCCCTGGGCAAAACCCTGATGGCCGACCGTGGCCTCCGGATGTTCCGTGGAGGCCCCGGAGCCCAGGCTGCTGCACCAGGAGCTGCCAGGGCCGCAAACAGCGCTGGCGCAGCAAACCGGCGTGCGGGCTTCGCCTCCGCCACCACCCAGTCTGCGATGGAGAGCTGGACCGTTGTCGGAGTCTGGAAGGACCCCGGCGATTTCGAGCGGACCTTGTACGGCATACCGGATATGGCCATCCCCTGGACCGCAGCCTTCCCCTCGGGCTTTCCTGGATCCATGACGGTACGCACCATGGTGGCTCGTGCCGACACGACGAGCCTTGACCGCCTTGGCGCTGCCCTCCGTCTGGACGTGACCCAGCGATATGGCACAGACGCCAAGGTCATGGTCTGGGAGGGGGACCCCTCGCGGCCGCAGGCCGATGCCCTGGGCCGTGCACGGAACGCCCTCGCCGACTTCTCGGCCCTTGCCCAGTCCCTGGGAGCCTTGATTCTCGCAATTGCCTGTTTCGGCATCGCCTCGGGCATAGCCGTCGAGGCAGCGGACCGCGCGAAGGAAACAGCCATCCGCCGCGCGGTCGGTCTCACCGTCCTCCGATCGGCCCTGGGCTTCTGTGCCGACGGCACAATCACCGCTGCAATTGGCAGCTTTGCCGGCCTCGGCCTGGCTGCCCTTTTCTATGACAAGGTAGGACTGGCCCTCGATCCCTACCTCGGTGCCCTCGGTCTCGACCTTGGCGGTGGAGGCGGGGCGCTTCCCTGGCGAGCCTGGCTTGCGCCCCTGGCCGCAGTGGGAGCTTCCTTCCTCTTCTCCCTCCTCCCGGCTCTGCGAGCCTCCTCCCTTGCAATCGCGGAAAGCCTCAAGGAATGAACTACCTATCCCGGCCGCGCGGCGGACTCCTGCTTTTCTGCCTGGCCTGTCTCATCGGAACTGCCCAGGCAGCGCCGGCAAGCGGACAGACCCTCAGCATTACACAGGCCGTGAGGCTGGCCCTCGAACATTCGGCGAGCGTGATCGACGCCCGCGCCGCGGTGGAAGCGGCGGGTATCCAGCTCAGGCTCGCCGAACCCTGGCGAAGCGCCAGCCTCACGCTCCTGGGCGGGGCAAGCCAGCAGGGTACGACCGCAATAACCCCCAGCTTCCAGGCTGGCCTGGTCATTCCTCCAGTCACGGGGCTGAGCCTGAGCGCGACCGTCACGGAGGCCCAGGCTCAGCTCGGGACCACCTGGAAGCCCCTGGCCCGGGCCGATACCCGAGCTCAGGCCGCTCTCGAAAAGGCCCGCATCGCGGCTGCAGAAACAGAACGCCAGACGATTCTCCTGGTACGGAACAGCTATAGAACCGCCTGGCTGTCAGGCCTCTCCATCGAGATAGCGCGCCTCAACCTCGAGGCCAAGACGGCCATCGCCGAAACAGCCAGCCTCAATGCTGCAGCCGGTGCCGCCACCCAGACGCAGGTCATTGCCGCTGACTCGGAACGCATCAACGCCATGGTCGCGGTCCTCGAAGCGGAAGACAACGCGTCCACGGCGCGCACTGAGCTCGCGACCCTGATCGGCCGCGACGTGACAGCCGACGATCTCGAGGAATCGGAGCCCGGACTGGATCGCAGGCCCCTGACCCTGGATCGGTGGATAGCCATGGCTGCCAGCCTCTCCGCGCTCGGCATCGACCTTTCGAGCGCCAGGACCAGCGCGGCGCCAGTCCTTCCAGACCTGGCCCTCTCCTCGCGCCTGAGCGATACCTGGGATGGACGACTCTCATGGAGCGCCTCTGCCTCGGTGAGCCTCGATCCGGACACGTTGTTCCGGGAAAAAGATCGCCTAACTGCTCTGGATCTCGACCGAGTTGTGAGGAAGGAGTCGGAAACACGGAAGTCCGTCGAAAGGGACTACGCAAGCAGGCTGGCCAGGCTGGCTTCCGCGCGTTCGGGACTGGATGCGGCCCGGGCCATCTCGACGACAGCCCAGCTTTCCTGGCAGAAGAGTTCCCTCCTGGCCGAGGCGGGCACGGTATCCGGAGCGAGCCTCCTTGGGGCGCGGCTTTCCCTCCTTCAGGCGAACTACCAGGTGGCGCGGGCTACGGCAAATCTGGCTGCGGCGCTGGATATTCTGGATGAGGAAATGGGGAAATGACTACAGGGATTCCCGTCGGCCCTTCTTCTGTCTACAGCGCGAGCACCGCCTTCTTCATCTCGGCGATATGGGCTGGCGTCGTCCCGCAACATCCACCAATTATGTTCGCCCCGGCCTTCACGATGGCGGGTACGAAGGAAGCCATGTCGGCGGGTGTCTCGGGGAAAACGGTCTTTCCCTCGATGTTGCAGGGCAGGCCCGCGTTGGCGTGCACCAGGATGGGAATGCCCGGTGCCACCGCTCGGATTTGGGCAACTATGTCTATCATACGCTCCATCCCGTTGCCGCAGTTCGCGCCGATGATGTCGGCTCCGGCTGCGATGATCGCTCTGGTGGCGTCCTCGGGGCTCACGCCCATCATCGTGCGATAGTCGCCTTGGACGGTCTTCTCGAAGGTGAAGGTGCAGATCACTTCCAGGGAGGTATTCTCCTTGGCTGCCTTGATGGCCTCGACCGCCTCGGAGATGTCGCTCATCGTCTCGATGCAGATCGCGTCTGCTCCCCCCGCTTCGAAGGCCTGGGCCTGGACCTTGAAGGCCTCGTAGAGTTCAGGCGCTGTCACATCTTCCATAACGAGGAGCTTGCCCGTGGGGCCTGCGGAGGCGATCACCCAGCGATCGGGGCCGGCAGCCTGTCGGGAAATTGCCGCCGCGGCCTTGTTGAGATCCATGGATCTCCCCTCGAGGCCATAGTGCGTAAGCTTGAATGAGGAGGCGCCGAAGCTGTTGGTCTCGATCATGTCAGCCCCTGCTTCTATATAGCTCCGTGCGATGTCGAGAACCGACTCGGGCTTTTCAAGACACCAGGATTCAGGGCACTCGCCGGGCTTGAGTCCTTTGGAGTGCAGGAAGGTGCCCCAGGCTCCATCAGAAATCAATATCCTGCCCGATGCGACTGCCTCGCCGATCCGCTTTCGTGCCATGGGAAACTCCTTGATGACCGTCTGTGATTGCCGCCTGGGACATTCCCCATGGTTCTAGCACGACAGGGCCCGGGCGAGCCACAGTCTCGCGGCCCGGGGGGGGGCGCAACTAGGCTGGGCGCAACGAAGATGCACGCTCATATGAACGCATGAACGCATGAACGCATGAACATGCGTTCATATGAGGGAATACCTGCTCCGCCCGAGGCTTGGACCGGCAGGCAGCCCAGGCGTGACTTCCCGCCTCCGGGTTGCAGATGCCGGGTTGCACATGCTGGGCCACACATACCCGCCCGGCCCCCGCCGCCGGCCCCGCCGCCGGCCCCGCCCCGCCTTTTCTTGTGCCCGGTCTTGCCCTGCCACCCATTGCGGAGGAAACTGGATCCATGGGTTTTCTTCAAGCACGCAGGTCCCGGAGGAAGCTCCCGGCTCCCGATCCCCTCACCTCACTCTACGCGGCAAGTCTCAGGCTCGAACCGGAAGCCATCACAAGGGCTGAAAGCAAGGCGGTCTTCGAATTGGGCGACATCCCATGGGAAAGCATGGCGACTGTCCTCATGGGCAGCGAGAGTCCCAAGGCCCTCCTCCTCTTTCGCGGTGGCGAGCCTCCGGGAGCCGTGGATGCCTTCCGTGCCGGACTCGACCAGGCCCTTGGGATAAGGGAGCCGCTTGTGCTGCGCCACTTCCCCGCAGAGCCATGGCGGCTTGAAATCGAGCGCCAGCGACTCGCCTCACCTCGTTGCCTCATAGCTAAGTCCGGGGCCTCCGCCCTCCTCTTCGAGGAAGGGCTGGCCAGCGCCCTTCCTGCTCCCGATAGCTTCACGCTGGACCATCCCTCACTCCTGGCCCTTCCAGCCCTCCTCTGCCCCCGGGAATGGTCGGCTGGAGGAACAAGGGCTGCAGTTTCCTGGAAGGGACTGCGATCCCCGGGCATTGCCCGGAGCGAGGGCCTGCGCTGGGCGGCTTCCTGGACCGCTGGAGCTTCGCGCATGGGGTTTTTCATGGAGATCCAGGCACCCCGGGGGAGTCAGGCGGAGGCAGTGGCGAAGGCTGTCGAACCCATCCTGGCCACAGCATGGAAACAAGCCTGGCCGGGACTCAGTGCCATCCTCCCCGGGAGCAGCGCAGCTGGTTTCGTGAGAGCCAGGGCAGGTGCCGGAACCTGCCCTATCGCCGTCGATGGCCTGCTTTTCGTCGGCGCTTCAAGCCTCGGCTTTTCCCTCCTCCTTCCCTCTGCCCTGCTTGCCCAATTCCCCCGAGGGGACGAAACAGCGGGTGACTCAGCGATTGAGCGCTTCCTCGCTGCAAACGACAACCTAGTCGGGGCTGCCCTCCGCGCTGGCAAGCCCCCCTCCCTTCCACGTGCTTCAGCCGAGGTTCCGGATGCCCTGCCCTTCCTTCCCTCCTTTCTCGGGCTTTTGAGCGAACGGGACCTGGCCCGCCTCGTGCAAGGCTACTTCCTGCCCGAGCATGGAGCCCTCGGATTCCAGGCCCTGTTCTTTGCTAGGAGGGAACCCGCTCCAGACGGAGCCCCGGGTCCGGTCCTGGCCATCCTGCCCTTTGACGAAGGACGCATCCTGGAAGCCCTGCCCGATGCCGCCCGTGAAGAGTGGATCGAGGCACGAAGGGCAGGCCTGCCCCTGGTGACTGCCGGGAGGGAAAGGGCAGTACTCATTGGTTCCGAATCGCTCAAGGGGCTCTGGGAAGCACAAAGGAAAAAGCGCGTCGAACCCGCACATGGAGGCAGGATCATCCTGGCGACCTGCCTCGGGGAGCGCATCGAAGCGGCTGACCGGGCGAGGCTGGCTGACCTTGTCTCACGCGACCATCCATTGGCCCTGCTGGATGGAATCGGTCGCCCCCTGGCGCGCCGCGTCCTTGACCGCCTGTCGGTCCGGGACCTCGCCATCGCGACCTGGGGCTCCTCGGGCAAGCGGCCCCTCCTTGAAGCCAATCTCTCGCAAGGCAAGCGGGCCGAGTTTGCCTCGGAGGCGTCGGTCCTTGCGCGCCGGCTGAAAAACGGGGAGGAGGCGCCAGGGCTGGTCGTCGCAGCCCGTGAGGAACTCGGGGCCCGCATGGCAGCCCTCGTCAAAGGCGCGGACTAGGGGAAGGCAGCGGCAACTGGCAGCTCGCGGCCAGCCCTCAGCCATCAGCGTCTCACCGTTGACGGCAGGCTCGAACAGGCCTATCCTAATTGCGATGTCAGTACCCCGCTCAGTCGATTTCCTCGACCTCCACGCATCCCTTGCGTCCGAGATCATTGATCCGGATGGTCCCCCCTGGCTCGCCCTTCCACTCCTCGCGGCCCTGATCGCGAAGCTGCTCCGGGATCCTCCTCCTGGCTACACGCTCGTGGCACCCGGCATACTGGCTGGGGCAGGTTGTGCGATTTCCACCCGCGCCGAACTCGTGGGTCCGGCGGTCATCGGTCCGGGAACGGAAATCCGGACTGGCGCCTACATCAGGGAGCAGGTCCTCGTGGGCGCACAGTGCGTCGTCGGCAATTCCACCGAACTCAAGGCCTGCATACTCTTCGACAGATCGCAGGCTCCGCACTTCAACTACGTCGGGGACAGCATCCTGGGTGCCCGCGCCCATCTCGGGGCGGGGGTCATCCTTTCCAATTACCGGAATGACCACGGTGCGGTCCGCGTGAGGGTCGCAGGTGCAGCAGACCTCGCTACGGGCCTCGCGAAGTTCGGCTCCGTGATCGGTGACGATGCCGAGATAGGCTGCAACTCCGTCTGCTACCCCGGCACCCTCGTGGGGCGTGGAAGTTCCGCCTATCCTCTTTCCGCACTCCGCGGCATCGTGCCGCCGGGGGTGATCGTCAAGGCTGACGGCAGCATCGTCCCGATGAGCCAGAGATGAGCCGGCGATGAGCCCCATCAAGGCAGTGGCCTTCGATTTCGGAAACCTCCTCTGCAGGCTCGACCGTCCCTCCTGCAACGCTACCCTGGCCGCGCATTCCCCCCTGTCGGCCGATGAGGTGGGAGACGCGATCTGGGGGGGCGACATCGAGATCAGGGCGGAGACAGGCCGGCTCGATTCGCAGGGTCACTACCTGGCGGTCAAGGCGGCGATACGTGCAGAAGAAGCGTGGAGTTACGATGAGTTCCAGGCCGAGTACATGTCAGCCCTCCTTCCCCATCCGGCCGGGGAGGAGGCGATGCTCCTTGCCAGGGACCTGGGGCTCCGGATCTTCATAATCTCGAACACTTCCTTCCTCCACTCGCGCTTCATCTTCGGCCGGGAGGTCCTGGCTACACTCCCCGAGCTCTATTCCCTGTCCTACAAGGTCGGCTCGATGAAACCGGACCCGCGGATGTGGACCTGGGTCCTCGAGCGTTCGAGGCTCGAAGCCCGGGAATGTCTCTTTTTCGACGATGTCGCAGCCTACGTCGAGGCTGCCGCGGCGATGGGTTTCCGCGCCGCGCGGCACGATCCTGTCACAGGCATACTCTCGAGGGAACTCGGGGAGCAGCTATATTGAAACGACCGGCCCGAAGCGCGCGGCTACCGCGTCCCTGGCGGCCGGACGAAAAAGGAGGCTTCATGAAGAAGCAGATGGTATTTATTTTTGGCCTGGCCCTTGCGGTGACCGCCTTCGCGGCTCCGACAAAGGTCGTCGTCTACACGGCCCATGAGGATTCCATCCTCAATGCGCTCGCGCCCCGCTTCGAGAAGGATACGGGAATCAAGCTCGAGTACGTCAAGCTTGCCTCGGGCGATGTCATCAAGCGCGCCAAGGCCGAGGCAGGAAATGTCCAGGCTGACGTCATCTGGAGCATCGGCGGCGAGCAGCTCGAGGCTGACAACGCCATCCTGGCACCCTATACCCCGAAGGAGTGGGACAAGGTTGCGGCAGTATTCAAGGTGGGGACGAACTGGCTGCCCTACACGGGTATCATGAACGTCTTCATCGTCAACACCAAGATGCTGAGCCCCGACAAGTATCCGAAAAAGTGGACCGACCTGGCTGACGCCCGTTTCAAGAAGCTCGTTTCCTCGGCCCGTGCGGACAAGTCGGGTTCCGCCTACATGCAGCTCTGCAATACCCTCCTCATCTACAAGGACACGGGCTGGGATGCCTACAAGGGCATAATGCAGAACATGGTCGTCTCGGCGAGCTCGGGATCGGTTCCCAAGTTCGTGAACGACGGCGAGCAGGCTGTCGGCATCACCCTCGAGGACAACGCCTTCCGCTACGTCCAGGGCGGTGGCCCCGTAGCCATCGTCTATCCCACGGACGGCACTGTCGCCGCTCCGGACGGCCTCGCCCTCCTCAAGGGAGCGCCTAACGCGGAGGCGGGCAAGATCTTCATCGACTGGTGCCTGTCCAAGCCCATCCAGGAATACCTGGTGGACAACATGTTCCGCCGCGCCGTCCGCACCGATTGCAAGGATCCGCCGGGACTGCCCCCATCAAGAACATCAAGACCATTTCCTACGATTTCGGCTGGGCAGCCAAGAACAAGAATGATTTCTCGAAGAAATTCGCGGACATCGCCATGGATCTTGGGCTCTAGAGCCTTCACGGAGTCACCATGACCAGCATTCGCATCGTCGACCTTGAAAAGCGCTTCGGGGAAGTCATAGCCCTTTCCGATGTCAACCTCAGCATCGAGAAGGGAGAGTTCTTCACCCTCCTTGGTCCCTCGGGCTGCGGCAAGACCACCCTCCTCAGGACAATTGCCGGCTTCCATCGCCAGGACAAGGGTGAGGTCTGGCTCGGCGAGGAAAGGGTCGACGAGCTCCCGGCGCATCGACGCGATACTGGCATGGTGTTCCAGAACTACGCTGTCTTTCCCCATCTCACCGTCTTCCAGAACGTCGCCTACGGACTCCAGGTCCGCAAGCTGCCCAAGCCAGAGATCGAGCGCAGGGTCAGTGCCGCCCTGAAGACCGTCCATCTGGAGGGCTACGAAAAGCGGACGCCCGACCAGCTCTCCGGCGGCCAGCAGCAGCGTGTCGGCCTGGCGCGCGCGATGGCCATCGAGCCCCGCGTCCTCCTCTTCGACGAACCCCTCTCAAACCTCGACGCAAAGCTCCGCGTCGAGATGCGTGACGAGATCCGCGCAGTCCAGAAGCAGCTTGGCATCACTGCCGTCTATGTGACCCATGACCAGGAGGAGGCCCTCGTCATCTCCGACCGCATCGCGGTGGTTTCGGGCGGCCGCGTCCAGCAGGTCGGCGCGCCCTGGGACATCTACAAGGATCCTGAGAACCTCTTTGTCGCCTCCTTTGTCGGCAAGGTGAACCTCATCGCCGCGGAGCTCGGAGAGGCGGCCGGCCCAGGCTTCAGGATGGCCCGGGCAGGAAGCCTACAATTACGCGTACCTGCGCCTGAGGGCTTCGATGGCAGCACGGTGACCCTTGCCTTCCGTCCCGAGGACGCGGTCGAGGATCCCCAGGCGGAAGCGGGCAACCTCGTGTCGGGGAAGGTCCTGCGAACGAGCTTTCTTGGCACGGTTGCGGGCATCGTGGCCGAGTGCGGGGGTTCTACGCTCATTGTCGACCGGCACCACCCGAGGGCCGGAGACATCCCGGCTCCAGGCAGCACGATCAGGCTCTCCCTGCCCACCGAGGGCCTCATGCTCTTCGACCCCGTGGATGGTGCGCGGCTCCGTCCAGCCATGCCCGGCCGCACTGCAGGCGGTGCTGGATGAGCGCAGCCGCAAAGGGGCCTCCTCGCCAGATCGATGTCTGGACCTTCGTCACCCTGGGGGGCTTTGCCATCGTGGGGATCTTCCTGGTCTGGCCGCTGGCCGACGTCTTCCGCTACAGCTTCACCGACAAGGAGAGTGGCCTTTTATCCTTTTCCAATTGGCTGGAGTTTCTCTCGAAGAAGTACTACCTCCGTGCCTTCCTCCACTCCATGTTCGTCGCAGTGTCCACCACGGCGCTCTCGCTCCTCTTTGGCATCCCCCTGGCCTTCCTGACCACCCGCTACCGCATCCGCGGATCGGCGCTCCTCAACACCGTGGCAGTACTTGCCCTCCTGTCGCCGCCCTTCATCGGTGCCTATTCCTGGGTGACGATGCTCGGACGCAGCGGCTTTCTCCGCCTCGCCCTCGACTCGATCGGGATACATCTCCCGCCGATATACGGAGCCCTCGGCATCGTCCTGGCCGACTCCCTCCAGTACTACCCCTTCGTATCCCTGATGACTGCAGGGGCCCTCATGACCATCGACCGCTCCCTCGAAGAGGCTTCCGAGAACCTCGGCGCCTCCTCGACGCGCACCTTCTTCCGCGTCACCCTCCCCCTGGTCCTGCCCTCGGTGACAGGCGGTGCCCTCATCGCCTTCATGATGTCACTCTCGAACTTCGGCACACCCATGATAATCGGAGGCAATTACCTCGTCCTCCCCACGCTGGCCTACAATCTCTTCACGAGCGAGGTCGCCGAGCGACCCGGCATGGCGAGCACGGTTTCCCTGGTGCTCATGCTCTGCGCGGCAGCCATCATCTCCCTGCAGCAGTGGGCGTCGGCACGGCGGAAGTACGCGAGCATGCTCGTCAACAGGCCCATCATCAAAAGGCTCCGGGGCCTGCCCTCGGCGCTGGCCCACGCGGTCTGCTACTGCATCGTCGGCCTCTCGGCCCTTCCCCTGGCGGTCGTCGTCTTCTATTCGTTCAAGAACACCAAGGGGCCGGTGTTCATAAAGGGCTTCGGCCTCGAAAGCTACCGCCAGATCCTCTTCGATGTGCCCAAGACGGTCATGAACAGCTTCACCTATTCCCTCATCGCGGTAGCCCTCATCGCGGTGGTCGGCACCCTCCTCGGATTCATCCTGGCCAGACGGCGGACCCTCGCCGCGCGGATCCTCGACCCCCTCCTGATGATCCCCTACATCGTGCCGGGAACGGTTCTCGGCATCGGCTACATCGTCGCCTTCAACCAGAAGCCCTTCTTCCTGGTGGGAACCTCGATCATCATAATCATGACCTATTTCATTCGGCGCCTGCCCTACTCGGTGAGGAGCGCCTCGTCGATCCTGAGGCAGATCGACCCCGCCCTCGAGGAGGCGGGGATCAACCTCGGCTCGCCCCCGGGCAGGACCTTCCGCACCATCACCCTGCCACTGATGAAGGCAGGCATCATCTCTGGCGCCATCATGAGCTGGGTAACCTCGATGAACGAGCTGTCTGCCTCGATACTGCTCTACGTCGGAAGGACGATGACCATGCCCATCAAGGTCTACCTCTCGGTCCTCGACGGATTCTTCGGCACCGCCTCGGCGATGTCGACGATCCTACTCGTCGTGACGGGGATCGCCCTCTACCTCGTCAACCGCTGGACGGGCAAGGGTGCGGCCCAGGCGGTGGTGGGAGTCTAGGCCACTCAGGGCAACATCGTTGTCCCCATGAGCCAGCGGTCGACTTCACGCGCGGCCTTGCGGCCCTCGTCGATGGCCCAGACCACTAGGCTCTGGCCGCGCCGGCAGTCGCCTGCGGCGAAGACTCCCTTGACGCTGGTGGCGAACTTCCCGTACTCGGCCTTCACGTTGCTCCGGCCGTCGGCCTCCACACCGAAGGAGGACAGGAGCGCCTCCTGGGGCCCGAGGAAGCCCATCGCTATCAGTACTAATTGGGCGGGTATCGTCCGGGAAGTCCCGGGCAGGTTCCGGCTCAGCATTCGGCCCTTGTCGTCCCCGACCCATTCCACATCGACGATGGTGACTCCCGCCAGGGCCTTCTTGGGGTCGAGTTCGAAGGACTTGGCTGTCACAAGGAAGAGCCTCGGGTCGGCGCCGTAGAGGGAGGCCGCCTCCTCCTGACCATAGTCGGTCCGGAGGATCCGGGGCCAGCGAGGCCAGGGATTGTCCTGGGCACGGCCCTCCGGGGGACGGCCCATTATCTCGAGCTGCGTCACGCTCCTGCAGCCCTGGCGGATGGAACTTCCGACGCAGTCCGTGCCGGTGTCGCCACCGCCGATCACCACAACGTCCTTGCCCCTGGCCGAGATCGTGGCTTCGGGCACCCCGGAAAGGAAGCGCCTCGTCGAGCTGCCCAGGAACTCGAGGGCGAAGTGAACGCCAGGAGCGTCACGGCCAGGTATCGGCAGGTCGCGTGGCTTGGAAGCCCCCCCGGCCAGAACGACTGCGTCATGCCTGGCCAGCAATTCCGCAGCGGGCACTGTGGTACCCACCTCGACGCCTGAGACAAAATGCACTCCCTCCGCCTCCATGAGGGCGAGGCGGCGGGATACGACTTCCTTGTCGAGCTTCATGTTGGGAATGCCAAACATGAGGAGGCCGCCGGGCCGCTCGGCCCGCTCGTAGACGGTGACCTCGTGCCCCACCTGGTTGAGCTGGTCGGCGCAGGCAAGCCCGGCGGGACCGGAACCAACTATGGCGACTTTTTTCCCGCTCCGGCGTGCCGGTGGAGTGGGCTGGAGCCAGCCCTCCTTCCAGCCCCGGTCGATGATGGACAGTTCGTCATGCTTGATGGCGACCGCAGGCATATCCATGCTCCCCATCGTACAGGCGCCCTCGCAGGGGGCCGGGCAGACCCTTCCGGTGAATTCCGGGAAGTTGTTGGTCAGCCGCAGGCGCTCGAGGGCCTCCTTCCAGCGTCCGCGCCAGACCAGATCGTTCCATTCGGGGATCAGGTTGTTGATGGGGCAGCCGGAGACCGCTCCCTCATACAGGATGCCCGAGTGGCAGAAGGGCGTGCCGCAGTCCATGCAGCGCGCGGCCTGGTTGCGGTGCTCCTCCTCCGTCGAGGCAGAGCCGTGGAATTCCTTCCAGTCGGAGATCCGCGTGCGGACCTCGCGGTCGGCGGGAAGGACGCGCTCGTATTCCATGAAACCGCTGGGCTTGGCCATGATTGTGTCCTTCCCTCAGTTGCCCGACACGCGGGCGAGATCGTGGTTATTGGCCTCGAAGGCAGCCATCAGGGCTTCCTTCCCGTCCAGGCCGCCCTTCCGGGCTGCCTCGATGGCGTCGCGCATCCGGCGGTAGTCGCGGGGCATGACCTTGACAAAACGCCGTAGGGCTCCTGCCCAGCCGGCGATGATGCGCTTGCCCAGGGAGCTTCCGGTGAGCCTGACGTGACGCTCGATGAGGGCTTTAAGCGCGGCTATCTCAGCGGGGTCGCTGAGCTCCTCGATGTCGGCCATCTCGGTGTTGAGCCTCGAAGGGAAATTGCCATCTGCGTCGTGGACGTAGGCGACTCCCCCCGACATGCCGGCACCGAAGTTCCTCCCGGTCTTTCCAAGTACGATGACCGTACCACCCGTCATGTACTCGCAGGCGTGGTCACCCACCCCCTCCACGACGGCGGAAAGCCCTGAATTGCGCACGCAGAAACGCTCGCCTGCCATACCACGGATAAAAGCCTCGCCCGAGGTCGCTCCATAGAAGCCGACATTCCCGATTATGATGTTCTCTTCGGGCTTGAAAGCAGCGCCAGCGGGTGGATAGACGACGATCCTGCCGCCAGAGAGACCCTTGCCGATGTGGTCATTGGAGTCGCCCTCGATGCTGAGGGTCACACCGCGGGGCAGGAAGGCCCCGAAGGAGAGCCCCGCCGAGCCAACGAATTTCAGGTTGATGGTGTCGTCAGGCAGCCCTGCCGCGCCATAGCGCCTTGTGATCTCGGCGCCCAGGATAGTACCAACTACACGGTTGGCGTTGCGGATCGGCAGGGTGACGGTCACCTTTTCCCGGCGCTCGAGGGCCGGTTCGCAGAGCCTGATGATGACGCGGCGGTCCAGGGAGCTGTCGAGGCCGTGGTCCTGGCTCCCCGACTGGTGGCGGCCCCAGCTGTCAGGGACATCGGGACGGTGGAAGATCTTTGAATAGTCGAGGGTCCTGGCCTTCGCATTGCCGGTAATTGGGTCCATTTCGAGGAGGTCGGTCCGTCCTACCATGTCCTCGAGCTTCCGGAAGCCCAGGCGCGCCATGTGCTCGCGGAGGTCCTGGGCTATGAAACGCATGAAATTCATCACGTGCTCGGGCTTGCCGGTGAATTTCGCCCGAAGCTCCGGATTCTGGGTGGCGATGCCCGCGGGGCAGGTATCGAGGTTGCAGACACGCATCATCACGCAGCCCATGGCGACCAAGGGAGCGGTGGCAAAACCGAATTCCTCTGCCCCGAGGAGGGCTGCGATGGCTACATCGCGCCCGGTCATCAGCTTGCCGTCGGTCTCCACCACGATGCGCGAGCGGAGGTTGTTGAGGAGGAGGGTCTGGTGGGTCTCTGCGAGGCCCAGCTCCCAGGGCAGGCCCGCGTGGCGGAGCGAGGTCCTGGGCGAGGCGCCTGTGCCACCGTCGTAGCCCGAGATGAGGATGACGTCGGCACGGGCCTTGGCCACACCGGCTGCGATCGTACCGACTCCCACCTCCGACACGAGCTTGACGGAGATCCTCGCCTCGGGGTTGGCGCACTTCAGGTCGTGGATGAGCTCGGAGAGGTCCTCGATCGAGTAGATGTCATGGTGGGGCGGCGGCGAAATGAGCCCGACACCCGGGGTGGAGCCACGGCACTCGGCAATCCAGGGATAGACCTTGCGGCCGGGCAGCTGGCCTCCCTCGCCGGGTTTGGCTCCCTGGGCCATCTTGATCTGGATTTCCTTGGCGCTCACCAGGTACTCGCTGGTGACCCCGAAGCGGCCCGATGCCACCTGCTTGATGGCGCTGCAACGCGAGTCGCCGGAGGCATCGGGCAGGTAGCGGGCGGGATCCTCGCCGCCCTCTCCGGTGTTGCTCTTGCCTCCGAGGCGGTTCATCGCAATTGCCATGGTCTCGTGGGCTTCCTGGCTGATGGACCCGAAGGACATGGCCCCCGTCTTGAAGCGCTTGACGATGGACTCGACCGGTTCGACCTCGTCGATCGGCACGCCCTCGGCCTTCCTGAAGGCCATCATGCCGCGGAGGGTGCAGTTCCTAAGCGACTCCTCGTCAATGAGGCGCGTGAAATCCTTGAATGCCTTGAAGTCCCCGCTCCTGCAGGCTACCTGGAGGAGGTGGATGGTCTTTGGTCCGTAGAGGTGCTGTTCGCCGTCCTTCCTCCACTGCCAGTCACCACCCGAAGGAAGGCTCCGCGACAGGGGGCCCGAGTCCAGGAAGGCGGCGCTGTGCCGGGCCTCTACCTCCTTGGCTATCTCGGAGAGCCCGATGCCACCGACACGGGAAGGGGTGCCGGTAAAATACTTATCAATTAGTTCTTTAGACAGGCCCACGGCCTCGAAGATCTGCGCTCCCTGGTAGCTCTGGACCGTCGAGATGCCCATCTTGGACATGACCTTGATGAGGCCCTTGGAGACGGCCTTCTTGTAGTTGGCGATGGCTTTTTCGCGCTCGATGCCGACCAGGAGGCCCGAAGCTATCATGTCGTCCATCGCGTTGAAGACCAGGTAGGGGTTGATGGCCGAGACGCCGTAGCCTATGAGCATCGCGAAGTGGTGGATCTCGCGCGGTTCACCCGATTCAAGGACGATGGAAACGCGGGTCCTGGTCTCGTTGCGGATCATGTGGTGGTGGAGGCCCGAGAGAGCCAGGAGTGCCGGGATGGGCGCCTTGTCCGGGCCGACGCCGCGGTCCGAGAGGATGAGGATGTTGACCCCATCCGCAAAGGCTTGGTCGGCGGTCGCGCAGACCGCTTCCATCGCCTCTTCGATGCCCTTTCCGTCCTTGCCCACCTCGTAGAGGATGGGGATCGTCACGGCCCTGAATCCCTCGATGCCGATGTGCCTGAGCCTGGACAGCTCCTCGTTGTCGATGAAGGGGCTTTCGAGCTTGAGCTGCCGCGCGGCCATAGGGGTCGGGTGGATGAGGTCGCCCTCGGAGCCGATGAAGGTCTCCGGTCCTATGACAAGCTCCTCGCGGATCGAGTCGATGGGCGGGTTGGTGACCTGTGCGAAGAGCTGCTTGAAGTAATTGTAAAGGAGCTGGGGCTTGTCAGACATGACAGCCAGGGGGGCATCGTTGCCCATCGAACCGATGGAGTCGATCCCGTCCTTGAGCATTGGTATGAGTATGAGGCGGAGGTCCTCCCAGGTATAGCCGAAGGCCTTTTCCCTGTGGAGGACTGACCCGTGGTCCAGTGGTGCAGGGTGCGGGGCCGCCGGCAGGTCATCGAGCGTCATCAGGTTGGCATCGAGCCACTCGCGGTAGGGCTTTTCGCAGGCGATGCCCTCCTTGAGTTCCTCGTCCTCGATGATGCGTCCCTGGACCGTGTCGATCAGGAGCATGCGGCCCGGCTGCAGCCTTTCCTTCCGCACGATGCGGTCGGCGGGAATGTCCAGGACACCGACCTCCGAGGCCATGATGACGGTGTCGTCGAGGGTAACGTAGTAGCGCGCGGGCCGGAGGCCGTTGCGGTCCAGGACGGCGCCGACCTGGGTGCCGTCGGTGAAGGCCATCGCCGCAGGCCCGTCCCAGGGCTCCATCAGGCAGGCGTGGTACTCGTAGAAGGCCTTCTTCTCGTCGCTCATCGACTCGTGGCCCGACCAGGGCTCGGGAATCATCATCATCATCGCGTGGGCGATGGGCCTGCCGGTGAGCATGAGGAACTCCAGGCAGTTGTCGAACATCGCGGAGTCCGAGCCCTCGGGGTTGATGATCGGGGTGACGTCCGACATGCCGGGTCCGAAGAGGTCGGTCTCGATGAGGGACTCGCGCGCGTGCATCCAGTTGATGTTGCCCCGCAGCGTGTTGATCTCGCCGTTGTGGATGATGTAGCGGTAGGGATGGGCCCTGATCCACGTGGGAAAGGTGTTGGTGCTGAAGCGTGAATGTACCAATGCCAAGGAACTTTCGAAGGCGGGATGTTCGAGGTCCAGGAAGAAGGGCCCGACCTGCTCGGAGGTGAGCATGCCCTTGTAGACGATGGTCCTGCAGGACAGGCTCGCGAAGTACATGTAGTCGGGGTCCGACTCCTGCTTTTCAAGGACAAGCCGCTCGACCTTCTTGCGGATGACATAGAGCCTGCGCTCGAAGTCGAGCTCGGTGGCCAGGCCCTCGGTCCTGCCGACGAAGAGCTGGCTGATGACCGGCATGACCGAGCGCGACACATTGCCCAGGGAGGAGAGGTCGACTGGAACGTCACGCCAGCCTAAGACGGGAAGCCCGGCTTGTTTTACCGAGTCCTCGATCTGGCCCTTGCAGGAAGCGCGGAAGCCGGCGTCGCGGGGCAGGAAGGTCATGCCGACCGCGTAGCGTCCGGCAGCGGGGAGCGCTATCCCGGCTTCGGGGCAGACCTCCGTGAAGAAGCGCTGCGGTATCTGGGTCAGGATGCCTGCCCCGTCACCTGAATTCCACTCGTAGCCAGCGCCGCCGCGGTGGCGCAGGTTGTGGAGAATGGTCAGCGATTGGCTGACGATCTGGTGCGAAGCCCGTCCCTTCACATTTACGACAAAACCGATGCCGCAGGCATCGTGTTCGTTCGCGGGGTCATAGAGGCCCTGGGCAGCGGGGTAGCCGCTGTCGGTCTTTCCTTCTGTATCGTATCCTGCCATGTTTCCCCACCAATGTAGCTATACGTCGCAACAATAAAACACACATGGACCGGAAAGGTCAAAGGCCCCGATCCTTAAAAAACGTCCAAGGCGACGGGGAGACTAGCATATCAGAGATGATGAGGGAACCTGCAGCGCCTGGCTTCCTCGGTTGACATGGTCAAGAGCTTCCAGCTATAGTTTTATTGTTACGTCACACAGTAACATTAAAGGAGGGCCTGTGATCCGCCCGACCAAGAGCGATTTCCTCAAGGCCGCCAAGCGCGGTTCTGTCATTCCTGTCGTCAAGGACGTCCGGGCCGACCGTCTTACGCCCATCGACGCATTCTATGCCCTGAAGGCTTCCTATCTCCTTGAATCGGCAGGAGGCGGAAGCTTCGGGCGATGGTCCTTCCTCGGGGTCGAACCGGTAGCGGGCCTCCGCATCGAAGGCCGACAGGTTAGCTGGAACGACGAGGACGGGGAGCGCTGCTTCAAGGCCCAGGATCCCTTCCGAGCGGTGGGCGACCTCATGGCTACGCGGCCCTGGGCGGGCCAGGGAGACCTCTCTCCCTTCCCGGGCGGCGCGGTGGGCTATCTGGGATACGATGCTGCACGGCTCTGGGAGCGGCTTCCCGATGTTAGGGGCAAACCTGGTCCCGAGGTACCGGATGGCCTCTTCATGATCACGCGCTACACCCTCATCTTCGACAGCCTGACCCATGGCCTCCGAATCGTCTGCAACCAGCGGATCGGAGATGATCCTGAAGCCGATTTCCTCGCAGCCATCCGAGGCATCGAGGCCACCGAGGCGACCCTCCTCCGCGCCGATGAGGGCAGGGACCACAGCCGCTTTCCCCCCCGGATCGGCCCCATCGAGGCGGACATGGACCTTGCAGCCTTCACCAAGGGAGTGCTCGGCGCGAAGGCCCTCATCGAGGAGGGCGAAGCCATCCAGGTTGTCCTGTCCAGGAGCTTCAGCGCCACCCTCGAGGGTTCCCCCTTCGAGGTCTACCGCGCCCTGCGGAGCGTCAACCCCTCACCATATATGTTCTATCTCGACTTCGGCGACTTCGTCCTCCTTGGCGCCTCGCCCGAGGTCATGGTGCGGGTCGAGGAGGGCAAGGCCATCGTCAGGCCCATCGCAGGTACGCGGCCGCGCGGAAAGGACCAGGCCGAGGACGCGAAGCGGGAGGCAGAGCTCATCGGGGACGAAAAGGAACGGGCCGAGCACCTCATGCTCATCGACCTGGCGCGGAACGATCTCGGCCGCGTCGCGCAGGCCGGCAGCGTCTCGGTGGACCGCATGATGGAGGTCGAGCGCTACTCACACGTCATGCACCTGGTGTCGGAGGTTTCCTGCAAGCTGGCGCCCAACGTCGACCTCTTCGATGTGGTGCGCGCCACCTTTCCCGCCGGCACGGTCTCGGGCGCGCCCAAGATCAGGGCCATGGAAATCATCGACGGTATAGAGAAAGAGCGCCGAGGGCCCTACGCGGGCCTGGTCGGCTACCTCTCCTACGCAGGGGGGCTCGATTCCTGCATCACCATCCGTTCGGCCCTCGTCAAGGACGGCAGGATCAGCGTCCGCGCCGGGGCAGGCATCGTCTACGACTCGGTGCCCGCAACCGAGTTCGAGGAGACGGCCGCCAAGGCCCAGGCCATCCTCACCGCGATCGGAAAGGCGGGATCCTGAAATGACTCTCATAATTGACAACTACGACTCCTTCACCTTCAACCTTGCGCAGCTGTTCATGCGGCTCGGCGAGGAGGTGCGCGTCGTGCGCAACGACGAGGCGGAGCTCGACGATCCGGAAGCCCTCGACTTCGACCGCCTGGTCATCTCCCCCGGCCCCGGCAGGCCAGAGGCCGCAGGGAAATCGATGGCGCTCATCAGGCATTTTTCCGGGAAGAAACCGATCCTCGGGGTCTGCCTCGGACACCAGGCCATCGCTGCGGCCTTCGGCGGCACCATCGTGCGCGCCGGCCGCATCATGCACGGCAAGGCCGACGCGATCGAGCACGACGGGAAGACGATCTTCTCCGAGGCACCCAATCCCCTCCGCGTCATCCGCTACCACTCCCTGGCCATCGAGCGCGCGAGCCTCCCGTCCTGCCTCGAGGTCAGCGCTACCTCCCCCGACGGCGAGATCATGGCGGTCCGCCACCGCGAGCTCAGGATCGAGGGGCTCCAGTTCCACCCCGAGTCCATCGGCACCGAGGCCGGCGAGCGCCTCGTCCGCAACTTCCTGTCGGGCGTGCGCGAACTGCCCTCGGCCAAGTCCCTCCTCAAGCGCCTGAGTGCGAGGGAAAACCTCGGACGGGCGGAGGCCCGGAGCCTCATGGACCAGATCGCCGACGGCGGCATCACACAATCCCAGATCGGCGCCATCCTGGCCTCCATCACCCTGAAAGGCGCGACCATCGACGAGGTGACGGGCTTTGCCGAGGCCCTCCGCGAGCGCGCGGTGCCTCTGCCGCTTCCTGCCGGGATGCGCACCGTAGACAACTGTGGCACGGGCGGCGATTCCTCGGGCACCTTCAACATCTCGACGACGGCCGCCTTTGTCGTGGCTGGCTCCGGAGCGAAGGTCGCCAAACACGGAAACCGATCAATTACCTCGAAATCGGGATCGGCGGACGTCCTCGAGGCCCTCGGTATTCCGACCTCCCTTTCTCCCGCCCGGGCTGTCAAAGCCATCGAGGAAGCGGGCATGGCCTTCCTCTTTGCGCCGGCCTACCACCCTGCCTTCAGGAATATCATGGGTCCCCGCCGCGAGCTCGGATTCCGCACCGTCTTCAACATGATGGGTCCCCTCCTCAACCCGGCGCGCGCAACCTCGCAGGTCATCGGCGTCTACTCCGCCGAGCTCACCGAAACTGTCGCAAAGATCCTCGACAACCTGGGCTCGGAGCATGCCCTGGTCGTCCACGGCCTCGAGGGCATCGACGAAATCAGCCTGGTTGGAAAGACCCGGATCACCGAGCTCCGTGGGGGCTGGATGCGGACCTTCGAGTTCGACCCGGCCGACTACGGCTTCGAAGCCTGTTCGGCAGCCGACCTCAAGGGCGGGAACGCCGCGCAGAACGCGGAGATCACGCTGCGGGTGCTGTCCGGTGAGCCCGGTCCCAAGCGGGATGTCGTCATTGTCAATGCAGCTGCCGCCATCCTCGCCGCCGACCTCGCCGCCGACTTCCCTGCAGCGATCGAGACCGCTCGGTGCTCCCTCGACAGCGGGAAGGCGATGGCGGTACTCGAGGCCCTCCGTGCCTTCGCCCGGGAGGACAGTGGGCCGACAGGCACAAAGACCTGACATGGGCATACTCGAGACGATCTGCGAGGCGCGGCTCGCCGATGTCGAGCTAGCCCGCGCCGAAAGGCCCCTTTCCTCTTTTTTCCGAGAGGCCTCCGCGCCCAGGGGGGCCTTCGCAAAGGCCTCTGCACCCTTCCTGATAGCCGAGTGCAAGCGAGCCTCGCCCTCGCGCGGGCTCATGGTACGCGACTACGATCCGGCTGCTCTCGCCCTGGCCTATGAAGCCGGCGGCGCAGGCCTGATCTCGGTCCTCACCGAGGAGCGGCACTTCCAGGGAAGATCAGGGCACCTGGTTGCCGTGCGAGAGGCAGTGGGCCTCCCCGTGCTCCGGAAGGACTTCATGGTCGACACCTATCAGCTGCGCGAAAGCTGGGCCATGGGAGCCGACGCCATACTCCTTATAGTTGCAGCAATCGACCGGGTCCTCCTCCTCGAACTGGCGGCCGGCGCCAGGGAGCTGGGCTTGTCGATCCTCGTCGAAGTCAAGGAGTCCGGCGAAATCGAGACAGCCCTCGCCGCAGCCCCCGATGCTGTCGGCGTCAACGCCCGGGACCTCCGCGACTTCAGCGTGGACAGAGGAAAGTCAGCCCAGCTGGCCCGCGAGCTGGCAGCCCAGGCGCCTCCGGGACTTGCCCTCGTAGCGGAATCCGGCATGAGGGAACCCTCCGACGCCGCAGCCCTCCGCCTGGCCGGCTATGACGGCTTCCTGGTCGGAGAAGCCCTCGCGACCTCGGAGCGACCGGAGGAGATGGCCCGGGCCTTTGTAGACGCCATCGCCGCGGCCATCAGGCAGGCGCGTCCATAGTGAGACCACTTGTTAAGATCTGCGGCCTGACCCGGCTCGGGGACGCGCTGCTCGCCCTCGAACTCGGAGCCGATGAGCTTGGCTTCGTGCTTGCCCCCTCGCCACGGCGCATCGAACCCGGACTCGTCAAGTCAATCCTCGAGGCGCTGCGCGCCTCGGGGAAGCCCTTCCGCGCCATCGGCGTCTTTGTCAACGAAGCACCCACAGCCATGCGCGACATCCTGGCCTTCACCGGCCTCGACGCGGCGCAGATCCACGGTGACGAGGACGCAGCAGCCTGCTCGGCCTTTGACTTCCCCTGGTACCGAGCCCTCCGGCCAGGCGCCGCTGGAAGGGCTGCCCTCGAGGCTGCTGCCTGGACCTGCCCCCGCATCCTGGCTGATGCTGCGGTCAAGGGCAGCTACGGCGGTACCGGAACCACCCTCGCCCTTCCCCTGGCCCTCGCGGCACGGGACGAGACGAGGACCGCAGGGAAGGAGTTCTTCCTGGCCGGTGGCCTCGGACCAGCCAATGTGGCAGGAATCCTCGCTGCCCTGCGACCCGACGGCATCGACGGCATCGACGCCTCGAGCAGCCTCGAGGAGGCGCCGGGGATAAAATCCCCGGCCCTTATCAGGGCATATTTCTCTGAAATCGCAAAAGCACAGTACGGCCAATCGGAAGGAAAGGAGCCAGGTTATGCGGCACGATGAACGGTATTTCGGTGACTTTGGAGGCAGGTACATTCCCGAGGTGCTCCGGCCTGCCTTCGAGGAACTCGAGGCTGTCTGGAATTCCGCGAAGGTCGACCCCGCCTTTGCCGCCGAGCTCAAGCGCCTGTCCTCCTCCTGGGTCGGGCGCCCAACGCCGCTCCACTTTGCGCAGCGCCTCAGCGCGGAACTCGGCGGTAGGAGGCTCTACCTAAAGCTCGAGGGCCTCGCGCACACCGGCGCGCACAAGATCAACAACGCCCTCGGGCAGGCACTTCTGGCGAAGCGCATGGGCAAGCGACGGCTCATCGCCGAAACCGGAGCGGGCCAGCACGGCTTGGCTACTGCGGCTTCGGCCGCCCTCCTCGGACTCGAGTGCGAGGTATTCATGGGCGAGATCGACATGGCCCGCCAGCAGCCCAACGTATTTGGCATGAGGATGTACGGAGCCAGCGTGACGGCGGTGAAGGAGGGGACGCGCACCCTGACCGACGCCGTGAACGCAGCGATGAAAAACTGGACCGAGCGCGTTTCGGACACGCACTATGTCCTGGGTTCTGCCCTCGGGCCCCACCCCTATCCCACGATCGTACGCGAGTTCCAGTCCCTCATCGGCAGCGAACTCAAGTCACAGATCATGGATGCTGAGGGTCGCCTGCCCGACAGGATCTATGCCTGCGTGGGTGGCGGCTCGAATTCGATCGGAACCTTCTCTGCCTTTCTCGGCGACAGCGTCGAACTCGTCGGCGCAGAGGCCGGAGGCAGGGGCCCCGCCCCAGGCGACAATGCGGCGCGCGTGGCGGGAACGGGCCGCGTAGGGATTGCCCAGTCCTACAAGTCCCTCTTCCTCCAGGATGACAATGGCTCCCTCCTGGCCACCCACTCAGTGAGCGCTGGCCTCGACTACGCCGGCCTCGGACCCCAGCTGGCCCATCTGGCAGCAACCGGGCGGGTCCGCTTCGAGGCAGTGCTGGACGATGATGCCCTCAAGGCTGTCGCCCGCTGCGCTCGCTTCGAAGGCTTCATGCCAGCCCTGGAATCGGCCCATGCCGTAGCCCTCGCACTGAAGGAGGCGCCTGCCATGCCGGTCGACTCCATCATAGTCGTGACCATCTCCGGACGCGGAGACAAGGACCTCTTCATCACTGCGCCCCACTTTGACCGTGAGGCCTGGCTTGCCTTCCTCGAGGCCGAAGTCACGCGGCTCCGCGGGGAGGCCGCGCGGCAAGACAAGGAGGCCGCGCGGCAAGACAAGGAGGCCGCGCGATGAGCGGAATTGACAGGATCACGGGACGTTTCGAAGAACTGCACGGCCGTGTCGGCCTCATGACCCATGCCGTCGTCGGCTACCCCGACCTTCGCAGCTCCGCCCGCATCTTCTCTTCGATGGCCAGCTCTGGCGCCTCCTTCATCGAAGCCCAGCTGCCCTTTTCCGACCCGACGGCGGACGGACCCTCCATCGTGCAGGCCAACCACGCGGCCCTTCGCGCGGGAACCACGACCTTTTCCAGCCTGGACCTCCTGTCCTCGCTCAGGAAGGAAACAACTATACCCATTTTGATCATGAGCTACCTCAACCCCCTCCTCGCCTTCGGAATCGACGCCATCCTCGACCGGGCAGCCAGGGATGGCCTCGACGGCTTCATCGTGCCCGACTACCCCGATGACGAGAGCGAGCTCGATCTCGAAGCGAAGTGCGCCGCGCGCGGACTGGCCCTCGTCCCCCTCATCGCGCCTGCGACGACCCTCATCCGGGCCAGGGCACTGGCAGAGGCGAGCGCATCGCCTTTCATCTACGCGGTCATGCGGCTCGGGGTCACTGGCAGGAAAACCGAACTTGCCGAAGAGGCCCTTTCGCGGCTAGGTGCGCTCAGGGATGTGACGGGCCGACGGGTGGCAGCGGGTTTTGGCATACGGGAAAGAAGCCAGGTCGAGGCGCTCGCGCTCAGGGCCGACTGCGCGATCGTGGGCTCAGCCCTCATCGACGCCATCGGCGAAGCCCTGGCCAAAGGACTGGACCCGGCTGCGGCAGTCGGAGCGAAGGTTAGTGACCTCGTGGGGGCGCAGGTCTCCTGAGACCGCGCCGCCAACCTGGAGAGGCGGCGCCTGCCGGGCGCCACCCGCTCAGGCCCTGTATCCCGAGTCGAAGTCCACGAGGCCCTCGAAGGGGCCATCGGGAAGGGCCCGGATGTTGCGGCAGGCCATCGCGATGATCCGGTCGTGGGTTTCCCGGAGGTGGTACCAACCGGAAACGTGGGGAGTTATAACGATGTTTTTTTCGCCCCAGAGTGGGTGCCCCCTCGGCAGCGGCTCGGGGTCGGTTACGTCGAGCCCGGCTCCGGCCACCCTGCCCTCCCGCAGGGCGACCAGGAGGGCATCCTGGTCGAGGGCCGTCCCCCGACCCACGTTAAGCAGGTACGAACCCTGTTTCATCAGCATTAAGCGCTTTTTGTCCATGATGTGGATCGTGTCCCCGGTCTCCGGAAGGCAGAGCGCGACGACATCGGCCTCGGGCAGCAAGGCTTCGAGCGATGACGCGGCGAAAACCGCTTCTACACCTGCAGGTGCCGGGCCGGGACGCCGTCGTATGCCGCTCACCTGCGCCCCCATTGCGGCGCAGAGGCGCGCAAAGCAGCCACCGATGTCACCGAGCCCCACCACGAGGACCCTCGCGCCTTTGAGCGAACGGACCTCGCCCCTGTCGATCCAGAGCGCTTCCCCCTGGTCGTCGCGGTATTCGTGGAGGCGCTTCATGAGGCCTAGAAGCGTTGCCAGCATATGTTCCGAGATGGCCGGCCCATAGGAGCCGCTGGCGCAGCAGAGCACCGCGGCCGGCAGCTGCTGTCGCAGCCCCAGGTACTCCTTCGCAACGCCGGCCGTGTTGAGCTGGATGAGGCGCGGAGAGCCCAGGAGTGGCAGCTGGTTCCCAAGGATGTTGCCTACGATGATGTCCGCGCTGGTGATTTCATCGGGCGCAAGCTCGGTGGCTTTTGCGTAGACGATCCGCGCCTCGGGTGCTGCCTCCAGAAGCATGCGTCGGTGTTCGACGGCTGCGGGCATGGTGACAAGGATGTTCATGGGATTAGTCATACGCTGCTCCAGTGTGGATTCTTGACCTTGGCAAGGGTCATTTTCGGACTGTTCGGCTTGTCGGGGAGGGTCAGGGCAAGGAGGCCATGTTCGAGAAGGGGCTGCAATTCAAAAACCGGTGATGAGCAAATCGAGGAGGTCCTCAGGACTCCTGCCCTTGCGCTTGGCCAAACCCCGGAGCCGCGATTCGATAGATGGCGAGAGGTAGTGGGGGATTATCATGTCCTCGGTCTACGTATAAAAGTGCCCCTGTTCGGCATTGGAGAAGTCATAGCGGTCTTTCATGACGGTCCGGTTCAAGCGGCGAAGCGCCTGATTTCCACTTCCGCGCCGCTGGCGAAGGCGGCGTTTGCCATCACCAATACGGCTTTTGTCGTTTCGTCATCGAGGATGTATTCGCCACAGAGGTCGCAGACCCGGGCAGGAACCCCTTTGATGATGACGGATGCCTCACCGCGTGAAAGCATCACGGTGACGACTCCGATTTCATAAAGGCCCTCTTTGCAGATCAGACAGTTCATGACTTGTGCCTCCGCGAAGTAAACGTGACATCCCATTCGGCCAAATCCGGCTTGTTTACAGTGATGACGAAATACTCAACATCGTCTCCCGTTCCCAGCCTTGAATATACCACATGGAGTAGGCTATTTGCAGTCATTCCTATGGCGAGGAAACTTGGGAGAGGTTTGTCTTCAGGGTATTCCCGGATAACCCTTCCGCGTAGCAGCACGTCCTCTACTTCTGAAGCTTGGATATTTCGTTCAGCCATTCTGAGCACTGAATGTCGAGTGTAGCCTGTTTTCATGGTGCCGCTTTCCCCTTCCTCCCTACCCTTTACCCCTCCGTCGCCCCCGCCGTCAACCATGTGGGGAAGAACCCCCTTTTTTTCGGCAAAAGTGGGTTCCTCCCCCGCGAGCCACGGCTCGCGCCGCCCCTCCTCCTCTAAAACGTCGTACAGGGGCTCCGCCCCTGTACCCCGCCGCACATGCTGGCTGTCGCAGTGCTTCGGAGACACGCGCGCTGCGCGCGGCGACGGGTTGGGCTTTCACCTTTTCGGTTTCCGGCGACGAAGCGCGGGTTCAGTGGCCCCTGCCGTCAAGGCACTCGTATACTCCTCATACAGAGCGAACAGATACTCCACACGCTCGAGCTCCGACTTGAAGGGCTCTTTCCGATAGCACTTGTCGACGGCGAGGTCGAGGGCCTTGTGGGCTTTCGTCAGCATTGGTGGCATCGACAGGGGATCGTAGAGGTCAGCGAGGGAGGAGTCGGGGAATTGCGCGCGGGCGTCGAGTACGGCCTGGGCGGCGGACTCGACGGCGACCACACGAGGATCGGTTGCTGATTATCATATTGTACTAATGCTGCTTTTGTCAAGGGC
Source organism: uncultured Spirochaetota bacterium (assembly GCA_903821875.1). Taxonomy (GTDB): domain Bacteria; phylum Spirochaetota; class Spirochaetia; order Treponematales; family Rectinemataceae; genus CAIJMU01. Next base: position 45,319 of record CAIJMU010000162.1, read on the forward strand.
TTTGGCCAAGGGAAGTTGTTGTAGACGAGACTACTTGAATAGCGATAGTCACTTTTCAATCGCCCGCAAACCTGGCGCATCCAGGACATGTGCATCGTGCTCTGTAAAACGCCATAGTGAAAAAGGGTTGCGTAGGGAACAAGTTTAACTAGATTGCTACAGATCACTTCTGGTGTCATGAATCCTATCGGAATATATTCTCGTCGCTCCGAACTGACTTCAGGAACCACCAAGAAATTTCCTTTTGGCATGTTTTCCACATGGAACCGCGTCGGTGTCGCGGCGATTTTACGGGTCGGTTCGCTTTTGCTTGCCAAGCGCAATTGCCGGACTGCCTCCACCCGTTCCATGCATTTGGGCATTGAGCGCAATTTTTGCGGTGGACAATCACCAAGCCAAAGAACCCATCGATGATATCCATTGATGAATTCATCTGCTCCGTTTAGGGCGATTGCACCGGGGCGATGGAGGGATGGTTTCCGCTCTCATGCCTCAAGCGAGAATTCGGCCGAGATCCTGTCAATCTCGTACTTGACTGCCTCGATGTTCCGCTCGAGTTCCGAATAATCCCTGGTGACATCGCTCTCGCCCCCTGGAACGATCGTGGTGCTCGACAGGATGCTCGAAATCCCGGAGAGAGAGATATTCTCGAGGAGGGTTCCGAGATCCGCTCTCTTCGACTCGATGTACTCCCGAACGCCAGCTCTGGCGGCACCGCGATTCGCCTCCTCGAGTGTAGAGGTAAACTGATACCTGAGTTTTTCGCAGGATCGCATGATCGAGTCCGTGTCACTTTCACTTCCGATGGCGATCGCCTGGGCAGCATTCCTGGCCGATAGCCGGATTCCATAATACTCGATGTCGATTTTATATCGGATAAGACTCTCGAGGTAGGACTCCAAGCGTCCGAGGATTCCGGAGATCCGGGCCAGCATCTCGGCATCCCGGACATTCGCCATCAGGCTCCGGATCTCCCTGATCCTTTTTGCCTCGTCGTCGATCTTGCTAGAAAGCTCGCGATGCTTGTCGAAGGGGTACACAACCTTGTTCCAGCCAAACCGGACCTTGCGGAGCGAATTCCTCGATTCGGCGAATAGCCGATACTCGCGGTTAAAATAGCCGCCGCAGTACTCGCATACATCGGCTACCTCGGGGTTAATGACTCCGCATCGGTGACAATTCCTCATGGATGGCTCCTCGACTGGTAGCAGGGGATTCTATCCGCTGCCCTGCCCGGCAACAAGCGTGATACCAGAACGATGGAAATCAACGCGCCCTGATACCCAGCTCAGCTTCTCGACATCCGCGAGGTCCTGGAGCCTGCCGCAGGCCTTTTTATTGGCAATTAGGTCTTCCTTTGAAATGATAATGACTTCCACGCCATCGACGACGATGACCTTCCGTCTGGTGAGGCAGTCACGGATATCGATGCCATCCGCGTGATTGATACTATCGATCTGGATGGGGGATCGGCCCATGCGATAGACGCTTCCATTTTCCTTGAATGGCTCCAGATCAAGGGAGGGCGCACCAAAATCAGACAAGGCACTTTTAAGTTTCTCCAGGTTTTCATCATCGGTCGCTACGAGAAAACCGATGTCCTTTGTCGCTCTCGGATGCCCATACAAACCGGTAGCCCAGCCACCCACCAACAGATAGCAGACCTCATTCTTGTTAAAAAACCGAATAAACTCCTTGAAGTCTTCCGGTAGTTGCCTCTGGTCCATAGAAACACTCCCTGAGGTAGGTGATGGTCGCAAGCTTTTCGCCATAGCTCGCGGCGGCCCAATAGCGCGCGTCCTCCGCCTCAAGCTCCTCGGTGGTCGACAGAACAGCACATGCTCTATCCATCCTCGTTTCCATGCCGGCTCTACCTCTCACTCTCTTCCCGACGATGGGCTATGGCAAGTTGCGGAAGGACAGAAGCCTGAGCCGGTATCGTAGTGCCAGGAGCACCCAGTCTAGCCTTGCACGCTCTTTGCGCCAGGGATTGAAGCGGAGATCCTCGAGCCCGTCCCAGGTTGAACTCGCCCGGGCTCGGGACGAGACCGGGTCACGCAAGGGTCCTGCGGGCGAGAGATCGGAGCGGAAAGCCCGCCGGGAGACGTGGGAGGCGCCTTTCGGCGCGCCTCCCACGTCTCCCGGGGCGCTACACTCATAGCCTGCCGCCGAATTCCCCTTCCCCTTGTAATTTGCCCCCGCCCTTTGTACTTTTACCCGGATACCATGGCTGTAGAGAACGATAGCGACACCGGAGTACTTACCCGCTCGAGGGAGGAACTCAAGCCTCCCGAGGAATTTCGGGTGATTTTGCTCAACGACGACTATACGACCATGGAGTTTGTTGTCTCGGTGCTCATGACGGTGTTTCACAAGCCGGTACCGGAGGCCACGCGTATCATGCTCGATGTCCATAAAAAGGGTCGCGGAATCGTGGGGGTCTACTCCTTCGACATCGCAACGACCAAGATCACCCAGGTGCACACGCTGGCAAAGCAGAACGGCTTTCCGCTCAAGTGCACGATGGAGAAGGCGTAACGAATGAAGGTAAGCCAGGAAGTCCAGGCCATATTCAACGCGGCGTACAACGAGGCGAAGCTCCGCAACCACGAGTACCTCACGCCAGAGCACATCCTCTATGCATCGCTTTCCTTCGAGGAAGTGCGGCAGATCCTCGCGGCCTGCGAGGCTGACGTCGAGGGGCTCAAGCGCGGGATGGAAGCCTATTTCGAGCAGAAAATCCCCCAGGTCAAGGCCATGGAACCGGTGCAGACTGCCGGATTCCAGAGCGTGATCGAGCGGGCTGTCCTCCAGTCCCAGGCCTCGGGCAAGGAAGAGGTTGAGGTCGCCGACATTTTGGTTTCCTTGTTTGATGAGGAAAGGAATTATTCGGCTTACTACCTGCGCAAGGCAGGGGTCAAACGGCTCCAGCTCCTTGAGGTCATCTCCCACGGCTCGGAGGGCGAAGCCGATGCCTTCGAGGACGAGGAAGAGGATGGCGAGGAGGACGAGGAAGCCACGCCCGAGCGCGAGGAGCGCAAGCCGCGACAGGGCGGCCGGGTCTCCTCCCTCGAGCGCTTTGCCACGGACCTCACCAAGCTCGCCAAGGAAGGAAAGCTCGAGCCGGTCATCGGACGCGAGTCGGAGATCGAGCGCACGGTGCAGGTTCTCTGCCGGCGCCTCAAGAACAACCCCATCCACGTCGGCGACGCTGGTGTAGGCAAGACGGCCATCACCGAGGGCCTGGCCCAGCGCATCGTCTCCGGGATAGTTCCACCCCGCCTTGCGGGCTACACGATCTACGGACTGGACATGGGTGCCCTCCTCGCCGGCACCAAGTTCCGCGGCGATTTCGAGGAACGCATCAAGCGCGTAGTCGACGAGCTCCTGAAAAAGGACAAGGCCATCCTCTTCATCGACGAGATCCACACGATCATCGGTGCCGGTGCCGTTTCGGGCGGCTCGATGGACGCCTCCAACCTCCTGAAGCCTGCCCTCACCTCTGGCAAGCTCCGCTGCATCGGCTCAACCACCTTCGACGAGTACAACAAGTACTTCGAGAAGGACCGCGCCCTCTCCCGCCGCTTCCAGAAGATCGATATCGTCGAGCCCTCCCAGGCTGATGCCCTCGAGATCCTGAAGGGTCTCCGGAGCCGCTACGAGGACTACCACAAGGTCCGCTACAACGATGAGGCCCTTGACCTCGCGGTGAGCCTCTCCGCCCAGTACATTACCGAACGAAGACTCCCCGACAAGGCCATAGACGTCATCGACGAGGCCGGTGCCTGGGCTCGAATCAATGCCTTCAAGAATGGGGAGTCAGCGCTTGCGATGACTTCTGCGGCTAATGCTGCTGCGTCAGCGCTTGCGATGACTTCTGCGGCTAATGCTGCTGCGTCAGCGCTTGCTTCGACTACCGCAGCGGCAGAAGCTGTGATTGCCGACGCGGCGACTGCAAAGGCAGCGCCAGCCGAACCACCTTCTAAATCCGCCGAGGATAAGGTTCCGCAGGAAGGCCCGAAGCTCGTCCCCGACGAAGCGTCGGCAGCTGCAGCTTCGCCCAAGGCCAAGGAAGGCAGCGAGGCTCCTCCTAAACTCGTGGAAGCAGTCCTCGACATCGGGCGCAAGGAAATCGAGATTGTCGTGGCCAAGATCGCCAGGATTCCCGAACGCTCCGTTTCCACAAGCGAAAAGGAAAAACTTGGCAGCCTCGGAGACGATCTGAAGCTCGAGGTCTTCGGGCAGGATGCGGCGGTCGATGCGGTGGTCAAGGCGGTCAAGCGCTCCCGCGCCGGCTTCAGGACGGCGGACAAACCGGTGGCCAACTTCCTCTTCGTCGGACCCACCGGAGTCGGCAAGACCGAGCTGGCGCGTCAGCTCGCCAAAGCCCTCGGCGTATCCCTCCACCGCTTTGACATGTCGGAATACCAGGAAAAGCATACCGTGAGCCGCCTCATCGGATCGCCGCCTGGGTATGTGGGCTATGACGAAGGCGGTCTCCTCACCGATGCAATCCGGAAGACGCCCCACGCCGTGGTTCTTCTGGACGAGATCGAGAAGGCCCACCCCGATGTGTACAACATCCTCCTGTCGATCATGGATTACGCTACCCTGACCGACAACCAGGGACGCAAGGCTGACTTCCGCAATGTCGTCCTGATCATGACCTCCAACGCAGGCGCCCGCGACATCGGCAAGAGCCTCATCGGCTTTGGCGAGCGCACCCTCACTGACACAGCCCTCAACGAGGCCGTAGAGCGCGCCTTTACGCCGGAGTTCCGCAACCGCCTCGACGCGGTGGTGCGCTTCGAGAACCTGCCAGCTGCCGTGATCGAAAAGATCGTCGTCAAGGCGATTGACGAGTTCAAGGTGATGCTGGCCGACAAGAAGGTCAGCCTCGAGACGACGCCGGGGCTCGTTACCTGGTTGGCGGAAAAGGGCTATTCCAGGGAATTTGGTGCCCGCAACGTCGGACGGCTCGTCGAGGACAAGATCAAGACCTGGTTTGTCGACGAGGTCCTCTTTGGCCGCCTTGCCGCTGGCGGAAAGGCCATCGCCGACGTCAAGGACGGCGAGGTCGTCATCGACATCATCTGAACGCCGCGATGAGAAGTAGAGGCGGTCGGAGGGCAGATCCGGGCTTCCCCTGCCTCGGTCCCGAACAGTGGTTCTCCTTCCCCGATCCTCGCAGTGCCGACTCCCAAGGCCTCCTGTGCACAGGAGGAAATCTTTCTCCGGGGATGCTCGTCTCGGCCTACCAGCAGGGTATCTTTCCCTGGTTCAGCGAAGGAGAACCCCTGCTCTGGTGGTCGCCGGATCCTAGATTTGGCCTTTTTCCGGACAAGCTCCATGTATCCTCGACCATGAGGAAGGTGCTCCGGAAGCGCCCTTGGGAGTGGTCGCTCGACAGGGATTTCGCATCGGTCATCGCCCACTGCTCGAAGGTCCCACGAAAGCGGCAGCGCGGGACCTGGATTACCCACGACATGGTGGAGGCCTACCGCGAGCTTCACCTCCTTGGGTACGCCCATTCAGTGGAGGTCCGGCTCGATGGCACGCTCGCAGGCGGTTTTTATGGGGTCTCCATCGGCAACATGTTCTTCGGGGAATCGATGTTCAGCCTCGAGGATGATGCCTCCAAGGCGGCCTTCATCCCCTTTGTCTGGTTCCTTGCCGCTTCAGGCTTCACCCTCGTCGATTCGCAGGTATATACTGAACACCTTGCCGGACTCGGTGCTGAGGAGATGAGTCGAGATTCCTATCTTGCCATCCTGGCCTCTGCCATCGGATCTCCGACGCGCAGGGGAAACTGGGGAAGCTTGTTCCCGGATTTCCCCCAGGGTGTGGAGTTCGATCGGGTTCTGGGACAAGGATCTCCCCACACGAAAGCGCGACCATCCGCATGAAAGTCCTATTTGTTCAATTGCCCGTCCAAGAGCCAACCTGGGACGGAATCCGGGCCAATGTCCCCCTCGCGGCCGGCTACCTCGCCGCGTGGGCGGAAAAGCTGGGCCTCCTTTCCCGCGAGGAATGGAAGATACTCCCCCACGAAATCGTGGACTTCGCCTCGGACCGCGGCCTCGTCGAGGCCATAGCGGCTGAAGCTCCCGATCTCCTTGCCTTTTCGCTCTACATGTGGAATCTCGAGCGTTCGCTCCATGTAGCCAACGAACTCGTGCGCGCCCTCCCCCACGCCCGCCTTATCGCCGGCGGTCCGGAAATCGTTCCCGGCATGCCCGTCTTCGAGCGCTCTCCCTTCCATGCCCTCGTCGTCGGCGAGGGGGAACTTCCCTTCGCGAAAATCCTAGGAGACCTCAAGCGCGGCAAGCCGCTTGAAAAGCTCTACAAGGCAGATTCCGATCTCGAGCTTTCCGGGCTTCCGAATCCCTGGCTCGTGGGTACCCTCGCCCTCGAACCTGAATCGACTGTGCACATCGAGACGATGCGCGGTTGTCCAGCCAATTGTGGATACTGCTACTATGGCAAGAATTCGAAAATCGTCCGCATGATGCCCAGGCAGGATATCTACGAGGTCGTTGAAAAGGCCGGCAAGGCTGGCGTCCGCGAACTTTACCTGATGGATCCCTCCTTCCAGGCTACGGAGGATCTTCCCGAGCGCCTCATCAACCTTGCCAAGGCCAATTCCGGGGGGCTTTCGATACACGCCGAGCTCAGGCTCGAATCGGTCAACGAGGAGATCGGGCGTCTCTATTCCGCTGCAGGCCTTGTATCGGCCGAGGTCGGACTCCAGTCGACCAATGCCAAGGCCCTCGAAGCCGTCGGCAGGGCCTGGAACCGCAAGGCCTTCGAGACCGGCGCCGAGATCCTCGAAAAGAACCGCATAACTGTGAAGACCGGCCTCATCCTGGGCCTGCCCTTCGATGGCTACGAGGAGGTGATCGCCACCTTCGATTTCCTGGGCATGCACGGCCTCGGACAGGAAGCCGAACTCTACCCCCTCGCCCTCCTTCCCGGCACCAGTCTCCGGGAGCGCGCCGACGAATTCGGTATGTCGCGCATGGACAAGCCGCCCTATTACATCACGAGCACCGACTGGATCTCGCGGGACGACATCTCCGACGCGATAGCTGCCTTCGAGGACGGCTTCGACATGGAGTGGGCTGCTCCGCCGGCCCCGCATTTCCGCGAGACGGTGAACGGCTACCGTGCCTTCGTGGACGCCCGTCGCGAGGACAACCTCGACTGGGTCAGGCTCAACCCAGGCAAGCTCGCCAACTCCCTCACCTTCCTCATCGACGCCGACGATCCCGAGGGCGTGGCCCGCGTCGCACGCATGGCCCGCGACCTCCGCCGCGAGAATCCCTTCACCCTCTTCCAGCTCGTATTGCGCTCCGACTCGCGGGTGCCGGGCGAGAAACTCGTGCGCCGCGTCGCCGATGCCTTTGCCTGGCGCGACCACTATTATGAATTGTCTCGATTCTTTTCCCTGGACCCCCAGCCCCTCTACCAGACCCGCATCTTCTTCGCGACGAGGAACCCCAGCCTCGCCTACCGTGCCATGGAAGAGGCCCAGGACCTCGAGACCTGCCTCATCATCGGCGGCAAGGGCGGCTTCAACGCCGACCGCCTCGCCGAACAACTCCCCTTCGTAATCTTCGACCGCGACACCCTCCCCTTCGACCGCCTCTACGAACTCATGATGATCTACACGGATTTCAGGCATATGCTGGTTGAAGCGGATGAGGAACTTTGGACGTAGTCCAAAGTTCCTGCGTCGCGCAGCGACGCGGCGCGCGAAGCGCGCCCATCCAGCTCTAGCGAGCGCAGCGAGCGTTCTGCGCCGGAGGAGCTTTGGACCTGAAAGGTCCACAAC
>CAIJMU010000163.1 GCA_903821875.1 uncultured Spirochaetota bacterium
CCCGGCTATCTCTTGAACGAACCCATTCAATCCATCGCGAAATGGGGCATATTCGTAAGTTTTGGTTGTCTCGTATGAGATAGGAAAATAGTCAAGAATATCTTGCGAAAACCCACCGATCCCAAGAAAAATCGACATAATCAAGACTGGTATCAGTTTTTTCATGCTTCCCCCTCCACCAAAGGATAGAACAGCCCGTCGATCACTTCAAGCACGCCCTTCATGTCTGTCACCGAGAAGTGGGTATAGCCCTTCTGGACTCCCGTCATGCGCGGGCCGTCCTCGCTCCAGCCAAGGTATTCCCTGACGAGGAGCGGATTGCAGCCCGCCTGGAGGAGGATGGTGTTGAGCGAGTGGCGGAGGCTGTGCGGCGTCCGCTTGCGGCCGTCGGCGTCCAGCGAGGGGAGATTGGATCGCGTCATGGGGCCAGCGAAATTCTTGTTCCACCAGGTCGAGTCGCGTCGGCCTCCCGTCTCCTCTTGGCAGAACAGGAGGTCCTTGGCCGCCGTGCGCTTGCGGCGTTTTTTGTACCAGTCGAGGAGCTTACGCGTCTGATTCGAGGCGGGGATCGCGCGCGGCTTATCCCACTTCGGCGTCCCCAGCTCCTCGGTGTCCTTCCAGGCGTTCACGATGTCGAGCACGCCGTCGTCAAGATAGCAGCCCCAGGGGAAGGCCAGGACCTCGCCGCAGCGCATTCCCGTCATGGCATCGAGGAGGAAGCAGGCGCGGGCCTCCTCGTTCCGCCAGTTCTTCTTGTCGAAGAGGACAAGGAGCTCTTCGCGGGTGAAGGCGCCGCGCTTGTTCTTCCCCGGTTCGAGCCGGGCGATGCCGATGCAGGGATTGTAGGGGATGTCGCGGTTCAGCACCGCCTCGCCCATGATGACCTTCACGCCGGCCATGATCTTGTTGACCGTCTCGGCCGCGAGGAGCTTCCCCTCCTCGACCGTCTCGGCCTCCCCCTTCCTTGGCTTCTTTTTCTGCTTCCCGACCTTCTTCTTTTCGAGCCGTGCCCTGAATTCGGTCATGTCCCGGATGGTGATGTCGCCCACCACCTTGTCGGCTAGGGCATCCGTGAGGAGATGGTTCCGAAGGTAGGCACGCATGCCCCGCGCGCTCTTCTTTGTGATCCCGTACCCGATCCGCTGGATATGCGGGCAGCGGTCATAGTCGTAGAAGGGCTCCGCGTAGGCGCGAAGGGACAGGCGCCCCTCGGCGGTTCGGTCGGCCTCGGCGACGGCGTGCATGACCACCGACATGGCCTTGGCCTTGTTCTGGGTGCCCGCCGAAACGTAGTCCTTCCATCCAGGAAGCTTGAAGTAGTAGTAGTCGTTCGATCGTTGACGCAGGCAAAACGGCTGTGTATTTCGCGGCATGAGTCAATAAATAGGCCTATCCGCGAGCCGCGTCAAGGGCCAAAAATGGCAATAGAATGGCAACAGCCCCAAAAAGCGAAAGGCCATCCGCGATGGATGGCCCTTCAACTTCCTTTCGGGTAACACTTTATTAGATTGAGCCGCACTGGATTCGAACCAGTGACCCACGCCTTAAAAGGGCGTTGCTCTACCTACTGAGCTAGCGGCCCGCGAGCGCTTACAGTAGCGACCCGCTGAAGCTTACAGTAGCGGGGCTCGGGTATGGCTGTCAATTCGGGTCAGTAGCTGAAATCCAGGGTGGTCATGAGGTTGAAGGAGGGGCGGGCGCCTGGTTCAAGGCCCAGCTCGGAACCCCAGACGCTCAGGTCGAGTCTCATGACGGAGAGGTCCAGGGAGGCGCCAGCGGTCGGGTAGCCTTCGGAGAGGCCAGCGCGCACCGAGATGATGTCGAGAAAGCGCGATTCCACGCCGATCCCCAGATTCAGGGCGGGGTTGCGGGGAAAGGTTTCGAGGAGGTCGAGGATGCGCCGGTAATCAATAGCGACAACGAAGGAATCGACCAGTCCCCAGAAACCTCCTGCAGGCATGGACCAGGAGATGCCCCCGTCGAGCTGGCGAGCCACCTCTCCGGGTATGCTTTTCACCAGTGAGGCCTCGGGATTGTCCATAAAACCCTGGATGCTCGAGTATCGGCTCTGCAGGACGGGGCTATAGAGATCCCGGCAGGCCAGACCGAAGGCGAGGCCGATCGAGGTGGAAAACCTGAGCCCGAAGTCCACCCCGATGCCGGTCTCCAGCGAGAAGGGCTGGGCCATGTAGGATGACACAATATCAACGAGGGAGAGCGCATCCTGGGTCGAAACGAGGCCTCCACGGGCGTAGCCCTTCGCAAGAAGGCCAGCCTCGAAACGGCTCCAATTCCCGATGTTGACACCAAAGGCGTAGCCACCAATGAGGAGGACCTCCTCCTGCGCGGCTATC
>CAIJMU010000164.1 GCA_903821875.1 uncultured Spirochaetota bacterium
CCAGGAATCCGCTGCGCTCCACGAGTCATCATAGCGACCCGGGCTCCGGTGGCAAGCCGCCTCAGGGCCGCCCTGGCGGCGATGGGACTCTTTCTCACAGTGGGGACGAGCGCGGAGCAGCTCCCTGAAACTGCCATCAAGGGCCTTTCCGTCGAGGCGCCAACCAGTCTCTTCGCCAGCGGCCAGGGTCGCTCCGAGATCTTTGCAAGCGGCTCCTGGGACCTGTCGCTCCTGTCCTCCGTTGAGGCAAGCATTCCCCAGGGACAGGGCCTTACCCTCGGGCAGGTCCAGCCCCTCCTGTTCCGCCAGACCCCTGACCTGGTCCTTTCCTTCCTCTTCGACAGGCACTGGTTTGTCGACGCAAAGGTCAGCCCCGATTCTGGCGCCTCGCGCTTTGCCCTCGGCTATCGCGGACTGGCGGGCGAAACACTGTCAGAGCTTCGGATCGGAACGACAGGCATTGGCCTCACGGATCTGCCCTATGTGGCGATAGGTACCGGAGGCACGGGTTCCTTTGGCGCGATGGCGACGACCGTGGGAGGGGGGATCAGTACTGCCTCCCTCCTCCGTTACGACCAGGCAGAGCGCGTTTCAAAAACCTGGCTCGGCGGAGGGGAATCCACGGAAACCGTCACCGCTCCGGCTGCCTTCATCCGTGGTCGCTGGTTTGTGCTCCCGCTGGGCAGCGCAGCGAGTCTCAGCGTCTTTGCGGAGAGCTTTATAGGAGGACTCCTGGACAGCGAGGGGAGCCACTGGCGGAGGCTTTCCCGCGATGAATTCCGGATCACCGAAGCCGGGACCATCCTCGCCCTCGATTCCAGGGCCGAATCGAGGATAGCCCTTTCCTGGGATGGGCTTGCCCAGGCGGATCTCGGCATTGACTCGAAACCCTCGGAAATAGCCTACGATGCGGCCAAGGCGCCTGGTGAGCTGGAGTTCCTTGCGCGCTACTCGGGCCAGGGCTCCTCGGATGAGCTCTATGTCCGGAACAGGGCTTCAGGCAGGCGCGACAGCCGCTTTGTCGTGCTGGCCGAGGAAGGTACGACGATACGGGTCGAGTCCCTCGCCAATCCCCTGCCCGACCCCCGACCCTTCGAGGACCTTGTTCCCGACCTCTACTCGCGGCTCCCTGCCGAAACTTCCGGCAGCTTTCGCTCCTTCGACGGCTTTGAGATCGTCAGTCTGTCTCATTCAGCAGGCGGTGAGATGACCGTGGACAAGGATGCCTTGCTGGCTTCGATAGAGGTCTTGCGGAATGGAATTCCTGACCAAGCCTTCGATGTCGATGCGGCGAAGGGAACGATCAGCCTGCGACGCCGGGTTGATCCCACCGAGACCATCACGGTTTCCTGGCTCAGGCAGAGCTCGGAGCGGAAATCTGGCGCCCTCACCGGTGGCTTTGTCGGTCAGTTCGACCTTGGCCCGGGTTCTGATGCTTGGGCAGCCTTGACCGGACATCTGGGCATACCCGGTCTTGGTTTTGCCGAGGGCGGGAACAGCGATCCGGCGAAACTCAGCCTGGCCCTGGGCTTGAGGAAGAGGGGAGGGCGATTCGAATACTCGGCAGGGGGCCAGGCCCGGGCCGGGACACGTGAATCGACGGGGCGCTTCCGCGTCGAGGGCTTCGAGGCCTCTGGTACCTATGCAACCTCCTTCTATCCTGAAGGAGGATCCATCCCCACTGGCTTCAGCATTGCGGAAATGTCGATGCCGGACTTCGATGCAGCCTGGCCTGCGATCTCCTCCATCCTCCACCCTGGCGGCGCTGTATCAAAATCCCTGCGGGTCGAGACGACTGGAGGGGGTTCCCTCTCGCTCTGGAAGATAGTCGCCCGGCCTCCGCTCGAAGCCTTCAATTACCTCGATATGTACATTTACGCCCAGGACGCCGGGAACCAGGGCGGCAGCTTCACGCTGTCCATCGATACGGGTGCGGGCGGCAGCGCTGCTCTTTCCCTCGAGCTCCCCCTTTCTGCACTCGGACAGGGATGGACGCGGCTTCGCCTGCGCTACGGTGGCCCCCTGTCTGCCAGCCTCCAGGTCGGTGAATCGGGTCCTACACTGAGTCTTTCCCAGGCTGTCGCTTCTTTCGATCCCCAAGTCCTAGATGCGTGCAGGCTTGTACTTGCCTTCCATGGGCTCCCGGCCGGGGCGGTGATCGGGATAGACGAGCTTGGCCTCGTGGAATCCCGGCCCGATGCATCGCTCGAAGCCTCGGCTGCCCTGTCCTGGCGTGATGCCGCGGCTAGCTTCGCGCCCTTCGGACTGGTCCTTGCCACGGGCATGGACTCGCGGCTCTCCCTTGCTGGCGGAATGGCCTCCACGCTGGCTTCAGGCCTGGTCTCCTCAACGCTTTCATCCTCATGGATTGACGGTGACTTCTCCGTAGGAACGCAGCTGGGTCCCCTCGGCGTGAAGGCCGGCCTCAGGGCTCTGGCCGATGGCTCAGGGTTCGGCCTCAGGGGCTGGCACGAGCTTGCAATGGAGGTGAAGGGACTTCCCCTGTCCCTGGCTGACAGCTTTTCCTGGGATCCGCAGACGGGGGCTCTCTCCCGCCGCGATTCGGCTGCGCTGCTGGCTTCTCCCTGGGCAGCGGCGAGCGCTGAAGCCAGCGCTGCCCGGGATCTAGCAGACTCGGCCGGTGCTGGAAGGCTGGCCCGGCTCTGGAGTGCGAAGGCCGCCCTCTTTTCCCTCGTCGATGCGAAGCTGGAGTTCCGTGAGACCTCGGAGGACGTTCCCGCTTTTCTGGCGCACGACTACGCATCGACCTGGAAGGAGAGCCTTGCCTGGTATCTTCCGGAACGCAGGGGTATCGCTTCAGCGCGCAGGATTGGGGCCGAGGCAGGGCTCGGGCTTGGCTCCGGCTCGCGTCTCCTGTCGCTCGTCGCCACCTCCGCCTCCGTTGTGGCAGCGGGACCCTTCAGGAAGGATGAGCTCACCCTGAGGCTTGACCTTCCCCTTCCATCCTTTTCTGGATGGAAAATCACGCCCTGGTATCAGCGTTATTTTTCCGATCAGCGCCCCGGCTCCGATTCCACGCTCCTGGACTTTGCGGCGGGTGATCTCACGCTCCTTAAAACCATCCTCCTTCCCTGGACGGCCCTTCCCTTCGCCGAGTTCTCGGATGAGGGCCTGGGACCCGCCCTGGGTGTGCTGGCCTCGCGCTTCGCCCTCGAGCAGCCAGCCTATGCGCCGGAGACAGGTATTTCCCTGCTCCGGGAACCCGGATTTTCCCCCTTCGAACTCCTCATCCCGACAGCTCTTGGCTTCTCCTTCACGCGGCTGCTGTCGAGCGACGGACTTGCCCTTCGCGACCGCTCGAGCCTGAAAGGCAGGCTCGGCTTTTCAGCCCTCGAATTGTATGGAAGCCGTGGCGCCTACCCGCTCTTCACGCGCTATGCCAGCGATGAGTACCAGCTTGAGTTCGGGGCCATGCTCGAACTCCCGAATTCAGGGAGCGTCAGCACCTGGTCGATAGACGAGTCGGCCCTGACAGCCCTCCTGGGGGGCCGCGATGCAGTCGGCGAGCGGATTGTCGCCAACCAGTCCGCCTCCTTTTCCGCAGACCCCGGCGGCTTTTCCTGGGCGGTCAAGGCTGGCTGTGACTTTTCGACCCGGCCTTCTGACTCGCCCCTTCTGGCAGCCTGGCGCCTGCTTTCCGGGGAGCTTGTCCTGGGTTTGCCGGCCGCAGGAAAGGGCCTCGACTCGGCCTGGCTCCGAAGCCTCGCTTCGGTGCAGAGCCGCGCGGTGGAAACCTTCGGTTTTGACGCGGGCGTCAAGGGATCGCGCCGCGATGGGGCGCTGCCCCTTCCCGAGTTCAGCCTCTCCGAATCCTGGGAAACGCGCATTTCCGTTCCCGAGCGATTAGCGGCCTTCGGAAAGCTCAAGCTTTCCGAAGGCCGGGACGGAACGGGAACCCTGCGCCTCAGCGCAGAGGCTTCGATGGGCTGCACCCTCTCCTTCTAGCCCGGCATTCCTGATAAGCCGCGGCATACCTGATGAGCCGCAGCATGCCTGTTGAGCCGCAGCACAGCCCGTTCTTGACACCCCATTCGGAGCGCGCGTATTTTGGCCTACCATGAAACGACGACTCATAACCTCGGCCCTGCCCTACGTGAACAACGTTCCCCACCTCGGCAACCTCATCCAGGTCCTTTCGGCCGACGTCTTTGCCCGCTATTCGCGGCTCCGGGGCGTCGAGACCCTCTACATCTGCGGCACCGACGAGTACGGCACGGCAACGGAAACCCGGGCGGCCGAGGAGGGCATCACGCCCCTGGAACTCTGCGACCGCTTCCACGCCATACACCGGGAGATCTACTCCTGGTTCAACATCGCCTTCGACAATTTCGGACGCACCTCGACACCGAGGCACACCGAGATTACCCAGGGCATCTTCCTCGACCTCGATGCCAAGGGCTACATCAAAAGGGAAACCATCGAGCAGCTTTTTTGCACGCCCTGCGACCGCTTCCTGGCAGACCGCTACATCCGGGGCATCTGCCCCCATTGCGGCTACTCAGGAGCGCGGGGAGACCAGTGCGAGTCCTGCGGCAAGCTCCTTGACCCGACCGAGCTGAAGGAACCCAGCTGCTCGAGCTGCGGAGCGACACCGAGCCCGAGGAAGACCGAGCACCTCTACATCGACCTGCCCGCCATTGGCCCCCTCCTCGAAGCCTGGATAGCCCGGGCTTCAGTCACTGGTTTCTGGTCCAACAACGCCATCCAGATGACCGGGGCCTGGATACGTGACGGGCTCAAACCCCGCGCCATCACCCGCGACCTGAAGTGGGGCATACCCGTGCCCAAGAGCGGCTTCGAGAAGAAGGTCTTCTACGTCTGGTTCGATGCCCCCATCGGATACATCTCCATGACCGCCTGCCTCGGCGACGAGGCGGGCTTCGACTGGAAGTCCTGGTGGCAGTCTCCCAAAGACGTGGATCTGTACCAATTCATAGGAAAGGACAACATTCCCTTCCACACGGTCGTCTTCCCCTCGAGCCTCCTGGGCTCGGACAAGGACTGGACCCTCCTCCATCACATGTCCAGTACTGAATATCTCAATTATGAATCAGGAAAGTTCTCCAAGTCGGCTGGCGTCGGCGTCTTCGGGACCGACGCGATGGAGTCGGGTATCCCGGCCGACCTCTGGCGCTTCTACATCTTCTGGAACCGGCCTGAGCGCGCCGACTACACATTCACCTGGGCGGATTTCCAGGAGAGGGTCAACGGCGAGCTCATCGGCAACCTTGGAAACCTCGTCAACCGCACCCTGGCCTTTGTCACCCGCTATTACGACGGTGCAGTGCCCCAGGGTTCGCCGGATAGCGTCTTCTGGGAAAAAGCAGGAGCAATTGAAAAAGAAATAGCCGGGGGCCTCGACAGGGCCGAGCTGCGCGACTCCTTCCGCGCCATCTTCAGCCTGGCCGACCTTGCCAACAAGCGCTTCCAGGCGGGCGAGCCCTGGAAGACGCGCACGAGCGACCCGGGCGCAGCAGCCTCGCTGATCGGCGACCTCTGCCACGTCCTCCGCGACCTCGCCGTCCTCATCCATCCCTACCTTCCGGGAACCGCCGACCGCATCGCGGCCTTTTTCGGCAGATCCCTCGGTTCTCCGGGCTTCACCTGGGCGGACCTCGGCAGCACGGGCCAGCTCGAGCGCGTCGTCAGTCCCGAGGTGCTCTTCGCCAAGCTCGAGGACGAGCTCATCGCCACCCTCCGCGACCGCTACGCCGGCTCGCAGAAGGAGCGCAAGGAACGCGATTCCCTGGAGGCTGCGAAGCCAGGTTCACTGGCTCCCGCCCACAGGGCGGCTCCGGCTGCAAACCCCGCCGCAGGGCCCGCCGCGGGCGCTGCCGCAGGGCCCGCCGCAGGCGC
>CAIJMU010000165.1 GCA_903821875.1 uncultured Spirochaetota bacterium
AGAAGAAAGACAGGAATAGGCTGGGGAATCAAGGACTGCGTAACTTGACCGTGGCGACGAATCTCTTCCCTGCCCTCAGGTCACTCCAAAAAACCCAGAATTTCCTCAGGCCTGTTCACCAGGACGGCCGCCCCCGCTGCCTCGAGTTCCGCCCGCTCGCGGTAGCCCCAGGTGACACCGATGCTCAGCATCCCCGCAGCCCTCCCCGTTGCGATGTCCACTCCCGAGTCCCCGACAAAGGCACAGGAAGCAGGCTCGACGCCGAGGCGGCGAGCAATGTCGAGGGCGGAGGCGGGGTCAGGCTTCTTGGGGAAATCTGTACGCTCGCCCCGGGCCTCGGCAAAGGTCCCCTCAGGGAAGAGGGCACCAAGGATCCGGAGGACAAAGGCGTCGGGCTTGTTGGAAAGTACGGCTACAGCGATGCCGCGCGCGCAGAGGCCTTCGAGGAGGGGCTGAACTCCTGGGTAGGGGCGGGTTTTCTCGATGCAGCGGCGGTCATAGTCGGCATTGGCAGCGGCGAGCATGCGGGTTTCAAGCTCGGTTCCGTGCAGGCTTTCGGGGATGGCGCGGCGCACGAGATTGGCCATGCCCTGGCCTATCATCAGGCGTATCTCATCTCTTTCGCGCAGGGGAAGATCCTCGCGGGCAAGAACCGTATTGATGGAAGTGACGAGGTCGGCGAGGCTGTCCACGAGGGTGCCGTCGAGGTCGAAGATCATTGCCTTGATCATTGTGCCTTCCTGGGGAATGGTTTCGCTTCAGTATCTGGCAGGATCCATCGCCATGAACTCGGCCCTGACCCTGTCCAGGCGCTTGAGCTCGCGCGCGATGGTCTTGCCGAAATCGAGGTCGCCTGACACGATGCGGGCTGATTCGTCAGCCCAAAAGGCGACGCCTTCGACCTCGACGTAGGGCATAGTCGCTGCCTTGGCAGCCAGTGCCTGGATTTCGGGCCAATAGGCGAGGGCAGCCTTGTAGGCTGCCTCGGCGATCTTGAGGCTTTCGAGGTTCTGGTCCTTCCAGGGCGCGTTGAAAAAATATGCGACGCGCTTGTCGTACTTGGAACCAAGGGCCAGATGGGCTTGGAGGAGCTTGAGGTCAAGGTGCATGTCCAGGAGGTAGCGGTAGCGTTCCCACTGTTTTTTGTCGTCGATCTTTGCCAGGGCATACAAAGGATTGCAGAATTCAGCCTTCCTGGCGCGCTCGAGCCATGCGATGTTCTCAATGATATCGTCGGGGTACTGGATGTAGTGCTCGTGCCAGAGCCGGTAATACTGCTCCTTGTAATAGACCGTCCACGCAGTGAGACCACTGGCCATGAAGGCTACGAGGCAGGCAAGGGCTAGCATCCTTTTTGGAGTCCGCATTACCCGATTATCGGCAGGAGGGAGGGGTGACGAAAGTGCGCCGGTCGTCGGTATCCGCGAAACCTTCAGGCTGCCAGGCTGGTTTGCACTTAGTGAGCCGGATTCCTCCCTGCGGCAAGCCCCGCCAATACCCCCTCGACCAGCGCGTCGATAACTCGGGATACCTCATCCAGGGGGGCCGAGGCATCGACATGCACAATGCGCATCCCGGAGTCGGCAAAGGCTGCGAGTACCTCGATGTAGGCGCTTCGAACGCGCTCGAGGGCGGCGTGCGTTTCGTAGATGTCACGGCCGGGTCTCCTCGCGACCCTCGTCATTGCGACCTCCACACCGAGGTCGAAGTACACAAGGAGGCCAGGAAGGGGGAAGGCTGCGTTCAGCCCGGCGGGCAGTTCAAGGCCGCAGTCCATTCCCTGATAGGCAAGGCTCGAGAAGAGGTAGCGATCGAAGACGACAAGTTCTCCACGACCGAGGCGTTCCATGGCGCCGCCCTTTCCGTAGAGGTGCTCGTTGCGGTCTGCGGAAAAAAGCCGGGCAATGGTCGCGGGTTCCGCAGGCACCTCACCCGAAAGCACCTGCCTGAGAAAGGTGCCGGTAGGGAGATCAGTCGGCTCGAAGCTCGTCCAGTGAGGGACGCCGAGCTTTTCGAGACGCGTTTCTATACGCTTCAGCTGTGTTGTCGTGCCGGTTCCGTCGATACCTTCAAGGACGATGAAACCGGGAATGATCTCTCGTTCGGGCGTAAACATGTCCGAAGACTATCCGGGGCGGCACCGGCGCGGCAAGCAGAAGGCTCCTGGAACGATGGCCCGCGAGGCGATGCAGAATGACGGGAAGCTTCCTTCCGTGCTAGTCTCCACGCCATCTCCCATGCTGGCAACCGCCCGTCGGGTCCGTCCCGTCATCGCGGCCTCGGGGGCCGCCCTTCTTCTCGTCCTCGCAGGCCTCGTGGCCCTCCCCGCTGACCGTGAAATACGTCGGCGCATTGCTGCGTACACAATCGACCTCGGTGCCTCCTTCCTGAAACTGACCGGATACTCGATAGCCTACGAGAGCCTCTCCCCCTCTATCCTTGGAGGCTTGGGGCTCCGCCAGCTCAGGATCACCGATGCCGAGGGGCGCAGGGTCCTTGAAGCGCGTCGTGTTTCCCTCCGCTATGACCTGTGGGCGCTCATCCGCCATCGCGGAGACCCCTTCATAACCGGAATAGCCCTCGAGGGAGCCACAGCGTCCATTGCCCGCTCCGATCTCGACAGGCTCCGGGTGCTTTTCGGCTCACGCGATGGGAGTGCCAGCCAATCGATAGTGCTTCCCAGGCTCGTTCTGGACGCCAAGGATCTCCAGCTCGAGCTCCCTGATCTCCTTGAGGGAGGGCTGGTCATCGACGCGAGGAAGATCGGCATCGACACGACGAAGGTGGAACCAGAGATCAGCCTGGCGGGAACGGCCTCGGCGCGGGTTCCAGGGCTAGGTCCACTCTCCTCGGTGCTGGTATTGGCCGGTTCCTTCTCACCGAAGCTCGATGCGGTCAGGCTCCGTGCGACCGCCAGCGCCACCGCTTCCTCCTTCACGCTCTCTACCCAGGACATCGATCTTGCCTTTGCCAAGGGGGTCATAGAGGTCAGGAAGGTCCGCGACTCGGCTCCGATCGACCTCTATGGGCGCTACGTCGTCGGGTCGCGCGATCTTTCGGTGAACCTGCGCTGTGTCGACTTCCGCCCCGAAACGCTCTTTGTCCCCGGGAAGGGTCTCGCCTTTATCGCGCCCTGGTTCCACGAATCCTGGACCGGCCTCCTGACGCTTGAGCTTCCTGGCATGAATACCTCCCTGCTCAGCTTCGATGGCGATCTCGAGGGCAGGATTCCTGATTCGGTGGATGGGGGGGACTGGAAGGTCCGTGTTTCTGCCCTCGGCACGCCGGAGGCCTTCACTGTCCGCAGCGCCCGCGCCGAGGGCAAGCTTGGTACCTTTGCCTTCTCAGGATCCCTCCGGAGGAAGGACCTCCTGGTGAAGGGCGAGTTCAGCGCTGATGCTCGTCCCCTCGGAGGCAGGCTGCCGATCGTCGGTGCAGTGATGATCGACGGCATGGCGGGCGATTATTCCGCAAGGAGCGCGAAGCTCTCGGTAGCGGGGGTGGTCTTCAGGGACCTGGCCCTGGGCCTGAAGATACGGGACGAGCTGTACACCGCATCCCTCGCCTTCCTCCTGCCCACCAAGGATGCTGACGTGGCAATCCCGGCCGCGCCCGCTATCAACACAGCAGCGAGTCCAGAGGTCACCCTTGCCGGGGTTACCGCTGCCATGAAGGCTAAGGCAGCGCGGGACCATCGCTTTGAACTCGAGGGGAGCTGGTCGCGCAAGGCCGACGGCATCGTGGAGTGCGGAGCTTCCTGGGACCTTCTGGAACTGAGAGCCATCACCCCACTCCTCGGCTTTTTCATGGGCAAGGATCTCATAGACCGACTTTCGCCCTTTGAACTCGGGGGGGGCGTCCAGGTCCAGTCCGACCTGACCCATGTGTCCTGGAGCACGACGAACCTCACCATCACGTCAGGTGACCTTCCCGGAGGCGCGGCCATCGTTTCTGCCTCGGGCAGGGACAGCGACATCACCATCCGCAAGGCCCAGATAGCCTGGAAGGACTACAAGACCGAGCTATCGGGCACACTGGCGATCCTGCCCAAGGGCGACGTGAGCTTCGAGACCTCCATCCTCTATTCGGGCATACCCTACGCGCTCAAGGGTACCTGGAACGGGAGCATCCTCAAGGCGGCAGGCGACTACGGCCTCAACCTGACCGGCCGCTTCTACGACGGGAGCATCACCGCTTCCGTCAGCCTCGAGTCGATGCCTGTGCCCATCAAGGATCTGCCCCTAGCGCTGACCTGCGCCTTCGACATCCGCTTCAGGGACTCCTCAGACTGGAACCTCTCCGTGCAGCGGCTCGAAGTGCAGCCAAGTTCGCGCAACTTCGGAATGAGCCCCCCGGAGGTGACCCTGGCGGGGACCTTCGGTCCAGAGGGTGGCAGCATCTCGGCCGCGAGCGTCGCCGATGCCTTCTCGAAGGTGCAGGGCTCCGGTTCCCTCGTTCTGGCCAAGGGTGGAAGGGAGGGAGAGATCAAACTCCACCTTGCCGGTACCACGGCCGAAAGCTACGAACTCGATGCCAGTTACGCCGAGGGCCTGCTGAAGGCCAGACTCGACTGCACGTCCTCACCTCTGGTCCGGGTAGTAAAGGACCGCCTCTTCGGAGTCGTGGACGGCAGCCTGACCGTGTCAGGCGCCCTCGACCGGCTCGAGGGCACATGGCAGGCGACGCTGCGTTCGGGCAAACTGGACGGCTCGCCCATCGTGATGAGCGTCAACGGAGCCTTCGCACCCGGGAACTTCGCCCTCAGCGAGGGCCATGTCCTCTGGCGCGGCTATGAGGTTACGGGCCTCGCGACGGGTCTCGACCTCGACGGCGGGGCCGGTACCATGACCGGGCACTTCCACAGCAAGACTACGCTGTCGGGGATGGACTTCAACTTCGCCCTCGCCCTTGCGTCCAGGGCGTCCAGCACCCACGACTTCCTCGCAAAGCTCAGCGACTGCCGCTATGAAGGCCAGTTCACCGACTTTGTCTTCCAGGACATGAAGACAGCCAGTTGGCCTTTCTTCCTGGATATTTCATCCAAGGGCCTGTTCATAAAGGGAGGCTTGAAGAACGAGTTCGCGCTGAGCCTCCTGGCTGACGGGAGCATCAGCGCGAAGACTACAAACCCCTTCGCTTTCACGGTCGACCTCAAGGGCAGGATACGGGGGCTGGACATCGATCTGGAAGCCAAGGGGCTCGGCATCGACATGAAGGTGCTCTCGAACCTCGTCGGCGGCTTGCCGGTGATCTTCGAGGGAGGCAGGCTCTCCGGCGATGTCCTTATCCGGGGTAACGGCAACGACCCGGATTTTTCCGGGGCGATGCGCCTGGACGACTGCAAGCTCTCGCTTCCGGGCTGGATCTCGGAGGTGGCCGGGCCGATCAGCGCTCCCATCGTCGCCGACGGCAAGCGACTCCTCCTGTCTGTCCCCTCGGTGCCCATCCACAACTCGAATTTCGCGCTGACCCTCGAACTCATCTTCGACCAGTGGGTACCCACCGACATCCGGATCGGCATGCGCAGCCTTGCCTCGACGATAGTACCAATTGAAACTAAAATACTCGGCGTGACGATAAAGGGCTTCGCGGTTCCGAACCTCGACCTGCGGATCATGGGTTCGGTGCTCTCGGTCAAGGGCAAGCTCGAGCTCCGCAAGACCGACATCACGGTCACGCCCGAAACCCTCGCCGGTGGGGTGGAAGCCACCCAGGCACCTTCCTCCCTCCTGGACATCGACCTCGGCATCTCCTTCGCCAAGAGCGTTCGCGTGTTTTTTCCCGACCGGAACTACCCGATCATCGCAGGCAATACCGAGCCCTCGAGCCATCTGAGCGTGCGCTACGACCAGGCCCGCGAGGACATGTCGGTGAAGGGCGAGGTCCTGATGCGCGGGGGCGAGGCCTTCTACATCCAGCGCAACTTCTTCCTGCGCTCGGCGAAACTCGTGTTCAACGAGAGCTCCAACAAGCCCTTTGACCCACTTGTGTCCATGCGCGCAGAACTCCGGGACAGTACCGCGGAGGGGCCGATCATCGTGACGCTCCGCGCTGACAGCGTCCCCGTGGCCAGTTTCAAGCCGAGGCTCACCTCGGTGCCGCCCAAGAGCGAGTCTGACATCGCCCTCCTCCTCGGTCAGAACCTCCTGGGCGTGGCGGATGGCGGCGATCTCAACCTCGCGAACATCGCGATCTCGGGGATGGACTTCGTGCCCCAGCTCAATCTCACCAAGGCCTTCGAGGCGAGCGTACGCGAGGCCCTCAACCTCGATGTGTTCTACATCCATTCGCTCACGCTCCAGCGTCTCCTCTTCGCAGTGGCGAATCCCGGCTCGGGCGCGGCAGTGAAGGGACTCGGGGAGAACCTCAAGGATTACCTCGGCGACACGAGTGTCTTCGCCGGGAAATACCTCTCCGACTCGGTGTTCGCCCACGCCTCGGCCCGACTGACCTCGGAACCACTTGTTCCCCTCCAAATGTTCGGGGTAGGCTTGGATTCCGAGGTAGGCGTTGATTTCGAGACCCCGTTCGGGCTCCTTCAGTGGACCTTCCAGCCGAAACACCCTGAACAATTATTCATAGATGACCAGAGCTTCAACCTGACCTGGAAACTCTCCCTATGAGGAAGTGAGGAATATCACATGAAACGAACGATGCTGGCCTGCGCCCTCCTGCTGGCCACCTTCGCGCTGACGGCCGAGGACGAATGGTTCTGGGGAAAGCCCATCAGCGGGATACAGTGGCAGGGAGTCAATCACGCCGACCGGCGTGGCCTCGATTCGCTTGCCTCGACCTACATCGGGAAACCCTTCACGCAGGAGCTCTGGGCTGAGCTCCAGGGCCGTGTCTACGAACTCGACTGGTTCGACACCATCGATCCCGAGGCCTTTCCAGGCGATGCATCAAAGACCTCCGTCATCGTCAAGCTCATCGTCAAGGAAAAGCCCGCCATCGGCCACGTAAAGGTGCAGGGAAATTCCGGTCTCCACGCTACGGAAATCCTCGACGCTGTGAAAACCAAGACCGGCGACATCTATGCCCCGCAGTCGGCCAAGCTCGACGAGCTCGCGGTGAAACGACTCTACCTCGAGAAGGGCTTCACCGAGGCGACGGTGACTTCCACGGTGACCGAGCCCACCGAGGCCGGCGAAGTCGACCTGGTGTTCGTGGTGGCCGAGGGATCCAAGCTCGCGGTGCGGTCCATCAAGTTCTCGGGCAGCGCCGCCTTCGGCGACAAGACCCTCAAGGCAGCGATGGTCCTCAAGGAGGCGGGGCTTTTCCAGGACGGATCCTTCCAGGAGTCGAAGCTCGAGGAGGACCGCCAGAAGATCGTCGAACTCTACCGGAGCAAGGGTTACGTCGACGCAGCTGTCGCTGACGTGGTGCGGACCTACACCAAGGACCCCAAGGGTGGGAAGGGCCTCCTTGACCTGACCTTCGTCATCAGCGAGGGCAAGCCCTGGGTACTCGGGGGGATCGGCTTCGAGGGCAACCGCATCTTCAGCAGCGAAAAGCTCTCGGTCTTCATGCAGCAGAAACCGGGTGGGGCGGTCAATCTCCAGCGACTCCTGGCCGACAAGCAGCGGGTCGAGGACCTCTACTATGAAAGCGGGTATATTTTCAATTCCATCGATCTTGTGGACAAGCGCGACGAGGAAAAGCTTGTCGTCAGCTACACCATCAGGATCACGGAGCGCGACCGCGCCCACATCGAGAGCATCGCCTTTGCGGGCAACACCAAGAGCAAGGAGAGCGTGCTCTTCCGCGAGCTCCCGCTCAAGGTCGGCGACGTGTTCTCGAAAGCCAAGATCGTCGAGGGTCTCCGCAACCTCTACAACCTGCAGTATTTCTCTTCGGTAGTGCCCGACATGAAGCCAGGCAGTGCCGAGGGACTCATGGACCTCGTGATAAACCTCGAGGAGCAGAGCACTGCGGACATAAACTTCGGCGTCACGCTTTCTGGACTCGGCGATCCCAATGCCTTCCCGGTCTCCGGCCTCATCAAGTGGAGCGACCGCAACTTCCTCGGCAACGGCCAGACCTTCTCGATCGAACTCAACGCCGCGCCGGACGACCAGAGCCTCACCTTTTCCTTCCTCGACAACTGGCTTCTCGACCGGAGACTGTCGGGCGGGATCGACCTTGCCTTGTCACACAAGACGACCACGACTCCCGCGGACACCGCCGCTCCGGTCTTCGCCGACGGCGTACCCGATCCTTACAATTCATACGAAGAGTACAAGGCTGCCAACTTCGTCGTGCCCGCAGCCTACCAGATGCCCTACGACAAGACTGCCCTCACCCTCGGGCTCAACACCGGGTATGGATGGACAATGCCCGGGGGGAACTACGGTCTCGGGCTCGGCATGGCCAGCGGCCTTACCAACGTCGCCTACGACAGCGAGAAGTACCGGCCAGCCACGGCCAGCGTCAGGACCGAGCAGGGCCGGTGGGTCCTTGGCAACAAGGTCACAGGCAAGGTCTACATCAACAACCTCGACTACTGGGTCAATCCTACCAAGGGCTTCTATTCGAGCCAGAAGCTGAGCTACGCCGGTTTCCTCGACTTCGAGCCCGAGCACTTTATCCGGTCAGACACGCGGCTCGACGCCTTCATGACCCTGTTCTCCTTTCCAGTCCTCGATTCCTGG
Organism: uncultured Spirochaetota bacterium; assembly: GCA_903821875.1. Taxonomy (GTDB): domain Bacteria; phylum Spirochaetota; class Spirochaetia; order Treponematales; family Rectinemataceae; genus CAIJMU01. Next base: position 8,652 of record CAIJMU010000165.1, read on the forward strand.
AAGCTCAAGATGGTCGCAGGAGCCCATAGCGGTTTCCAGGCCCTCCTTGCCCAGCCAGGTCATTCAGAGGTGCTCGTCAACACCGAGAATGCGGTGCACATCGACGGGACCTTCTACGGAAGGGGCTGGCACAGCCTTTATTCCTACGACGGGCTCCAGCTCTGGGAGAACTGGATCGAACTCAGGATGCCACTCGTGGAATCCATAGTCTGGCTGGACGGCTTCCTCGACGCAGCGGTACTCAACACAAGGCAGGGGCTCCTCCTGCCCTCGGGTAAGGCGAATGTCAACAGCTCGATAGACTCGACGACCAGGGACTTCACGGGCCTCGGTTTCAAGAACTTCGCACTCTCGGCGGGCTTCGGCTTCCGCTTCACGGTTGCCCAGTTCCCCTTCCGCTTCTACTTCGCCAAGCGCGCCGTCTTTGACGGCAGCACGATCAGCTTTCCGAACTCGGCCCTTGATTTCGTGATCAGTATCAGTCAACCTCTCAATTGATCCAATGAGATCGGCGGACCGGGGCTATCGCAGTCCCGGTCCCTTTCCTGGGGGTACCAATGCGGAACAGTCGAAGGCTTTCGGCCACTATCGCGCTCCTTTTCCTTGCCGCCCTTGGCCTGGGGGCCCAGCAGATCACCCGTATCGCGGTGGTCGATCTCGGGAAGATCATCATCGCCTATTCCCGGGACGCCGCCGTACTCCATGATTACGAGGCGAAGAAGGCCAGCATCCAGCTCGAGATCGATTCAATGTCTACCGAGATCAAGGCCCTCAAGGCCAGGAAGGCCGAAGCTGACAAGGCCAAGGATGCCCAGGCTTCCGCCAGGCTCGAATCCGACATCGCGAAGCGCACCGATGCCTATCGGGTTTTTGTGCGCTCGAAGCAGGAGGAGCTCGACGTCGAGGCCGGGAAGATCAATGCTTCCGATTCCTTCATGCAGCTCGTCTACTCGAACATCCAGTCGGTTGCCGAAACCGAGGGCTATTCCCTCGTGCTCAACCTCCGCAGCGCGGATTCGGTGATGAGCGCGGTGCTCTGGTACAGTCCCATGATCGACATTACCGACAAGGTCATCGCAGCCATGCTTGGAAAGGCGAGATAGGGTAGTCCCTCAGCCGGGTTCCTTCCTATTCTCGATCGACTCGCGGAGAAGGGTATTGAGGGCCAGGAACCTGGCGCGGTTGCTGTCGGAGATTGCTGCGAGTTCCTCGTGCGCGTCCAGGAGAAATTCAGCTGAAGCACCGTCTGACGGTTTTGCGCCCTCGCCGATGCCCTCGAGTTCAGGGAAGTCCGGACCTTCCCGGACGCTTTCCACGAGACCAAGGACCCCGATGGTCTTGAGGAGCCCGATACAGTTGTCGTTCGTAGCGACGAGGGTGATCTTCTTCCCGGTCTTCGCCATGAGTTTTTTCGTAAGGCCTACGATGAGGCCGAGGAAGGTGGAGTCCATATACTCGCAGTGCGCGAGGTCCATGAAGATTCCGGAAATCGGGGCGGAGTCTTCCAGGCGGGCGAAGCATTTCGCCTTGAGAAGGGGGCAAAGGGCCGCTGTGACATGGCCTGTCGCCCGTATGAACAGGCGGTCGTCGACCGCCCGCGCGAACAGCGCTTCTTCCACGTGACCTCCAAAGCCATCCCTTGCGGGCAGGCCGCGCATTGTTGAAGCCTAATGCTCCGATCGCTATAATACAACGGCAATGCCCGATACACCCATGCCTGATACAGCTATACCTGCTGATACGCCTATGATGCAGCAATACAGGAAGGCCAAGGCGAGGAACCGCGACGCGGTCCTTTTTTTTCGCCTGGGCGACTTCTACGAGATGTTTTTCGAGGATGCCATCGAAGTCAGCTCCCTCCTCAACCTGACCCTCACAAAGCGGCAGGGCGAGCCGATGTGCGGCATTCCCTGGCATTCGGCGCGATCCTATATCGCAAGGCTCCTCAAGGCCGGGAAAAAAGTTGCCATTTGCGAGCAGATCGGGGAGGTAGGTGCGGGCAGGGGTCCTGGAAAAGGCATCGTGGAACGCGATGTCGTCGAAGTCATTACCCCGGGTACGGCCATGGAGGAGGATTTCCTCGACCGGGCCTCGAACAACTGGCTCTTCGCCCTCTGCGCCGCCCCGGTCCCCGGTGGGGGTAGCCGCCTCGGTTCAGCCTGGCTCGATCTCGGGACGGCTGAGTTCCGCTGCGCTCCGGTAGGCACCGAAGGCGGAGCCGCGGCTCTTGGAGTTGCGTCTCCAGAAGCCGCCGAGGATGAGGTGGAAGCCTGGTTGTCCCGCGAACTCCTCAGGCTCGATCCCCGCGAAGTACTCATCCAGCATAGCCTCCTTGAGCGGCCGGAGGTGGCGCGTGTCCTGGCCTCCCGCCCGGGCCTCATCCTGAACCGTTTGCCGGACTGGTCTTTTGACGTGAAGACGGCGGCTTCGGAACTCCGCGAGCGCTTCGGGCTGGCTACGCTGAAGGGCCTGGGCTTTGGCGAAGAGGGGCCGGAGCTGGCCGCAGCCCGGGCCCTCCTACGCTACGCTGACGACATGTCGCAGACCTCGAGCGCACAGATCCGGGGCCTCCTGCCCTGGGAGGCAGGCAACTACGCCCGCATCGACGATTCAACCCTCCGCAACCTCGAGCTCGTCCGCAACCTCGAAGACTCCACGCGCTCCTTCAGCCTCCTCGAAACCATGGACTTCACAAGGACCAGCCCGGGGGCCCGCCTGATCCGGCAGTGGATCATGGAACCCCTTCGCAGGAAGGCCGCCATCGAGGCCCGCCTCGAGGCGGTCGAATTCCTTTACCGGCGCCAGCGCCTCCTCGGGGAGCTGCGGGGCCGTCTCTCGCGGGTACTCGACACCGAGCGCCTCGCCTCGCGCGTGGCCATGAAAAAGGCGCATGCCAAGGATCTTCTGGCCCTCCGCGATTCCCTTGCGGCCTCCCTCGAAGCCCTGGCCTTGATGGACAGGGAGGGGGGAAGCGCCACGATGGCCGCTGCCGGGGCTGCCCCTCCCGCGCCTCCAGACGCGGCAGCCATCAGCGAAGCCATTCGGGACATCTCCGACACTGTCCTCGACGAGCCCTCGGTCCTCCTCACGGAGGGCAGGCTCATCAAGCCTGGCATCGACGCCGGGCTCGACCACCTCCACTCGCTGCAGGACAACGCACGGAGCCTCCTCGAGACCTACCTCGAGGAGGAGAAGTCCGCCTCGGGCATCGCCAACCTCCGGGTGAGATATAATCGCATAATTGGATATTATCTCGAGGTATCCAAAGGAAAGCTCGAGGCGGTGCCTGCCCACTTCGTCCGGAGGCAGTCCCTGGTCACCGGGGAGCGCTACTCCACCGCCAGGCTCGCCGAGCTCGAGAGCGAGATCAACGGGGCGACGGAGCGCATCGTCGAGATCGAGAGGCGGCTCTTCCTGGAGCTGCGCGACCGGGTCGAGGCTGCTGTGCCCCCGGTCCTCGGCCTCGCCCGCGCGCTGGCCGTCCACGACTGCCTGGCCTCCTTCGCGTGGGCGGCGACCGAGCGGGCCTGGGTGAGGCCGCGCCTCTTCGAGGATGGGAGGCTCCGCATCGCGGATGGCCGCCATCCCGTGGTGGAGGCCCACCTCCCGCCGGGAACCTTCGTACCAAATGGTATCATACTTTCGGCGGCAGGCGTCCATGCCGCGCTGGATGGTCTGCCGGCGGCTGGCAGCGCGACCGTGGCAGGACCTGCAGGTCCCGCGGGACCTGTTGGTCCCGGGGACGGGGCCCCTTCCTTTGCGCTCATCACCGGGCCCAACATGGCTGGCAAGTCAACCTTCCTCCGTCAGACTGCCCTCATCGTCCTGATGGCCCAGGCAGGCAGCTTTGTCCCTGCCTCCGAGGCTGAGATAGGCATAGCCGACCGTATTTTCTGCCGTGTCGGTGCCCACGATGACCTGGCGCGTGGCGAAAGCACCTTCCTCGTCGAGATGCATGAAACCGCGCGCATCCTCAATACTGCCACAGTCTCAAGCCTCGTCATCATGGACGAGGTCGGGCGCGGCACGAGCACCCTCGACGGGCTCGCGATCGCACGGGCCGTCATGGAACGCCTCCTCGATCCGATCGGCGCGAGAACCCTCTTCGCTACGCACTACCACGAACTCACCGCCATCGGTCATCCGCGGCTGCGCAACTTCAGGCTCGCGGTGCTCGAGGAGGAGGGTGACGTCGTCTTCCTCAAGCGCATCGAGGAAGGCGCGGCCCTGGGCTCCTATGGCCTGCACGTCGCCCGGCTGGCAGGCATCCCGCCTGAGGTCCTCGCGCGGGCAGCCAGCCTGCGCCACGAACTCGAGTCCCGGGAGGCCGGGATGCGAAGCGGGAGTGAAGTGAAAAGCGGGGTCGAGGGTGGGCTGCCCCTGCGTCAGGGGGCCCCGCACCCGCTTCCTGCAAGGCTTCCGGCTACCCTTGATCTCTTCGATCCGGGCGAGCTCGTGCTCGCCGAGCTGGCTTCCATCGACATCGATCGCCTCACTCCCCTCGAAGCCCTCAACCGCCTGTCGAAATTGAAGAAATCCCTCAGGAAAAACTGAATTCCCGAGGGGGGCCGCGGGCGTACTGTCCTTTCATGAAGCTCAGCCCGCCCAGCATTCTTTCAGGACTCCTTGGAATCCTCGCGCCCCTTCCCTGCGTAGTCTGCGGACAGCCCTGTGGCTCCGACGATTCGCTGCCCCAGCTCTGCGGAGCCTGCGCTGCAGCGATCCGCCCCCTCCCTGAGCCTCGCTGTGAACGCTGTGGCCGCCCCCTCGTCTCGGAAGCGGGAGCCTGTCTGCGCTGTCGCTCGAAGTCCCCGGACTGGGACGAGGCCTATCCTCTTTTTGACTGGAGGGGGCCTGCTGGTGTGGCCCTGGCCGCCTACAAGCTCGGAGGAAGGCCTGGCCTTGCGCGTTTCTTCGCAGATGCCCTCGAGCCGGTCATCAGGGCACGCTGGCCAGACTCTGTCCTCGTGCCAGTACCACCGAGGGCAGAACGCCTCCGGAAGCAGGGCTGGGATCACGTTGAGCTCATTGCGAGGGTCCTTGAGCGTCGCGGCTTCGAGGTAGCCAGGGTACTCCAGCGAGGCAGCTCCCTTGAGCAGAAAAAACTCGGCCTCGATGCCCGGAGGGAGAACGCGCTCCGCGCCTACCACGTCATGGAGGGGCGCGCGGTACCACGCCGTGCCCTGGTGCTTGACGATGTGTACACCAGCGGCGCAACAGCCGGCGCCTGCTCGATGGCACTCAAGGGAGCCGGGAGCGAGAAGGTCGCCTTTGTCGCAATTGCCGCTGATTGAAGGCGTCTGGGGAACTGCCACCTTCGTCGGCTTGACAGCCGGCGGCGATAGCGGGTATTCTCCCCTATCGGAAAATACTACAGGATTCTCCTCGGGAAGCAGGAAGAGAGTCGCGGGGCGGCTCTTTTTTTATTGCTTGGCTGCAATGGAAAGTACCGGTGCCGAGGGCAATGTGGAACCCGGGTAATGGTCTGGAACGAAATGTGGGTCGATCGGCTTCTTGGATCGACTGATGGCAAGATGTAGAAGCAGACAGGATCGATGGGGGTCGGGCGGCCAGTGGCCGTGCCCCACGAGGGATTTGCGGGACGGAGTGGCCCCAGTACATGCAGGAACAGGAAGCGATCCGGAAGGACATCGAGGCAGCACTCGCTGCGGTCAAGATCGACCTTCTCGAGTTCACGGTGGGACGGCATCGGGGCGATGTCCAGGTCCATGCTGTCATCTATTCTGCGACGGGAACCGGAACCGCCGAGTGTACCAAGGCCCACAAGCTCATTGCTTCCCGGCTTGAAACAGGTTTTGAGATCATCGAGCCTTTTATTGAAGTCTCGAGTCCCGGCATCGACAGGGTATTCCGTTCAGCGCACGAGTATGAGGTTTTCGCGGGTCAAGGTATCCGCTATCTTCCCGGGGACGAGACGGAGTGGCGGAGCGGCCGCCTCCTGGGCCTCGGGGACGGCCTGGTCCGCATCGAGGCGGACGGGGAAACGATCGCCATTCCCCTGGCCGGAATTTGCAAGGCGAAACTGGATTCGACACGCGAGGGCAAAGCGCCCTCCGCGCGGGGGGGGGAATAAGCCATGGCTTCGGAAATGGCAGAGGCGATCCGCCAGCTGATCAACGAAAAAGGTATCTCTGAGGATCTCATCCTGAAAACGCTCGAGGATGCCCTCCTCGCGGCCTACAAGAAGAAGTACGGCACCAACGAGAACGCGGTGGTGCGCTTCCGTGACGATTACGAGGGAGTGGACATCTTCGCGAAGAAGACCATCGTCGAGGAACTCGACGACCCGGTCCTCGAGATCGAGCTCTCCGAGGCCAAGGAGATCTACGAGGAGGCCGAGGTCGGCGACGTGCTCGAGCTGCCCGTCGATCCGAAGGAATTCGACCTCCAGTCCGTCATGCTCGCAAAGCAGACCACCCGCACCTCGCTCCGCGAGATTTCCCGCGACACCCAGTACGCCGAGTACAAGTCCAAGGTCGGAGAGATCATAATTGGTTATTATCAGCGGGAGCGGAACGGCAACATCTTCGTGGACCTCGGCAAGGTCGAGGGCATCTTCCCGAAGAAGTACCAGTCGCCCCGCGAGGCCTACCACATGGGCGACCGCATCAAGGCCTATATAGTAGAGGTCGAAAAGGGCCGCATGGGCGGGCCCCAGATCATCCTCTCCCGTTCGCACCCCGAGTTCGTACGCAAGATCCTGGAGCTCGAGGTTCCCGAGATCTACGACAAGAGCGTAGAGGTGTTCAAGATCGTCCGCGAGCCCGGCTACCGGACAAAGATCGCAGTCTATTCGCGCCGGGAAGACATCGATCCCGTAGGCGCCTGCGTGGGCCTGAAGGGCATCCGCATCCAGGCCATCATCCGCGAGCTCGAGGGCGAGAAGGTCGACATCCTCCGCTACGACATCGACTCCAAGCGTTTCATCCACAATGCCCTCTCACCCGCCGAGGTGCGCGACGTCTACATACTCGACGAAGCCAAGCACACGGCCCTCGTTGTGGTGCCCGACAGCCAGTTTTCGGTGGCGATCGGCAAGCAGGGCCTCAACGTGCGGCTCGCCAACCGGCTCTGCGACTGGAACATCGATGTGAAGAGCGAGGAGCAGTTCCGCGAGATGGACCGCTCCGGCGGCTACATGAAGGCCGTCGAGGAACTCTTCGGAGAGGGCGATGTGGGCAACGGCATCTCCGATCTTCCCGGCATGGTGCCGGAGTGGGTCGAAGCGCTCGCGGTGGCCGGAATCTCCACGCTGGAGGACCTCCTCGATCTTGCCCCGCTCGAACTGCAAGGCATCGAGGGACTCGACGAGGCCGCTGCCAAAGCGATACAGTCCATCATCGATGAGAATATAGAGGTCGTCGAAGAGGGCGAAGAAGAAGGCGTCGAAGAAGAGGACGCAACCGAAGATGAATACCAGTGCCCGGATTGCGGGGCAAGCGTGACTCCCGAGATGAGTCATTGCCCCTCCTGCGGTGTCGAGTTGAGCTTTGAGTACGAGGACGAGCAGCAAGCTTAAAGGGAGTTTATGACGGATAACAGCGATAGCCCGCAGAAGCAAAAGGCCAATCTCATCAAGCAACCCAAGGTTGTGGCTGCTCCTGAGGCTGAGGTTCCCGCCCCGCCGCCCGCTGGCGAGGACCTTTCCGGTGAAAAAAAGAAAGTCGTCGTCGTCAAGAAAAAGGTAGTCGTCAAGAAGCCTTCGTCGGCCCTGCCGACAAAAGCCCGTGTCGTCGCGCATCATGACGAGGGCGATGAAGGCGAGATTCATGCAGCTCCCCAGACCGATGGCCTGGCAGCGCCGGTTTCCGCGCCCGCTGTCCACCATGCGCGGCCTGTCGCGCATGTCCATCACGCGCCGGTTCATCAGGTGGCAGAAGGCGCAGCCGAAACTCCCCGGCCTGTGCACGCTGCAGTAGCCCACCCGGCAGCATCGCATACAACAGCATCACATGCTGTCGCGAGCCATACACCCGCAGCCCCGGGTTCGGTTCCCTCCGAGCCCCCAGCACCGCCCGTGGAAGGCGTCGCTTCCCCAGCGGTTCGCGTGGTGGTCCGTCCTGCGAATCCGATAGATGCCCGATATCCTCCTGGCACTCCAGCTCCCCGGCCAGCTCCAAGTCCGCGCCCCGCCTTCGGGCAGGGTTCAGCAGGAGGCCCCGCTCCGAGGCCGCCCATGGGCGATCGCCCAGGCTATGGCGCTCCGCGTCCGGGCTCCGATCCTGGAGCCCCGGTTTCTCCCCGTCCGAATGGCTATGCAGGCAACAGTCCGCGTAGCGGTGGCTATGGTAGCTCTGGCAGTCCTGGTGCGCCCCGTCCGGGCGGTTACCAGGGTGGCGGTTACAGCGGACAGCGCCCCGGCGGCTACCAGGGTGGCGGCCAAGGCGGCGGCTACCAGGGTGGCGGCCAAGGCGGCGGCTACCAGGGTGGCGGCCAAGGCGGCGGTTACCAGGGTGGCGGCCAAGGCGGCGGCTATCAGGGTGGCGGCCAAGGCGGCGGCTATCAGGGTGGCGGCCAAGGCGGCGGCTATCAGGGTGGCGGCCAGCGTCCCGGCGGCTACCAGGGTGGTGGCCAAGGTGGCGGCTACGGCGGGGCACCCCGTCCCGGCGGCTATCAGGGTGGCGGCCAAGGTGGCGGCGGCTATGGTGGAGCACCCCGCCCCGCTGGCTATCAGGGTGGCACCGGCTACGGTGGGGCACCTCGCCCCGGCGGCTACCAGGGTGGCGGCCAGGGTGGAGGTTATGGAGCCCAGGGTGGCGGCTACGGTGCACCCAGGCCGGGCGGTTATCAGGGCGGCGGACAGGGTGGAGGCTATGGCGCCCAAGGTGGCGGCTATGGTGCGCAGGGCGGCGGTTACGGCGCTCCTCGTCCCGGCGGCTACCAAGGTGGCGGTCAGGGTGGAGGCTACGGCGGTGCCCGGCCAGGTGGCTATGGTGGCGGCGCTCCCCGTCCTGGCGGTCCGGGACGTCCCGGCGGATTTGGCGGCAGGCCTGGTTTTGGTGGTCAACGTCCCGGTGGTCCCGGTGGTCCCAACGGCGGCCCCGGTTCCGGCCTCGCCAAGGGTGGTCCGGCACGCAAGCCCATCCGAGGCAAGAAGCCTGCCTATACCAAGAAGGAGCAGGAGGAGGAGAAGGCCCTCAGGCTGAAAAAGAAGCAGGAAGCCCAGGCCCTCGCCATTCCGAAGTCAATCGACATCATGGAGACGATCTCCGTCTCGGAGCTGGCCAAGAAGATGAACCTCAAGCCTGCCGACCTGATCGGCAAGCTGATGGCCCTCGGCGTCATGGCTACCATGAACCAGAAGATAGATTCCGATACAGCTACCATCCTGGCCGAGGAATATGGTTGCGTTGTCAACATCGTCTCCCTCTACGACGAGACGGTCATCGAGAAGGCCGACGACATTGCCTCCGACCTCGCACACCGTGCCCCCATCGTCACGGTCATGGGCCACGTCGACCATGGAAAGACCAAGCTCCTCGACGCCATCCGCAAGACGGATGTCGTCGCCGGAGAGTTTGGTGGCATCACGCAGCATATCGGCGCCTACCAGGTCGATACCCATAAGGGCAAGATCACCTTCCTCGATACCCCCGGCCACGCCGCATTCACCGCGATGCGTGCCCGCGGAGCCGGGATCACCGATATCGTCGTCCTCGTCGTTGCGGCGAACGACGGTGTCATGCCCCAGACCCGCGAGGCCATCGACCACGCCAAGGCGGCCAAGGTGCCGATCATCGTCGCGATCAACAAGATCGACCTTCCCGAGGCCAATCCCGACCGCGTCATGACCCAGCTCTCGGAACTCGGACTGATTCCCGAGGCTTGGGGCGGTACTACCATGTTCTGCCTGATCTCGGCCCTCCAGAAGAAGGGCATACCCGAGCTCCTCGAAGCCATCCTCCTCCAGGCAGAAATCCTCGAGCTTTCAGCCAATTATGATCGTCCGGCAGAGGGCAAGATCCTCGAGTCCAAGATCGACCACGGCCGGGGCATCGTCGCCACGGTGGTCGTCGAGCGGGGGACACTCAGGATCGGTGACTGCTTTGTGGCTGGCATCTATCCCGGAAAGGTCCGCGCCCTCTTCAGCGACAAGGGTGTGCGCATCGACGAAGCCATCCCCTCCACACCGGTAGAGGTCATAGGCTTCGAGGGCATGCCCAACGCCGGAGATCCCTACGAAGTCGTAGCCGACGAGAAGTTCGCCCGCGCCATCTCCGACAAGCGGCAGGAACTCAAGAAGTACGAGCAGGGTCTCAACGTCAAGAAAATCACGCTCGACAACCTCTACGATACCATCCATCAGGGCAACATCCAGGAACTCAAGGTCCTCATCAAGGGCGATGTCCAGGGTTCCGTGGAAGCGCTCAAGGGCCTCCTCGAGAAACTCTCGACGGTGGAGGTCAGGCTCAACGTGCTCCGTGCCGCGGCCGGCGCCATCACCGAGGACGACGTCAACATGGCGGCTGCCTCCGATGCCATCATAATTGCCTTCAATGTCAGGCCTACCCCCGCGGCCAAGCTCCTGGCCGACCGCGAGAAGGTCGACATCCGCAAGTACAACATCATCTACCGCGCGCAGGAAGAGATCCAGAAAGCCATGGAGGGCATGCTTGCCCCCGAGCTCAAGGAATCCGAGATCGGCAAGGTGGAGGTCCGCGAGGTCTTCAAGGTACCCAAGATCGGCCTCATCGCAGGTTCCTACGTCACCGAGGGCTGCGTGCGACGGAACTGCAAGGTCCGAGTCATCCGCGACAGCATCGAGGTGCACGTCGGCAAGATCGTCTCGCTCAGGCGATTCAAGGACGATGCCAAGGAAGTTGTGGCGGGCTACGAGTGCGGCATCGGCATAGAGGGCATCACCGATCTCCTGGTCGGCGACACCCTCGAGGTCTACGAGATCATCGAGATTGCCCGTACCCTCTCCGCACCGATGGCCGAAGGAAAACATGGACGAGATAAGGCAGAGAAAGCTTGAGGACCAGATCAGGGAGGAACTTTCCTCCCTGATCCTTTCAGGTGAGGTAAAGGATCCCCGGGTGGGACCCTTCACCTCCCTGACACGGGTAGAGGCCGCACGAGACCTCTCCTACGCCCGGGTTTATGTATCGAGCTTCGCAGCTGCGACAATCCCGGTGGCAGCCAGCGATTCCACAGCTCCCGTGGGCAAGGGGACAGGCGAGGGGAAGGCAAGAGCTGACCCCGAATCCGAGGCCCTCGATGCCGCGGTCGCTGGCCTGAATCACGCGGCCGGTTTCATGCAGGCCCGTCTCGCCCGCCGCATCCACACCCGACTTACCCCAAAGCTCCAGTTCATCGCGGACAGGGGCATCAGGGAGGGCCTGGCGATGAACGAGAGGATCAAGGGCCTGTTCACGTGACCGGCCGAGGCGGGGAAGATCTGGCGCGCTAGCCCTCCAGGCATGACCAAACCCGACATGACAAACCGCGATATTCCTGACTCTGCTCTTCCCGGCCACCTCGATGGAGGTTCTACCGTGGTGGCCCCTGTGTCCCTTGTCCGCGCAGGCATCGCACTCGTCGCCAAGCCCATGGGGGTCACTTCCTTCCAGGCACTCGGACCGCTTAAGCGCATCATGGCTACGACCAGGCTCGGCCACACGGGCACACTCGACAGCTTCGCCAGCGGCCTATTGGTTATCCTCGTGGGGAACCTCACGCGCCTGGGCGCGTTTTTCACCGCCCTGGACAAGCGTTACGTCGCGCGTGTCCGCTTCGGCGAGGAAACAGCGACCCTCGATCCCGAGGGCGAGATTGTCGCGAGGGCCCCCCTCCCGACATTGGCCGCGATAGAGGCGGCCCTCCCTGCCTTCAGGGGCCCGATCATGCAGGCGCCGCCCGCCTACTCTGCTGTCCATGTCGATGGCGAGCGCGCCTCGGACCGCGCCCGCAGGGGTGAGGCCCTCGTCATGAAGGAACGGCCTGTCACGATCCACGAGCTCGAACTTCTCGCTTACGAGGGGGGAGATGCCATCATCTCGGTGCGCTGCTCCTCGGGTACCTACATCCGCTCGCTCGCCCGCGATCTGGCGAAGGCGGCAGGCAGCGTTGCACGCCTCGAGGCGCTCGAACGATCCTGGGTTGGCCCCTTCTCGCTGGCTCAAGCCAGGCCAGTAGGGCAGTTTTCCGGCCCGGCTGACCTCCTTCCCTTCGACCCCGCGGCAGCCATCGGACTTGGTCTTTCTGTCCACGTCCTCGCGAAGGGGAGGGAGGAGGCATTCCGGAACGGACAGCGCCTGGCTCCGGCCTGGCTCTCTCCCTTCGATGGCTCCGCACTGGCTGCTGAAAGTCCCCTCGCGGTATTTTCTGAAGCCGGCAGCTTTCTCGGCGTCCTTGGCGTGACGGACAGCGAACTCCGCTACATGATGGTCCTGGGTGCCCCGTGATGCGCGTTGTTGGCTATGATGAGGCAGCAGGGGAGTGCGAAGGCATCAAGGGGGCCTCGGTCACCATCGGCGTCTTCGATGGGCTCCATGCGGGGCATCGCGCCCTTATCGAGCGCTGCGTGAGGAGGGCGGGTGCAGGGCCCTCGGTCGTGTTCACCTTCAGGAACAATCCCAAGAAGCTGCTCAAGCCGGATGCCTTCCCCGGCGATCTGGTGAGTCTGGACAGAAAGCTCGAGCTCCTCGAGGCCTTCGGGGTCGATCTCGTCGTGCTGATTGACTTTTCCGGCGATTTCAGTAGAATGCCGGGCAGGATTTTCCTGTCCACGCTGCACGAAAGCGTCCATCCCGACTTTGTCGCGATCGGCTCCGATTTCCATTGCGGAAAGGGCAGGGATACCGACGCTGCGGAGCTCCGGTCCTTTTTCGGGGAGCGCGGTGTCACGGTTGAGATCTTCGCGCCGGTCGTCGCGGGCGGGGAGGTCGTCAGTTCCACGCGGATCAGGCTCGCCCTCCAGTCCGGCAACATCGGTGCCGCTTCGGAGTTGCTCGGGCGAGAGGTGGAAGTGGAGTTGGGCGGGCATCTCGGGCTTCGGGATGGCGTCCATCATTTCGCTCGGCCGGAGGGGCTGGTACTGCCTCCACCCGGCCTCTATCCGGTGACGACCGATGATCCCGAAAGCTCCGGGCAGGGCGGGATCATGGTCAAGGGAAACGGCCTGGAACTGGTTGGATTGGGCGGCTGCGAGGGCCTGGCACGGGTTCGCATCATGTAGGCCCGCCGGGAATGTATCAGGCAGCAAGGAACGACGAACATACAAGGAGTAAGACGAATGGCTCTTACAAAAGCTGACAAGGCCAAGGTCATTGTCGACTATGGCAAGTCGGAGAAGAACACGGGCTCCACCGAGACCCAGGTCGCCCTCCTCACGGAGCGCATCACCTATCTCACCGAGCATTTCAAGGTCCACAAGAAGGACACGAACTCCCGCCGCGGGCTGCTCAAGCTCGTCGGCCAGCGCAGGAAGCTTCTCAAGTACCTCCAGCGCACCGACCTCTCGGGTTACCGCGTCCTCATCGAAAAGCTGAACATCCGCAAGTGACCCCACGAGGGATGCAGATTTCCCGCGTGGATGTCGCATGGAAGGCCCGCCCCGCTGGGGAAGGGCCTTTCGTCGTTCCTCGCGACGCCGTGGCGTGACGCCAAGGCGTCGCGCGAAAGAAGGTACTAATGCCGACTACAATGAACATCAAGCTGGGCGCCGTGGACATGGTCCTCGAGACGGGCAGGATGGCCAAACAGGCCAATGGCTCCGTTTTCGCGCAGTACGGCGGAAGCGCCGTACTTGCGACGGCCTGCTGCGCCGCCAGCGCCACCGAGGGCCTCGACTTCGTCCCCCTCACCGTCGAGTACAACGAAAAGTACTACGCCGCGGGGAAGATCCCCGGGGGCTTCATCAAGCGTGAGTCAAGGCCCAAGGACCGTGAGATCCTCGTGTCCCGCCTCATCGACCGTCCGATGCGCCCGCTCTTCGACAAGGCCTTCGGGCGCGAGATCCAGGTCATCCCGACCTGCATCCAGGCGGACGGGGTCAATCCACCGGACATCCTGGCCATCAATGCGGCCAGCGCGGCCGTGGCCATCTCCGACATTCCCTTCAACGGGCCCATCGGTGCCGTGCGGGTCTGCCTCCTTGGAGATGAATATGTCATCAACCCCAGCTACGAGCAGTGGAAGAAGGCCCGCCTCGAGATCGTCGTAGCTGGTACAAAAGACGGCATCACGATGGTAGAGGGCGATTCCGAGGAAGTCTCGGAAGCCGAGATGATCGGTGCCATCGAAGCTGCCCGCGGCCCGATTGCCGAGGTCTGCAAGAAGATCAATGAGCTCGCCGCCTCCATCGGCAAGCCCAAGCTTCCCCTCTCGCCCCTCAAGATCAAGCTCAACCGCGCCGACGAGATCCGCTCCTGCGCCCACGGCCTCCTCAACAAGGCCCTCTTCACAAAGATCAAGCAGGAGCGCTACGAGGCCATCGCCACGGCCATCTCCGACGTCAAGGCGAAGTTTGCCGATGTCCTGGTCGACGAGACGCAGAAGAAGCTCTTCGCTGCCCTCATGGAGGACCTCCAGTACGAGATCCTCCGCGGCGGCATCCTTGATTCCGGCAGCCGTGTCGACGGGCGCGGCCTCGAGGACATCAGGCCGATCACCTGCGAGCTCGGCGTCCTGCCGCGCACCCACGGCTCTGCCCTCTTCACCCGGGGCGAGACCCAGGCCCTGGCGGTTGTCACACTTGGTACGGTCTTCGACGAGCAGATCTTCGATGACATCGAGGGCGACCGCCGCGAGCGCTTCATGCTCCACTACAACTTTCCGCCCTACTCCGTGGGCGAGGTCGGGCGTACCGGTACCGGCCGACGCGAGATAGGCCACGGCAACCTGGCACGCCGTTCGATCGAGAAGGTCCTTCCCACCAAGGAAGTCTGGCCCTACACGGTGCGTGTCGTTTCCGAGATCCTCGAGTCCAACGGCTCCTCGTCGATGGCCTCGGTATGCGGAGGCTCGCTGTCCCTGATGTACGCGGGTGTGCCCCTGAAGCGCCCAGTGGCAGGCATTGCCATGGGTCTGATATCCGAGGGTTCCCGCTGGGCTGTCCTCTCCGACATCCTGGGCGACGAAGACCACCTCGGTGACATGGACTTCAAGGTTGCCGGCACCACGCAGGGCATTACTGGTTTCCAGCTCGACATCAAGATCGCGGGGCTCTCCCAGGAGATCCTTACAAAGGCCCTCGACCAGGCCAAGCGCGGCAGGCTGCATATCCTGGGCATCATGAACGCGGCGCTGCCGAACCATGCGGACGAGATCTCCCAGCTCGCGCCGAAGGTCGTAACCATGAAGATCGACGTCGAGAAGATCGGCGCGATCATCGGCCCGGGTGGCAAGAACATCAAGGCGCTCTGCGAGACCTACACTGTAAAGATCAATGTTGACGACGACGGCTCGGTGACGATCTACGGCAGCACGCAGAAGAACGCCTACGAGGCCCGCGACGCCATCAAGGGCATCGTCGAGGATCCCGAGGTCGGACGCATCTACGACGGAATCGTCAAGCGCACAATGGACTTCGGCGCCTTCATCGAGATCCTCCCCGGGAAGGAAGGCCTCTGCCACATCTCCCGCCTCTCGAAGAACCGCGTCGACCGGGTCTCCGACGTGATCAAGGAAGGCGACAAGGTCAAGGTCAAGCTCCTCGAGGTCGACCGCCTCGGCCGCCTCAATCTCGCCCACATCGATTCACTCGACGAGAACGGCAACGTCGCGGTAGACGCCAACCGGGAGGCGGGCCACTCCGACAGCGACAGGCCGCCGCGCCCCTATGGAGACCGCCCGCCGCGCCCCGACGGTGATCGTCCTAGATATGACGGTCCGCGCCATGACGGGCCCCGCAGGGATGACCGAGGTCCCCGGAGAAGCTAGTGCTTGCAGCCATCGCGCTCCCTCGCGGCGCCTCCCTCTACGCGGAGCGGGTCGCAGGAGCGCGCTCATTCAGCGTGGGATTCTGGTTTCAGATCGGGTCCCGCCACGAGGAAGAGCACGAGCGGGGCTTCGCTCATTTCTCCGAGCACCTCCTGTTCAAGGGCACTGCGACGCGGAGTGCCCTCGACATAGCCCGCGCTATCGACCGCGTCGGCGGCTACCTTAATGCTTTCACAGAGCGTGACACGCTCTGCGTCCATTGCACGGTGCCCGCGCGCCACTGGGAACTCGCCCTCGAGCTCCTCGCAGACCTTTGCTTCAGTTCCACCTTTCCCCCGGAAGAGGTCGAGCGTGAGCGCGAGGTCATCGAGAGCGAGATCCTTGCTGCCAGGGACGACCCCGAGGAGTGCGTCAACGACCTTCTCCTCGAGATGATATGGCCCGGGGACCCTCTGGCCCGGCCCATCGCGGGGTCGGAAAAGGATATCCGCTCGGCTGATAGGGACCAGTTGTTTGCTTTCAGTCGGGGTACCCTCAGGCCGGAACGCCTCCTGGTCACCTTGGCAGGGCCCGAGGAAGCTGCGCAGGCCAGCGCCAGGCTCGGCAGGCTCCTCGATGCCCTTCCCGAGCCCCCCGTACCCGCGAAGGTCCTCCCTTCGCCGGTCGAGCCTCACTGGCGGGGTGGGATCCGGGCCGTGCCCGAAAGGCTCTCACAGGCCTACCTCCTGGTAGCCTTGCCCTGGCACCCCCCCTTCCTGGATCGTGACTACTACGCCATGTCCGTACTGAATGGAGCCTTTGGCGAATCCATGAGCTCGCGCCTCTTCCAGGGTCTCAGGGAAAAGGAAGGTCTGTGCTACTCGGTCGCCTCAGGTTTTTCGCTTTCCCGCACCGAAGGTCTCTGGGTCGCCCAGGCCTCGTCTTCGGTGAAGTCCTTCCCCGAGCTGCTGGCCTCCCTCGAGCGGGAGATCGATGAGCTCTCCGGCGACCGTCCACTCACTGCCCAGGAGATCTCCGAATCCCTGTCGCGCCTCGAGGGGGGCTTCGACCTTTCCCTTGACGATCCTGAGTACCGCATGAAGCGCCTGGCCAGGCAGGCCCTCGAGACAGACCAGGTCCTCGACATCGAGGAGACCCGGGCCCGGATCATAGCGGTCGATCCCGAGGAGATCGCGGCCATGACCAGGCGTGTCTTTGCCGCTGAGGATCGCGCGATCCTCGCCTATGGCCGCCTGGGCGCCAAGGGCGAGCGCATCATGGCAGCCCGCGCAGGAAGTCCCGCCCATGCCTGAGCCGCGAGTGCGCTTCGTCGTTGCTCCGGGGGCTCGGCTTCCCGAGTATAAGTCCAGCGGAGCTGCAGGCGCGGATCTGCGTGCGCGACTCGATGCGCCGCTCCTCCTCGCCCCTGGCATGCGTTTCGCCGTTCCCACGGGCCTCCGCATCGAATTGCCCCAGGGCTACGAGGCGCAGCTGCGCCCCCGCTCGGGCCTCGCCCTTGAAAAGGGCCTTACCTGCCTGAATTCCCCTGGTACCATCGATTCCGACTATCGGGGAGAGGTGAAGGTATTACTGATCAACCTCGGTTCAGCGCCCGTCGAAGTCTCTGACGGTGACAGGATCGCTCAACTGATCGTGGCACCTGTATCCCGGGCCAGTTTCGAGGCTGTGGAAGGGCTCGCCGACAGCGAGAGGGGACCTGGCGGCTTCGGCTCGACCGGGCACTGACCATGCAACGCCGCGGCAGGCTCCTTCCAGGCATCTTCGAGGCCTACATCGCCAAGGAGTACCTTTTTTCTTTCCTGGTTTCCTTCCTGTTCTTCTTCATCATCTTTTTCGTGAACCAGCTCCTTCTCATGGCCGAGGACATCCTTTCCAAGCGCGCCCCTGTGAACGAGGTCCTCCTCCTCCTCCTCTTCTCGACACCGGCGGTTGTCGCCATGTCGGTACCCTTCGCCTCCCTCGTCGGTGCGCTCATGGCCGTGGGCCGGTTCGCGGCGGACAGCGAGTACCTCATCTTCCAGGCCTCGGGAATGCGGAGGCGGCGGATCTTCCTCCCCTTCCTTGTCGTAGGTCTCCTCCTGTCGGCCCTCTCCTTCGCGGTCAATGACGTTTTCCTCCCACTTGGTACGATCGAGTTCGGGAAGATCTACCGCAAGCTCCTCGTCTCCGCGCCCTCGCTCGAACTCCAGAGCTGGTCCTCCAAGAAATTCAATGGAATCACCCTCGTGACCGGGGATGTCACCTCGGACACGGTCTCTGACCTCCTGATCTTCGACCGGACCCCCGAGGGACAGAAGCGGGTCATCTCTGCCAAGAAAGCCTGGCTCGAGACCCTTGCGGACGAGAATGCGATACTCCTCAAGCTTGACAAGGTATGGACCCAGACCCTCAAGGACGGGGCCTCCCAGCGTTTTGAATACAGCTCCTGCGCAACCATGGAGTACCGGATCGAGCTGTCCGGGACCCAGGCAATCCGCACGACGGTCGGCCCGCGCGAGATGAGCTCGCGGGACCTCTGGAAGTCCATCGCGACCCAGGCATCCACCTTCGACGGGAAATCCGCCCAGCTTGCCGCAGAGACCGCCACGGTGCGGGGCAACCTGGCAGACGCCTACTACATGGATGTCTCCTCGCCGACAGCCTGGGAGGGCAACGTTCCCGACCTGTCCAGGCAGCTCTCCATGCTGCGCACGAAGGAGCAGTCCAAGGTTGAGCGGAGGAACCTCGATCTCTACCTCCTTGAGTATCACAAGAAGTACTCGATCCCGACAGGTGCGGCGGTCTTCGTCCTTCTCGCCTTTCCGATAGGTGCGCGAGCCAGGCGCGCAGGCCGCTCGGTCGGCTTCGGACTCGGCCTTCTTATCGCCGTCGTCTACTGGGCCCTCCTGATCGGCGGCCAGACCCTTGGCACCAGGCTGGGCTTCGACCCGGCTCTGGCCATGTGGCTGCCGAACATCGTCATAGGCGCTGTAGGCGTCGTCGCCTGGCTCGGCGGCGGGGCGGGCAGGTAGCCGTGCGCGGACCTGGGCTCCTCCACCGCCACCTTCTGGCGACCTTCCTGCCCGCCTTCCTCCTGGCGGCCTGCTTCTTCGTGTTCATCCTGGAGCTTGTGGACCTCTTCGCGAACCTCTGGAAATACATGTCGCTCGAGGTTCCCCTCCAGCAGGTCCTCAAGGTGATGATGCTCTACGCCCCAACCTGCATCAATTGGGCCCTTCCCATCGCGCTGCTCTTCGCCGTCTCCTTCGCGCTCGGGAGCCTTTACGCGACCAACGAGCTCGTGGCGGTCTTCGGCATGGGTATCCCCCTCGTTCGCTTCACCCTGCCCTTGGTAATCATGGCGGCCCTCCTCTCTGCCGGGAGCTTTTTCTTCTCCGACTCTGTGGCTCTCCCTTCCTATCGCGAAAAGACAAGGCTCGTAGCCTCCCTCCTGTCCCAGAATCCAAGCCTCTCGAACAGCGAGGTGACCGTCCTTTCGCGGAAGGGGCGGATAGTCTGGCACGCTTCCTTCTACGACGACGCCGGGAAGACCCTCACTGACCTTTCCATCTTCGAACGCGATCCCTCAGGCGCTCCCATCGCCCGCACCGATTGCGCCACCGGCCGCTGGGCCGAGGGTCATTGGACCTTTAGCCGTGTACGCCGCTTTGCCCTCGACAGTACGGCCCCGAAGCCTGCCAGCTTGGCTGCTGCAGCTGCACCCGCACTTGCACCCGAACTGAAAGCAGCCACAGAGCCCGCGGCAAAGGCAGCCGCTCCAAAGGCAGCCGCCCCAAAGGCAGCCGCCCCAAAGGCAGCCGCCCCAAAGGCAGCCGCCCCAAAGGCAGCCGCCCCAAAGGCAGCCGCCCCAAAGGCAGCCGCCCCAAAGGCAGCTGCCTCGAAGACAGAGGCAAAAAAGGCTGCCGCTGCGTCCGACCCGAAGCCCCAGAGCGCGGCGATTGACGGCAAGGCAGCCAGAGAGACTGATAGTGGCATAAAGGCCCTGGGCATCATGAACAGCCTGAACGCCGTGAATCAGGCTGTTCCTCTAGCGGTCATGGATATCGCAGCGATGGCTCTCGCGGGGCCGGAGGCCGAGGGAATCTGGAAGGAAACCGACTATGGCTCCTGGACCAATCCCGATTTCGACGAGGCCCCCGAATCCTTCCGCAACCAGAATTTTGACCTAGGCGAGCTTTCGACAGCCGAACTCGGGGAGCGTGCGCGTTTCCAGAAGGAGGCTGGCCTCTCCTGGAAGGCCACCGAGGCAGAGCGCCTGCGCCGCATGGCCTTCGCCTTCACCCCCCTCATCGTGGTACTGCTGTCGTCCTCGATCGGGGGACGCTACCGCAAGAACGTCCTTCTCATGAGCCTCCTGGTGAGCCTCGTGGTGGCCACCGGATATTACGTGTTCCAGATGGTGACGATGCTTCTGGCCAAGACGGGAGTGCTCGAGCCCGCGATCGGCGCCTGGGCACCCGTTGCGGTCTTCGCCCTCCTGTCGCTTGCGCTCTACAGGATGGCCCGGACATGAAAGGAACCAATTAATTGGAACAACCGATATTCACCGAGGAGTGCAGGGATGCCGGCACCCGGGCCAGGACGGGGCGCATCCGCCTGCCCCACGGCGAGGTACGGACCCCGGCTTTCATGCCGGTCGGGACGAACGCGACGGTCAAGGCCGTGGAGCCCGCCACCCTCGCCGAGCTCGGCTTCGACATCATCCTGGCGAACAGCTACCACCTCATGCTGAGGCCGGGACCCCAGGTCATCCGCGCGGCCGGTGGCCTTCACGGCTTTTCGGGCTGGAAGGGGAACTTCCTCACCGACTCGGGCGGCTTCCAGGTCTTCTCGCTGTCAGCCCTCAGGAAGATCACGGAGGAGGGTGTATCCTTCGCCTCGCACCTCGATGGATCGAAGCGCTTCATGTCGCCCGAGAGCGCGGTGGAACTGCAGCTGGCGTTCAATTCGGATATACAGATGCAATTGGATGTATGCTCGGCCTGGGGTTCGGAACCGGAGGAAGTGGCGAAGGCCCTCCGCCTCACGACCGCCTGGGCGCTCAGGGCCAAGGTGCGCTGGGAGAGGGGCCGGGAGGAAGAGGGGTATCGCGGTTCGCTCTTCGGCATCGTGCAGGGCGGTTTCGACAGGGAGCTGCGCACAAGGAGTGCCGGGGAGCTCGTTGAGCTCGATCTTCCCGGCTATGCGATCGGGGGGCTTTCGGTAGGAGAGCCCTTCGAGGTCTACGCCGGACTGCTCGCCCACACGGCCCCCCTCCTTCCCGAAGACAGGCCCAGGTACATCATGGGCATCGGCACGCCGGAATACATCCTCGCTGCGATCGGAAACGGAATAGACATATTTGATTGCGTATTTCCCACAAGGACGGCGAGGAACGGCCTGTGGTTCACCGCGGATGGACCGATGGCGATCAAGAAAGCCCAGTATGCAGCGGATTTCTCGTCCCCCGATCCGGCCTGCGGGTGCAGGGTCTGCCGCAACCACTCGCGCGCCTACCTCCGGCACCTGTTCCGCTGCGACGAGATCCTGCATTCCATGCTCGCCTCCTACCACAACCTCTATTTCCTGCATGACCTTGTCAGGCGTTCGCGCGTCTCCATCGTGGAGGGGCAGTTTGCAGCCTTCGCGAAGGCTTTCCTCGACCGCTATGGCTCAGGAAAGCGGGCCCGGAAGGGGAGGGAATCCGCCCTGGTGATGGAAGGGGCAGGGAGCGGGGGAGGGGAGGAGACATGAACAAGCCAGCAGCCGCTGCGTCCGCGGTCCTTTTCATGCTATTCATGATGAATGCCGGCCCTGCACAGGATGCGTCGAAGGCGCCGGTAACGCAGGCTGGGGCCGCTGTCCCGGAGGAACCCGACCTCGACGAAAAGCGCCAGGCGATCGTCAAGTATGGTATCGAGTCCGAACTCCTCGACCTCTTCGGCGACCTCCGGACCGAGAAGAACGGGCGTTTCAACGAGGACACCAGGGCCCTCTTCATCGCTTCGAGGAGCGTCAAGCTGCGGACCGCGGTCCTCGAGCTGTGGAAGGTCCTCTCGTGGAGCGGTGGCGAATCCACGACCCTCGACGTGGTCCGTGGCCGTGACAACCAGGACCCTGCCCTCGTCGCAGCCTGCCTCCGCTACCTCGCAGAGATACGGTCGAAGCAGGCCCTCGAATTCGCAAAGGTCCTCCTCGACGAGAACGACAAGACGATATTGCCCCAATTGTTCATACTTCTCGGGCGTGCCGGAGGCGGGGCCGAGGAGGACATCCTCCTCACCTGGATGGGAAAGGATACAGGGAACCCCGCTTTCAAGGAGTCGGCGATCAAGGCCCTCGGCGAGATCAAGTCAGGGAAGGCGGTGGATGCCCTGGTCAAGATCGTCGATGACAGCGCCCAGGCCCAGACGGATCGCCTGGCGGCTGTCGACGCGCTTGGCAAGATCGGGGATGCAAAGGCGGTAACCAGTCTCGTGAAGGCTTCGACCGGCGACAACGCAAGCGTGCAGGCGGCAGCCATCGAGGCACTCGGTTCCTTCCAGGGTGCCGAAGCCGAGGCAGCCATCCTGGATGCCCTCCGCTCGAGTTTCCCGAGGACCCGCATCGCTGCCTGCAAGGCCGTAGCCACGCGGAAACTCACGAGGGCAGAGCCCAACCTCGAATACAAGGCTAAAAACGATCCCGACAAGGCGGTCAAGACCGAGGCCCTTCGCGCCCTGTCGCTGCTCGGCGGGCGCGAAGCCTTCGCCTTCATCGCCGGTATCATGAATGACCGGAAGCTCGATAGCCCCTCACGAAGCCTTGCCTTGGGCCTCCTGGCGAGGAAGGACCCGATGGCTTCGATGGAAGCGATGAGTACCCTCCTTTCCGCCGAGGCCAAGACGCCGGACCGCTACCTGTTCAAGATCCTTGCGAAGGAGGTGGCCAACGCCCGCGACGCACCGGGCATCGCGCCACTGGCCCGGATCCTGATGGCCGACAAGGAGTACGAGATACGCATCGGCGGCCTCGAGTGGGCGCGCCTGACAAGTGCTCCTGACATAAGGGCCGATGTAGCGCGTCTTGCGGAGTCGGACAGCGAGGTAGCCGTGAGGAAGCGGGCCGCCTCGGTGCTGAAGGGCTTCCAGTAAGGGGATGAGGGCAAAGAAATGGCCGCCGGGCGATTCCGGCGGCCATTCTTTTGCAATCATGACAATCGTAATTATGATTGTCAGTACTCAGATCTTCGCGACCTCGATGCGGTCCACCGCGTACTGGAACTTGCGGTCGTGGATCGTAAAGGCCAGCTTGTCGCCGGGCTTGTGGTTGAGGAGCTTCTTCCCGAGGGGGGAGAGGTAGGAGATCACGTTGCGCTCGGGGTCGGATTCCCATGGACCGAGGATAGTGAAGGTTTCCTTCTCGCCCGAGATCTCGTTCTCGAGGAAGACCGTCGTTCCGAACTGGACCTTGTTGGAGGTGACGGTGGTCTTGTCGAAGAGCTGGGCGCGCTCGAGCTCGTTCTTGATCTTGGCGACCTTGGCGTTGAGTTCGTCCTGCTTTTCCTTGGCGGCCTTGTACTCGGCGTTTTCCCGGAGGTCTCCGAGGGAGAGGGCGTAGGCGATTTCCTTCTGGTTGAGCGGAACGTCGGTGGTCAGGATGTGCTCGAGAAGCCGCTGCTTCTCGAACATCTTGTCGGAGGTGACGATGAGGCCGCGGGACACGACTTCCTTGCCCTCCTCGCCGGCTACCTTGAAGTCCGGGAAGCGATCGGTGATGCGCCTCCGGAGGCGGAGCTTGGCGCCGGCGTCGAGGTCCTTGACGTCGGTGACCAGCGTGAAGACGCGTTCGATCATGTCGGCCGTCGAGATGTCCAAGAAGCCTTCAAGTCTGCCATGGCCCGGGTTCTTGGCGTCCCCGAAGAGGATGCCCTGGACCTGCTTGTTGATCTTGCGGTTCTCGGTGGTGTCGCGGTGGTTCTCGATCTCCTTGAAGGAGATGTCGAGGATGTGGATGAGGTTCAAGAGGATCTTCTCGTTCGTGAAGAGCCCGAGTTCCTGGAACCACTCCTTCTCCTCGAGGTTCTTCACAGTCCAGATAAAGGCCTCGCGGTGGCTGCGGTAGTTCTCGACGATGTCAATTACCATCTTCTTGAGCTTGTCGAAGTTGCCGGTCTCCTCGAGGATGACCAGGAGGGAGGGGTCGAGCGACCAGGGGAAGAGGCGGACGTACACGTCGGACCACTCGGGAATGAAGGCCCTGATGTCCTGCACGTAGGCAGCGCGGAGCTTTGAGTCCTTGATCCCTTCCCAGATGGCCACGGGATCCTCGATCTGCTCGAAGAGCTCGGCGAAGCCCACGGTCAGGGAACTCGCGAGGGACTTGTTGTCGACGGCGATCTCCTTCAGGAGGAGGTAGGCGGAGACGACCTGCTCGTTGACCTGCTGGAAGGAGCGGGTGAAGCCGGTGAAGTAGGCGAGCATCTCCACGAAGAATTCGGAGTCGGGCTCCGCCTTGTCGAGGAAGGCCCGGACGTCCTGGACGCGGGCGAAGAAATTCTTCGGGGCCTTGAACTGGTTGTAGATCTTCTCCTCGAAGGACAGGGGCCGGTCGCGGACCACGTAGGTCCCCACCGAGTCGGTCGCGTTGCCGAAGGTCGAGTCATCCTTGAGGACATTGCGTGCCTTCGTACTCCACGAGTTCCATTCCTTCAGGGTCAGCACGGACTCGACAAGTTCTGCCTTTATACGCTTGAGGTCTGCCCGGTTGTCAAAGCTCTTGATGAGGATGCGGAGGGCCCAGGCCGGGTCGCCGATGAGCTTCTCCTTGAGCTTGTCCTTGGGCCAGACAGCCTTGAGCACCCAGATGTGCTCCTTCGAGAGTGTCGTGAGGCTGTCGATGGCCATCTTGAGGGACATCCTGTGCCCGCGGCTCTTGGCAAAATCGATGACGAGCTCGTCACCCTGGACGCTGGCTATCTTGCCGACGTTCCAGGTGCGGTGGAAGACGAAATTGCCGGCGTCGAAGGAGATGTGTTTCTCGAAGTCGGCCATCGCCTCGTTGATGGAGCGGTAGGTGGTCGCGATGTTAGAGAGCCTGAGGTAGTCCTCGAGGTGGGAGTGGGAGGCAAACTTGCCCCTGTAGCATTCGACGACTTCCTTGCGGATGGCGGCGTTGCGCTCGTCATAGGAGATGACGAGCCTGAGGATGTCGAGGGAGGTGTTCCAGTCCTGGCCGCTCTTGTAGTGGCGGTAGAGGTCCAGGAGGAGGGCCGCAGCCTTGTCCTCGGATATCTGCTTGGCAATCTTGCGCTGCACGTGGAAGAAGAAGTCGATGTCGTCGGGGCAGACCTCGCCGAGCTTTCCCCAGAGTTCCTTCACGTTTGCGAAGGAACCCTTGTTGATGTATCGGTGGAGGGCCTTCTTGTAGAAGTCGATCGCCTCTTCGGTGCGGCCTTCCTTCTCGCGGCGCTCGGCGAGGTGCTTGACGATGTCGGTCTCTTCGTAGTCTGCCTTGACCAGGCGCTCCCAGACCGCGTACTTCTCGTCGCCGCGGCTCTCTGCCTCGAGGCACTCGGCCAGGCGGCGCAGGGCAACCTTGTTCTCACCGAAGTCGAGCATGCGGTTGCAGATGAACTCGACGTTGGCCCACCTGCGGTTGTCGGCGAAGAGCTCGATGAGGGTGGTCATGGCCGAGTCGTCGAGCTGCTGGCGGGTGAGGGCAATCACGCCCGAGAGGTAGAGGGCTATGACGGAGTTCTTGGTGTGGCCGAGGTGCTCATCGCAGAGGATCTTGATGGCTTCCTCGACCTTGTCCCGCTTGGCTTCCTCGATGATGAGGTCGAGTTCCTTGAAGGTGGCAACTGTATGGGCGGTGAGTGCCGCCCTCGTCCACTTCTCCTCATTGAGGAGCTCCTGAACCTTAGTCTCGTGGGCGCTGAAGACTTTTTCAGCCTGTTCAGTATCGGACATATGCACTCCTCTTCATGCGGTGTAGAGCTTGTGTATCTGGGGATCGAGCAACCGGAGCTTGAGCAGGATCTCATCGATGCGTGCGCGGTCCTCGTGGGCAGCCATGCAGTGGTCGATGAGCCAGAAATACCGGTTGACGAGCCGGGGGATTATCAGGATCCGATCGGTGGCGTTTTCGCGGAGTTCGTTCTCGAGCTGGTAGATCGACTGCCTGAGCTTGGCCGCCTCGACGTACTTGAGCTCGCGTTTCACGGTGAAGACTCCGAGGAGGTTGGCGTAGACGGGAATCCACTCCGCCACTTCGGAACCGGTCTTGCCGGCCTCCCTTACCTTCTCGACGAGCCTCTTGATCATCTCCGACTCAAGGAAATCGAGGGCGATGCGGTGGGGACCCATGTAGAAGGCTTCGCGGAACAGGGCCTTGGACTCGCGCATCTCGTTGACCAGTCCGTGCACATCGGCCAGTTCCGCGAGGGCCTCGGGATCATCCCTGCGCTCCTTGGTGGCGACAGACAGCTCGGCAAGGGCCTCGTCATAGGATCCTGCGCCCTTGAGGCAGCGGCCTATGCGGAGGGCGAGTTCCCCGAGATTGCTGTCACCCTCCTCGCTGGGCAGGGCCCGGTACTGCGCGAGGGCGAGTGAGAAACAGTATTGCTTGAATGCGTAGCGGCAGGGTTCGAATGCGCCTTGCAGCCTCGACTGGAAGGTACTGAAGGTCTTCCATATGCCGAGCACAAGTTCGCCCCGCTCGAAGGGGTTGGCAACCCCGGTCAGGCGGGTCTCGGCGTCCTGCCAGTAGCCGGCACATTTCATGGCGAAGAGCACCTCGGAATTCTCGTAGTCGACGGCCAGCGCCTTTTCGAGCATCAAGGAAGCCGTGTCGAGATCGACGCCACGCAGCGCCTCGTAGGCATTAGCCAGGAGAGAAGTAACCCGTGCGTGCTCGACCATGCTTTTCTCAACGCTGCTCTCTACGGTGCTCTCTATGATGACACTTCCAATCGTGCAGGATGGGCCACTCTCGCCTGATGAGGTCGCCACCCGCATGTCAAGGCTGACCGATACCGCAGACCTCGGCCGGGCAGCCGGTGGATCGTTCCCGGACAACGCGAACTCGGTTTGCGTATATGAAATAAGCCTATACTGAAAGGGAAGCCTTGGTCAATCTGGGAGCATTCCACGCCCCTGCGACAGGCGTTCCGGAGGCTTTGAGGAGACCCCGCCTGGCGTCCGGGTCGGCGGGCCTCGTTGCGCGGCAGTCCACGCCATGCTACTGTCGCGCCGATGAAGGTACCCCTCGTCGCCCCCTCCCTCCTCGCTGCGGATTTTTCAGCCATGGGCGCTGCTGTCGAATCCATTTCCCGCTCTGGCGCTGACTGGGCCCATCTCGACGTCATGGACGGGCGATTTGTCCCCAATCTGAGCTTTGGCCCCAAGATGGTCGCCGACCTCCGCGGCTGTTCCACACTGCCCTTCGACGTCCACCTCATGACTGTCGAGCCCGAATCCCTCATCGCTCCCTTTGCCGATGCCGGAGCCGACCTCATTACCTTCCATGTCGAGGCTACCGTCCACGCCCATCGGCACTGCGAAGCGATACGCAAGCTGGGCCGCAGGCCCGGTATCTCCCTGGTACCTTCTACCCCGCTGTCAGCCATCGAAGAGCTCCTCGCCGTAGTGGATCAGGTCCTTGTCATGACCGTAAATCCGGGCTTTGGCGGCCAGTCCCTCCTCCCTTCCTGCCTCGACAAGGTGCGCCGCCTCGCCGCGATGCGGAAACGCCTCGGGCTGGGATTCCTGATCTCGGTGGACGGAGGCATAGGGCGCGATACTGCGGCCCTCGCCATCGAGGCCGGTGCCGATGTGCTGGTCATGGGCTCGGCTTTTTTCGGAATGCCAGAGCCTGCCCGTGAGGTGGCCTTCGTGAAGGGCTGTATGTCAGGTCTTGAGCCCGGGATGGGATGACAGATGGATATCCCCTTCCCTGGCTCCGGCAAAGCGATTGAGTTTCCATCACGCTGGGCCGATACTGAAAGCGGAGGATTCCCATGCGAAAATGCGTCCTAGTTCTCGCGATGGTCCTGCCGCTGGGCTTTGGCGCCTTTGGCCAGGAAAATGCGCGAAGCCGTCTCGACAGCGGCATTTCGTCCTTCCAGGCCGGTGGTTATGCACAGGCGCTCGAGGCCTTCGGTGCGGTGCTCGCGGACCCGACAGCTACCGAAGAGCGTCCTGAAGCGCTCTATTGGAGCGCCCTGGCTACCATGGCCGTCGGGGACATGCAGACCACGGAGCGGTCCATCCAGACCTTCCTCGCTTCCTATCCAAGCAATCCCCATGTACCCGACCTCCTCTACCAGAAGGGGCGCATCCAGTTCGGCAAGGCCGACTACCAGGGTGCCCTGGTGTCCTTTGCGGCCTTCATGTCGGCCGCCCCCTCCCATGACCTGCGTTCTTCCGCACTTTTCTGGAGCGGCGAATCCCTCTATGCCCTCGGCCGCCTCGATGAGGCTCGCCGGGCCTTTGCCGCCCTCATCGAGCGCTATCCCCAAAGCGTGAAGCTCGAGTCAGCCACCCATCGCCGTGACCTCATCGACCTGGAGTTCCGTGAGGAGGAGCTCCTGAAGCTCCTGACCTGGAGCCACGAGGAATCCCTCCGCTCCATCGATGATTTCAGGCGGAAGGAACGGGCATACGAGCAGGCCATCACCGTCTACCAGAAAGAACTCGCCGACCTCAAGCGAGGGGCTGTGACCGATGCCGAACGCGATGCGGCAGACCTCAGGGCGAAGGTTGCAGACCTATCGGCCAAGCTGGCCGTATCCGGAGCCAACCTCGCCTCGGCCCGCTCGGAGCTCGATGCCATGCGAAGTGCCTCCTCGAAGAGTCAGGAGGATGCAGTGGCCAAGGCCATCGCCAAGGCCAAGGCCGAGGCAGACGCGGCTGCGAAGGCCGCCGCTCCCGGTTCGGTGGTCCCGACGACAGCAGTGCTTTCAGCAGAGGTACTCGCCACCAAGGCGCGCGCCCTCGATCTCCTTGCTTTCTATCTGACCAAGCTTTCGGCTGGAGGTAGCCAATGAGCCGTCTTGCCAGGGGTATTGGCCGCGGCATCGGCAGCATGGCCCTCGCGCTGCTGGCCAGCCTTTCCATCCACGCCCTCGAGGTGAAGGAGGGGCTCTGCCGGATCGTCATAGATGAATCCAACGCCCGTTTTTCCCTCTACAGGCTTGTCGATGTCGCAAAGGACAAGTATGAACCCTTCTTCTTCGACCAGGACCCAAGGACGAGCCACCTCGACCTCTCCTTCGAGGGTCGACAGTATCGTCTCGGGGATTCCTCGGAATTCCGCCAGGCCATCTCGCGCATCCCTACCGGAGCCAGCATCGAGTTCAAGTCGGCTTTTGCCCGCGTAACCCAGAAGCTGGAGTTCGCCCGCTCCGCTGGAGGGGCCATTCCCGATGGCATCAGGATGACCGTGACCGTCGAGAACGTCTCCCAGAAGGACGCAATGGTCGGTATCCGTTTTATCCTGGATACCTTTCTTGCCGAGAAGTCGGGAGTGCATTTCAGGACTCCGACAAAGGAGAAGCTCCCCGGAGAGTTTGTCTTCGAGGGGAGCAGCTTCGAGGACTGGGTCAGGACTCCTGGAGACAACGCCGACTTCATGGTTGTCTTCCAGGGTGAGGGCTACACGAAGCCCGACCGCGTGCATTTCGCCAACTGGAAGCGCATCAACGAGGCGACCTGGACCCTTGACGCCTCGACCGCCCGGAATTTCACCTTGCTGCCCTACTCCGTGAACGACTCGGCCCTTTCCGAGTACTGGAATGCCCGCTCGGTCGGCAAGGGCTCGTCGATGTCAGTCGTCATCGGGATGGGGGCCTTCAACCCGAAGGGCTATCCTCCTAGCGTGGCAGGAAGCGATTCGGATACCTCAGCCCTCTTTTCCAAGACCGTTCTGAGCCAGCAGGGCACTGGGGACACGAGGTCCCTCATCTCAGGCGACCTCCTGTCGGTGCGCGACCTCCTGTCACGGATCGACCTCGTCCTTTCCTCGGGTACGATCCCCGGGCAAGACGAGATCGCCGCCTGGAAGAAGATCCTCGATCTCCTCGAGGAGCGGAAAAAGGCCTATTGAAGGCCGTACCATGGCACGATCCGCGCTTGACGAGGCCAGGCGGCTCGCTTCGGCTGGAAAGCATGCCGCCGTCATCACCCTTCTCGAGCCGAAGCTGCCGCTCTTCAGGGATTCTCATAGCTATTACTATCTTTTGGGCTCGGCCTGCCTCCGTTCGGGCGACCTCGGCGGCGCGAACAGCTACCTCCGCCGGGCGGAGCAGCTCGAGCCGGCCGACATCGACACGCGGCTCTGCGTCGCCGCGCTGCAGCTCCGGCGTGGGGAGGCGGAGAAGGCCATCGCCACCTACCTGTCGATACTCGAGGAGAAGCCCGGCCACCGCGTAGCCACTCGCGCCCTGTCAAGGCTCAGGGACTCCGAGATCCTCGAGCGGGTGGTCGATGCGGGCAGGTCCGTAGAGCTCGAGCCCTTCCTGCCAGCCTCGCGGGCCATCCCGCCCTCCCTGCTATGGTCCATCGTCGCGCTGCTCGCCATCGGCGCTGCCGTCCTCGCCTGGCCCTTGGCCGTCTCGGCCTGGACCTCGCTGTCCAAGGCCTCCGCCCCGCGCGGAGAGGTGGCTGCGATCAATCTTACCACCGCGGAACTGAAGGCTCCCGTCGGCAGTGTCGGCAGTGCCCGTTACATACTCACGGAAAAGGAAGCAGTTGCGGCCTTCGAACGGGCCAAGGCCCTCCTCCAGGAATACCGGGACAACGCCGCGCGGGTCGAACTCAACCGCATCGTGGATTCCAACGCAAGCGTGACGCTCAAGGAAAAGGCGCGGACCCTCCTGGGCTTTGCCCTGCCTCCCGACTGGCGTACGCTCAAGGATATCCCCAGCTTCGCAGCCCTGCGAGCCGATCCCCTCCTGTACAGGGAGTGTGCGGTCATCTGGGAGGGGAGGGCGGCCAACATCTCGGGGAGCGGCGCCGCCCGTGAGTTCGATTTCCTGGCAGGCTACGGGGACAGGACGAGGCTTGACGGCATCCTGCGCGTCTCGGTGGCCGATCCCTCCATCCCGGTCCCCGTCGACAACCCCTTCGAGCTGCTCGCCTTCGTCGAGGGCGGCGACGACGGCCTACCACGTCTCAGGGCCATCGCCGTCCACGAGTTGCGCGACACAAAGCACTGAGGATGAAGCGCTGATCGGTCCCTAGGGAACCAGATCCTTGAGCCCCGCCAGTTCGCCATGGTCGAAGTCCAGGGGCACAAGGCAGGGCAGGGCGGGATCAGGAGATACAAGCACGCCCCGGGCCAGGGCCGCCTCGAAGAAGGCCGTATGCCGCTCAGGCGGTACTTTCATGAAAAGCCAGGGACCGCGCCGCCTGAAAAGATGGTGGCAGGCCCTGTCGAAGCGCTCCCAGGAGGCTTCGTCGGCGCTTGCCTCCAGGCGCGCCAGAGCGTAGAGGGCCTTGGCCGCCGAGTCGGCCATGAGGGGCGGGACGAGATCCGAGGGCCAGGCTAAAGCAGCCGCACTGGTCGAGCCGAAGGCGAGCACTCCGGGACCGCTTCCGCGCGGAAGCGGGAGGAGGGCCACGGCCACAGCGGGAAAGGGTTCAGGCAGGCCGTCCACCCACTGTGCGAAGGGTCTCAGCAGGCCTGCGCTGCCTACCGGCCTGGCGGAGGCTTCGCCCGTCGACGCGGGAGTGACCTCCTCCTGCCCGGGATGCCCTGCTGCGTGAAGCTCCCGCGCCGGATCTCTGACGGGATCGCCGCCGAGGAAGCCAGAGAGGGAGAGTGACACGGGATCGGCGCCGATAACCCTGGCAAGCGAGACCAGCGCCCTGTCTTCGTTGCGGTAGATCCGGAAGGCGACGGCCCCTGGCCAGCGCGCTTCCAGGGCCCTTTCAAGGCGCGCGTCGTGGATCGAGGGCAGGGCGCGGTCGAGTCCCCTGTCGAGCAGCGCCTTGACGGAGACGCCGAGTCCCGCATGCCGGGCTCCCAGCACTCCCCGGCCGCCGTCCTGCCAGAGGTCGAGGATCCTGTCCCCGTTGCCGAGGTAGAACCTGTGGAGGCGGGCCCTCCGCACCTGGGGCAGGCAGCGGAGAAGGACATCATTGGCTGTTTCGCTCATCGTGTACGCTCCAGCTTCGAG
>CAIJMU010000166.1 GCA_903821875.1 uncultured Spirochaetota bacterium
AAGTATGTCCTTGTCGAATTCCTGGGTATTGCGTATGGTCTCCCGGTACTTCGCGTTCTCTTCCTTCTTGAGCATGTTCATGAAGGCGGAATTGTAGACGCGGTGCATGCCCAGGGTGCGGACGAAGTAGCCTTCCATCATCCAGAAGGCCTCTGCCAACAGGAGGGTGTCGGGAGCCTCGGCGGCGCACTGGTCTACCACTTCGCGCCAGAACTCGTTCGGGATCGCTGACTCGAAGGCCTCGTGGGAGAGGGCGTGGGCAGAGCGCGAGGGGACGTCGCCGCCCTGGCCAGGCTCCGGGTACCAGAGTCTCCGGAAGTGCTTCTTGGCTATGACCATCGCGGCGTCGAACCTGATGATCGGGAAGTTCTGGGCTACGTGGAGTATGCGCTCGCGCACAGCCTCGCGGGTGGCCGGGTTGAGGAAGTCGAGCTGGGCGGTATCGCTCCAGGGCAGCCCCGTGCCGTCGTTTCCGTGATAGACATACTCGGTACGTCCGCTCTGGAAGTCCACGCGCTTGAAAACGACCGCAGCGTCAGTTTTGTCATAATAGTGATCTTCGAGCCAGATGCCGTAGCGTCCGTCCCCGGAGAGGTTCTCGCCGCTGAAGGAATAGCCGGGATAGGGGCAGGTCGTCGCCCGCATGAAGAGGTCGGGCCGGTCCCGGACCCAGGCCGAATCGATGCCCGTGTGGTTCGGCACCATGTCCGCCGCGAGCCGGACCCCCCGCTGCCAGGCCCGGTGGCGCAGGTTCTCGAGGGCCGGCCAGCCCCCGATCTCCTGGGCTATCTCGTAGTCGAAGAGCGAGTAGGCGGAGGCAGCAGCTTCGGGGTTGCCGCACTTCTGCTTGATGCGGGCGCTCGCCGAGCTCCGCTCCCAGAGCCCGATGAGCCAGAGCGCGTTGATGCCGCGCGAAGCCAATGTGTCGAGTTCTCCGTCGGGGATCTGATCGAGGCGTTTGATCTCCTGGCCCCAGGTTTTCGAGAGCTGGTCGAGCCACACCAGGGTCGTCTTTGCGATCATCACGACATTGGGCATCCAGTCGCGGTCGGGGCTGAAGCGTTCGTATTCCTTCTCCATCCCCGAGTAGACGAGGGCGCGCGTCGGACCGGGGCCGGGGAAGAAGGGCTTCGCCTCCTCCCGCATCAGGTCAAGGCCGCCTAAGAGCCTGAGGAGCTTGTCGCCGATGAGGAGGCCCCACTTCTTGCGGATGAAGTCGAGCTGGCCGGAGAGCGAGTAGGGCGCTGCCCGCATGGGTGCCCGCAGCATGGTAAGCAGGTCCTCGTTGTCCGGGCCAAAGGCGGGGAGGGCGGCGAAATGCGTCTCGATGGCTAGTAAGGCCTTGCCCCAGGCAGGGAGACCCGCGAGTCCGGCGGGGAGTTTCCTTCCCTCGAGGTTTTCCGGGCTGCCGTCGTCGAACATGAAGGCGAAGGGCTTGAAGGCGGGATTCTCGTTGGCCAGGCGGAGCATGACGAGTTCTTCGAGCGCGATTTCCCTGTTTGAGGGCTGGCTTGTCGAGCCTGAACCGGCGGCGAGCCACTCACCGGGCTCGAGCTCGCCACGGTAGACCTCAAGGGGGGGGAAGCTGTCGACAAAGCGGTGGAGGAGGAGGTCGAGCTCGCCGGAGCCGAGGCTGCGTTCAAGCTTGGCCGCCGCCGAGGCGAAGGCGTCCTGGCGCATCTGCTGGCGGTAGAGCCGTGCGACATCGTGGAGGATCTCGTCGATGAGGGCCATGGCGTTGAGCTTGCCGGCCCGAACGGCTTTTTCCGGGAGGAGTGCCGCCCCGACCCGCTCGTTGATGGTCCTGGCGAGAATCCGTGCCTTGTGGAAGTCCGGAATGATTACATTGCCCGTTGACTGGAAAAAAGAGCTGTCGAAACCCAGCTCGTCCCGGGCCTGCCTCGAGACGTGGAACTCCATCAACCTGTCGCCGGGAGTGGCGAGGGGGGGGCTTGTAGGTTTCCCCTCGAGGGCCGAGAGCGAGATGACGAGTACAGGCCTAGCCTTTTCCATGATTCCCCCGGAGGCATGATTACGTTCCTGCCCAGTTGAATAGTAGCCGAGGCGGCCTAGGGAGGCAAGGCAAGGCTTCACTGCGCGTTTGATTGTCCCTGGTTCGCAGGATCGAGCGATTGTCTCTTCACGATTTTGCCTTTTCTTGGCATACTGCACAAACAGACGCGGAGGGTAAAAATGTCAATTGCTGTCGAGCATGAGAAGCGCAAGCGGGAGATCCTTGAAAAAGCCCTCGACATATTCGTCGAGGAGGGCTTTGAGGATACGACCTTCCAGAAGATCGCCGAACGCTGTGGAATCACCCGCACAATCCTCTACCTCTACTTCAAGAACAAGCGTGAGATCTTCAACTTCAGCATCAAGCTTTTCACCGACGGAATCGAGGAATCCCTCAAGGCTATCATCGGGGAGCCAGGGCTCGACCATACCGAGAAGATCGTCCAGCTGGTCGATCGTACCATTGCCGAATGCATCCGCTCGAGGCGACTCCTCCAGGTCATCCATGATTATCTCGGGCATCTCCGGATCGCGGGGACAGACACCGATGTCCGCGTCAGGCGGCGGACTATCAGGATGAAGCACCTCCTCGCTGGCATCATCATATCGGGCCAGAAATCAGGGGAGTTCAGGGCTTTCCCGGTCAAGATCTGGACCGAGCTTGTCTACGCCCTCGTGGAGTCGGAGATTTTCAGGCTGACCGTTCTCGGCCGCGAGGATTCAGGCTGCCTTACCGAGGCGGCACGCTTTGTCGCCGAATCATTTCGCGCCCATCCCTCCGGAACGGTGCATGGCTGAACCCTTGGACGAAGCCGCCAGTGGAGGAATCCTCCGAAAGCCTGCCTGGCTCAAGGTACGGCTCGCCGGGGGCGAAGTCTCCGCCCATGTAGCCCAGACGCTCCATCGCCATGGGCTCAAGACCGTCTGCGATGAGGCGCGTTGCCCGAACAAGGGCGAATGCTGGGGACAGGCAACCGCGACCTTCATGGTGATGGGAGCCGTCTGCACGAGGGGCTGTAGGTTCTGCGCCGTGGCTACGGCCCGCGAGGGCGAGGCCCTCGACCCCGGAGAGCCCGGGCGCTTGGCGAGCGCCATCGTGGAACTCGGACTCCGCTACGCAGTCATCACCTGTGTCGATCGCGATGACCTGAGTGACCGCGGGGCCGCCCACTTCGCCGCCTGCGTCAGGGCGATACGCGAGCGCGATCCGGGAATCGGCATCGAGATCCTGGCCCCCGACTACCAAGCGGGCGAGATCGAGGTCCTCCTCGAGTCCGGCCCCGACGTATTTGCCCACAACATCGAAACTGTCGAACGACTCCAGTCCGTGCGCGACGGGCGCGCTTCCTACGCGAAGAGCCTTTCGACCCTCGCGCTGGCCTCCGCCTGGGCCCTGGCGCGTGGGGCGAAACTCCGCACCAAATCATCCATTCTCCTGGGCATCGGGGAGCGCAGGGACGAACTTCTTGTCGCCTTGGATGACCTGCGAAGGGTCAACACCGACATTTTAGTGCTCGGCCAGTATCTCCGCCCGACTCCTCGCCAGATTCCCGTCGTGGAGTATGTGACGCCAGAGGAGTTCACGCGGCTTGAGGCGGTCGCCCGCGGGAAGGGCTTTGCCGTAGTCATCTCTTCACCCCTGGCCCGCACGAGCTATCACGCCCGAGCGAGCGCGGAAGGCCTGTCCGGGGCGTCTGGCGTCTGACCCTCCACCCCGGGCCCTACCTTACTTGCCTGCTACGATTACCCGTCCCGGAGCCCCACCCTTGCCTGCGGCGCTATGGCACATCATGCAGTTGCCAGTGCGCTGGGGGGAAGCCATCGCGTTTTCCTTGCCGTTGAATACAACCTTCGCGGTGATCGGGTAGACCGGCGAATCAGAGCCCCGCGACATGAAGTTTCCGGCCTTGTTGGTCTTGTAGGTGAAGACTGTGCCCTTGGAGTCGGTTACCACGACGCTGGCTCCCTCGACGCCGAAGTCGAGGTCCTTCTCATCGAGCTTGGTATAGACCGTACCCGCAATCTTGAAGCGGGGACCCTCGCCCTTGGAGTGGCAGCCGATGCAGTCGAGGCCGGGGTTCATGTACTGGCTCTCGCGGTTGCCTCCCGTCCACTTGAGGGCGGAGGGGCCATCGGAGGGGGCAGTGTTCTTCGAATTGAGCCCGGGGGGGAGGTTCTGGGCGGATAGCCCCACCATCAGACCGAAACCGAGGGTCACGAACCCAAGCGATGCCTTGCGAACTGTCATTTCCTGCCTCCGACTAGCTATTGGATACCGGCACGCTGGCCGGATGGAATACCACGGAAAAACCACGGCCAGGTCCCAGGAGGGGGAACACTCAGGAAGCCCCCAAGGTCACGCATATTCGGGAATAGGGAGCGTCAGCGCTCAATCGAACCATTCGATGCCTGCAAAATCCGGTCTGAAGCCAGCCAGGCCGTGGCGAATCACGGCCGCGCTCCGGCAGTCAGAGAAGTAGGGAGCCAGGGTTTCGGTGAAGATCCGGAGGGTTGTTCCCTTGGCTACGTCCTCGTCGAAGAGGAGGGCGGGGATTCCCTGTCTCCGCCTGAAGGAGGCGATGTCCGAGGGAGTCAGCACCGGGACCTTGTCGGCGCGCTTGAACATGGAAAATCGAACGTAACTGAGGTCCCAGCCGAGGGTCTCCGCAAGGACGAGGCCGGCGACGAGCGAACCATGGGCTGCTCCCACCACGAGGCCGCGTTGCCCGGCGCCAAAGCCCGAAGCTTCTATCCTTCCTGCAAGGGTGAGGATCTTCGAGGGCTCCGAACCGCGCCAGGTGTACTTGTCGGGCTTGCTCGTGAACACGTAGCCTGGCATCGCCGGGTCGGCTGAAAAACGGAGGCCCCGCGTGAGTTCGGCGGCTTGCCCGTCGAGGCGCATCAGTGCCCGTGCTGCCTCCACGGCCCGCTCGAGGAGGAGTGGAGCCTCCTCCACCAGGGCGGGGGGGTAGCGGATGGAACCGAGGGCCGGCCCGTCCACCTCGAAGTACTGGGTTGGATGGAGGGGAAGTCCTAGTTCAACGCATATTTTCCAGTTGAGGGGAACGTTGATGATGGAGGGAAGCCTGACGAAAAGCCTGCGCGCCGCCGACCAGTAGGATTCCGTCATCGAGGCGGGGGATGAGAGGGCGGAGGGCAATCCCTCCCCGAGGAGGACCGCAAGCTCGGCACATTCGGCGAGGATCTCGCCCCAGGATGCCTCGAAGGCCATCTCTGAAGGCGCCTCGTCCCATTCGGCGTACACGAGGCGGGACAGCTTCGGCAGGCGCTCCACTTTCACGGGTTGCCAACCCCTCAGTCTGTCTTGGTCCCGAAGGTGGATGCGCCGATCGTGGCGCCGTCACGGATCGCGACACGGGCAGCGAAAAGCTCCATGACGTTGTCCCGGTAGGACTGGATCCTGTGGATGTAATCGAGGGTCCTCCTCGGAGCGCCCGAGCCCTCGACCCTGTTCCGTCCTGCATTGTACATCGCAAGTGCCGCGACCTCGTTGCTTGTGATCTTGAAAAACCAGGCCAGGTGGGAGATGCCGTATTTCGCATTGATCGCGGGGTCGTAGGCAGCCTCGACCTCGACCTTCGGGAAGGCCAGGGAGTTCAACTGGAAGAGGCCTCGGTCGATGGAGGATGTGTTGCGGTTTATGGCCTTGGGATTGAAGCGGCTCTCCTCGAAGGCGAGGGCCAGGCACAGGGCCGGAGGCACAGCGTATTTGAGGGAATTTTCGAGGATGGCGTCCCCGATGACCTTCGAGCCGGTGATGTCGGCAAAAAACTCGGAGACCCGTGGCTTGCCCTGTTCGGTGGAGGCCATGAGGGCGATCTTGTCTTCATCGCCTGAAGCCTTGAGATAGGCAGGGATCTCCTCGGCTCTGAGCGATGAAAGGCGAAGGAGTTCGCGCTCCATCTCGGGCCCGAAATCACGGTACCAGCCCAGACTTCGTCCTCCCTGCGAGCAGGTACCTAGAACGAGGAGGAGTCCGATCAGGGTGAGTGAAGCAAGGGCACTGCCCAGTACTGTTCGATATTTCATGCGCTCTGTGTCATCCTTTATCATGGAATGCGAAAAAACGATGCCAGCGACATTGTAATCAATTCGACCAGCCTGTCTAGGGGCTCAGATTCTGTCTCCTAAATATAGCGCTGCTAAAGGTAATGGCTTGTCAATCGAAGGGTAAACCCGGGATAATCTTTGATCATGAGTTACAAGCCCATCCGCGTCATTGTCACTGGCGGGACCTTTGACAAGTATTACGACGAGATCAGGGGGGAGATGGCCTTCAAGGATACCAATCTCCCCGAAATCCTCTCGCTTGTCCGTGTCGAGGTCCCGGTGGAGATCGAGACCAACCAGCTCATCGACAGCCTCCACATGCAGGACGTGAACCGTTCGAGTGTAGCCGAGGCCTGTTCCCGCTCACCCGAGGAACTCATCATTGTCACGCACGGCACTGACACCATGGTCGATACAGCGCGGGTCATCGGTGCCGCGAAGCTCAAGAAGACCATCGTGCTCACGGGAGCCATGGTTCCCTTCCGTGTGCAGGGTTCAGACGCCCTTTTCAATTTTGGATCGGCCTTTTCAGCAGTGCAGATCCTTCCCCATGGGGTATGGATCGCAATGAGCGGCCGTATCTTTGCCTGGGATGCCGTGCGCAAGAACCGCGAGCGAGGACGTTTCGAAGACAAGCCAGCCGGAAACTCGGGAGCATAGCTGGAATGACCGTGCACGCGGAGCTCATCCCTTAAGGAAGGGGCTTCTCGCCGACAGGAAGGATTTGATGAGGGGGCGCAGCAGGGTGGCCCCAATCTTCGATAGGCGTGCCTCCTCGCCGACTTCGCGATAATAGTCCGGAAGGGTGTTTTTCCTGAAGGACAGTATTCCCTCGGCCTCGTCGGAGTCGGCATACCAGCCACAATGGAAGCCCGAACCGGCAAAGGCCAGGAGGGGGATGCCACGCATGCCGCCGAGGCCAAAAAGCCCAAGCATGGTATCGAGATAGGTATAGTAGTCCGTGCGGCAGCTCTTCCCTCCACCGATGTCGAAGGTACGCCCGAGGGCTGCGGGATTGGCTGCTGCTTCAGCGAAGGCCCTCCCCGTGTCTTCCGTGTGGCATATCTCGATCTTGGTGGCCAGGGGCATGTGGAACATCAACGGATCGGCTCCGAGCTTTTTCCGCCACACGATGTAGGTCAGCCTGAGGATGGAGAAGGGCAGCCCGGATTTCCGCAGCAACGCCTCAGCCTCGACCTTGGTCTGCCCGTACCTGTCCCCAGGGCTTGGCGCGAGCGGGTCGCTGGTCCGAATCCAGAAATCGCTGACCCTGTCGCCATAGGCGGAAATGCTGGAGGCGAGCACAAAGCGTGGGCTGCTGGGGCAGGCGAGGGCGGCGTCGACCAGAGCCTGGGTCCCGCCGACATTGACCTCATGGGCCAGGTCCGGAAAGCGGTCCGCCTGCGGGGGAATGATGGCGGCCAGGTGGATGACTGCGTCCTGGCCTTCCATCGCCCGGGCTGCCACTGAGGGGTCGCGGATGTCCCCGAGAACCTGTCGCGTGAAGGCGGGCTGTCCCCTGACCCCGAGAGAGGAGGCGAGTCTTTTAGCCAGGCTACGGTTGACGGGAGTGTCTGATTCCAAAACGGTGACCTCGGCCCCCCGTTCCGCGAGGGCCATGAGGGTGCTTCGGCCGACATTGCCAAAAGCCCCGGTAACCAATACCTTCATGACTGTCCTTTCGACAAGCAAAAATGAACAAGCATTCAACAATATATCCCGCTTTCCGGGCTTTCCGGATTCCATCCAGCGATTGCGGATGCGGCAGAATACGGCTATAGTGAGGGACAACGTATCTTTTGCAAGAATCAGGTGGTTGATGGCCTTCGACGAGAGCGATTTCCGCGGAATCATCCAGATCGACTCAGAGCTCCAGCAGATCCAGGACGTCGATCTCCTGCTTGAACGCATCCTCCTGGCTGCGAGGAGGATCCTTTCCGCCGAGGCCGGGACCATCTATGTCCGGGACGGCGAGCACCTCCATTTCCGCTACACCCAGAACGACCTCCAGTCCCGCGACCTGCCTCCGGGGCAGAAACTGCCCTACTCGAGCTTCACCGTACCAATCAATCCGAAATCCATCTCCGGCTATGTGGCCATGACGGGCGAGATACTCAACATCCCCGACGTCTACAGCATCCCGGCCGAAAGCCCCTATTCATATAGTACTAGTTACGATGAAAAATCTGGCTACAAGAGCGCGTCCATGCTCACCGTGCCTTTGAAGACCAACGTGGGCGGCCTGCTTGGCGTCATCCAGGTCATCAACGCGAAGAACGCCGAGGGCCAGACGATTCCCTTCTCTCACGAGGACGAACCCATCATCTCGCACTTCGCCGCCAACGCGACGACCCATCTCCAGAATGCCTACTTCATCAGGCGGATGATCCTCCGGATGAACAACGTGGCCCAGCTCAAGGACAGCCACGAGACCGGCGCCCATGTCACGCGCGTCTCCGGCTATGCCTGCGAGCTCTACGAGCGCTGGGCGGTCAAGCGCGGCCTGCCCGAACGCGAGGTGGAGCGCACCAAGGACACCCTGAAGCTCGCGGCGATGCTCCACGATGTCGGCAAAGTCGGCATCAACGACCTCATCCTCAAGAAGCCCGCCCGCTTCACCGACGCGGAGCGCATCATCATGGAGGGACATACCTTCTGTGGAGCCCGGCTTTTCACCGACGATTCCGAGTACGACAAGATGGCTGCGGACATTGCCCTCACCCACCACGAGAAATGGGATGGGACCGGATATCCCGGGAAGGTTGATTTCAAGAACGCTTTTTTCGAAGTCATGCAGATCGATGTCGAGGGCGTCATCCGCACCGGTGAGGTCTGGCACGCGCCGCCGCTTGAACTGGACGGAGATGGAAAGGCCAAGCGGCTCAAGGGTGAGGAAATCCCGATTGCCGGCCGCATTGTCGCGGTTGCAGACGTCTTCGATGCCCTCTGCTCGCGACGTGTCTACAAGGAAAGCTGGGGTTCTGCCGAGGTCTACGCCGAGCTCCGGAAGATGTCTGGCATCAATTTCGACCCCGAGGTCATAGAGGCCTTTTTTGACATCCTCCCCACCATCGAGGCCATACAAAAGCGCTTCCCGGACGCCAGCCATGACGAGGGCAAGAAATAGCGGAGCCATCTCGAAGCTGGCCCTTCACTGGCCAGGTCGATACCCTTCATACAAGGAACGGCGCCCCGAGGGGCGCCGTTTTCTATCACACTGACCGGCTGTAGCGGTCAATCGAGAGGATCAGGGTCGGTTGGCTGTGTCATAGGCGGGATCAATTGCCTTGATCGAGTCCATGAGGAGCTCGATCGTGTAGACGGTGTTATGGACGCCGAGACTCTTGTCCTCGATGACGTACATGAGGTTGGCATAGGCGCCGAGCTGGGCTTCGGTGTAGGCCGTCTTGGAAGTTATGAAGGATCCGTCGGGCTTGAACATGGGATTGGCCATCTTCTGCATGACGCCGGTGCCGCCCACGTTGACGAGCCTGTCGAGGAGGCCCTGGACTTCCTGCTGGACAAATTCGACCTTGCCGTTGCCGTCATAGTCTTTCTTGGCCTTGATGGTGAAGTAGACGGTATTCTTGAGGGCGGTGATGGTGGTGTTGATGTACTTTTTCGCCGCGACCGTCTTTATGTCCTTGTGGCAGTCGATGCAGTTGGCGACATTGCCTAGTTCGACTTCGTGCACATCGCCGACAACGGTGAAGGCATGTCCGCCGATTTCAGGGGAGAATCCATAGCGGGCTGCGGGCTGGACCATGTGGCAGCCGATGCAGGTGTTGTCGACAAAGGAATAATGGGGAGAGGAGAAGTACTTCATGCCGGCGAATTCGTAGCCGTTGGCTCCGACAAGCATGTCTGCCTCGGGGCCGTGGTGGCTAGTTCCGCGGGGGGAGATCATGCCCTTGAGCGCCGCAGTCGAGGTCTGGATGTTTCCACGGGCCTGGTGGCAGCTTGCGCAGAGATTGCCCGATCCGCCATCGAAGACTGTCTTGTCATAAAGGGTGATTTGCTGGTTGGAGACGGCGGCGGTCTTCGGATCGACCGTCTGGGTTCGGAGGGTGAAGTCGCCCCTGCGGTGCGGGTCGTGGCAGGTGAAGCAGCCGGGCTGTGAGGGGTAGCTGATGTACGGAACAGGGACACTCTTGCCAGAGGCGTCCTTGGCATTGGTTCCATCGGCGTTCTTCGAATTAGCCCATAGGTCGTATTTAATGTTGTCAAAGCCCATCTTCACGTACTCGACATAGCCCTCGTTGGTGTGGCAGCGCTGACATCCCGTGGCGTTTGCATAGCGCGAGTTACCGAGCGTCGCGTGGCCGGAGACCTCGTTGCCAAGCCTCGCTCCGAGCAAGGGGTACTCGGCATCGGTACTGTCGTGGCAGCTCATGCAATCTGCAGGCGTGCCTGCCACTACAGGCGCTCCCAGGCTGACCGTCATGGCCAGAGCAACGAAAAGACTCTTCTTCATGTACACCCTCCAGTAGATATAGCGGCGAATATATCGATATTGCCTGGCTTCATTTTAGGGAAACCTGTCATCTCGTCAAGCCTTTTGTATCCGAAGAACACGAAACCTTGACAAAGGGAAGGGAGGCTGCTAGAGCATCTGGCATGGAAAAGTCAGGTAGTGACGATGTGTCCCCTCCACAACAAGGTGGTCACCCGGAGGGTCACTCACTTGTCTCTGTGCCCGATTCTGCTGCTGCCCATGCAGGGAGGGGGGGGCAGCTGGCTGGGAGACAACCCGGCGCGGGACATCCGGGCGGAAGCACGGTCCTGAGTCCCCGAGACCGACAGTCCTTCCGGATAGCCCTCCGTATCCGTGAAATCAACGCCCTCGCCAATGCGCGCATTACGGAGGCCTTGGCTTCCAGCGGCTTGACCATGCCCCAGATCACCGCAATACGGCTCGTGGCCCATGCCGGGTCTCTTACCATGAGCCAGATCTGCTCTGAGATGAATGCGAGTCCTTCGACGGTTGCAGGCATCATCGATCGCCTCGAAGCTGCCGGAATTCTGGAACGGAAGCGCAGCGAGGTGGATCGGCGGGTCATCAATGTCCGCCTGGCCGCTGCAGGCTCGGAAAAGGAAGTGTTCGCGAGACAGGCCATGGACACCTGCTTTTCGAAGGCCTTCGAGGCGATAGCCGAGGCTGAACTTGCCGACATCGAACGGGGCCTTGATATTGTACTCAATGCCTTCCGCGGTGAAGGTACTCCCTCCTGAGGCCTCTCTCCAGACAGACAAGGGCGCCCGACACGGGCGCCCTTGTGCTTTCATGGCCTATCGCGAAATCTATGCAACCTTGACCGGCACGATGCGGGGCGCAGTAGCTGGTTTCTTTGAGATGCTCACTGCAAGCAGTCCGTCCTTGAGCTTTGCCTCGATGCCTTCCCCGTCCGCGTCCTCGGGTATAAGGAAGGACCGTGCAAAGCGGAACTCGCGGCGCTCGCGGCGAAGCCAGGTTCCACGCTTCTCCTGGCTATCTTCATCCTTGACGGCGGTGGAAAGGGAGAGGATGCCCTCCTTCATCTCGAGCTTGAGTTCCTTTTCGGAGAGGCCGGGAAGCTCCACCTCGATGAGATAGCTGCTTTCCGACTCGCTTATGTCGGCGACGGGGCTACGGGTGTCGTAGCCGGAAGAAGGGGCGACATCGAAGAGCCTTTCAAAGACCGCGTAGGGGTCGCTGCCCAGCCCCGAAGAGCGGAATAGAGGGGACAGGCTGTTGTAGAGGGTGAGAGTTTTCATGGCGTAACCTCCAGGCATCGCGTGCTCTCCGGTTCTTCCGGGAGCCTTGTCTCGTCGTGACCGGGGTTGCCGCAACGCGGTCCATCCAGTCATCTGACGGAGCCCTGGGCAGCTCCGTTTTTCGGAGTGTGCCGTAATCGGCGCTCGCTAGTAGCTAAGCAGACATCATGCCAAAGATGAGGAAGCTATGCAGAAAATGTTGAAAAAAACCATTATTTGTTTTAATGTAATGACTTGCTTTATGGAACTGATGGCGAAGTGAAGGGGTTGGATAGATGGCTACCCTGCCGACCGGGGGACAGACACACTGTTCGGACTTAAATTTTGCTTCGCGACTTGAGTTTTGTGCGGCCATGGAAACAATCCGGTAATTTCGAAACACTATGCTGTTTCAAAAATACACAGGACCTGAGGTGAGACTAGCGAGACTGTTTCGCCAGGAAATGGGCTTCCTGTCAGGTGCCCTGCTTCCGAGCTTCACGCTGAGGTCGCTGCATTCGAACAGGCCTGTGAAGCCTCCCCGCTAGTCGTAGCTCGCGCGGAGGTGGGTCAAGTGTGTGGCCCACTCGAGGGAGGCGGCCGAGGGCATGGGTTCCCCCGCTGCGGGCAGGTAGCGGAGCCGCCTTTCCTCGCGGCCCATCATATAGAAGCCAGCATCTTCCCAGCGACCGGCAAGGCCCTCGAGCTCGGGCGTGACAAAGAAGGCTGGAGCCCGGGAATCGATGACCAGGCAGGGACCCTGGGCATCTTCCAGGATCTTGAACTCGAGCCGCGGATCATGCAGGGAGCAACGCTTGGGCTCTACGAGGAAGAGCTGGCTGCGGCGGATGTATTCGGCGGTACCGCCCGAGCGCGAGGGGATGCCTGCGACCAGGGAGGGACGAGC
This sequence comes from uncultured Spirochaetota bacterium, assembly GCA_903821875.1. GTDB lineage: Bacteria > Spirochaetota > Spirochaetia > Treponematales > Rectinemataceae > CAIJMU01. Next base: position 12,725 of record CAIJMU010000166.1, read on the forward strand.
GAGGAGGGGGCCATGGCTCGAGGCTTCGAGCCGCACACCGAGGTAGACCTCTTCGGGCTTGCAGGGCAGGTCGCTGACTGGGCACTTCCAGAGTTCTACAGCCGAGTCCGGTGGCATGTCGGCGTCGGTGTCGATATCCATGGCGAGACTGCCATCGAAGCGGCGCACGCGGATCGATAAAAGCCCCGTCAGCGGTCGGTCGGTATCGTTGACTCCGACCGCGTGGGCGATGCCGTCCTTGACATAAAGGGCGACGATCACCGGATCGAAGAAGCGCCTGGCCTCGTAGTGGAGGAGTTTCCACGAACCATCGTGTTCGAGGCTCGACCAGGAAGATCCCGGCCAGACCTCGTTGAGCTGCCAATACAGGATGCCCATGCAGCGGCCGCGGTTCGCCCGCCACCAGTCCACTGCCGTGCGTATGGCCAGGGCCTGCTGGACCTGGGAAAGCCAGAGCATCTCCTTGAAGCCCCGTGGCATTCGGAAGTAACGGGTCATCGTGTCGAGGATCAGGGAATTCCCGCGGTCGTGGCGCTGGTGGTGCTCGAAGCTTGGACTGGTGATGTTGAGTTCGTCCGCAGGGGCCAGGGCCCTGGCTGCCCGGTGGGAGGGGAAAGACTGGAAACCGAACTCCGAGCAGAAGCGTGGGGCTACGTCCAGATAGGCGGAGAAGGGTTTTCCCTCGTGCCAGACCGACCAGTAGTGCATATCGCCCCTGTTGTCGGAGTGCCAGTTGTCGCTGTATTCGCCCGGACCTGCAGAGGGGGAGGAGGGCCAGAACGTCCTGCCTGGATCGAGCTCGCGGATCACCCGGCCCACCGTACCCTCGTTCAGCCGGTCATAGTCGATGATATAACGTGCAGGATTTTTCCTGGATTCCTCGTACCAGGCAATGGCTCCGAGCGCTTCGTTGTTGCCGCACCACAGGGCCAGCGAGGGGTGGTCGCTGAGCCGACGGACCTGGTACCTGAGCTCCGCCTCGACCAGGGCAAGGAAGGCCTGGTCAGTAGGGTATAAGGCGCAGGAGAACATGGCATCCTGCCAGACGAGGATTCCGAGTTCGTCGCAGAGGTCGTAGAACCAGTCCGACTCGTAGCGGCCGCCTCCCCAGACCCTGAGCATGTTCATGTTGGCGGCCTTCGCCGAGGCCAGAAGTCCTGCGATGCGTTCCCGGGTCCAGTTGGAGGGGAGGGCGTCAGCCGGAATCCAGTTGGCGCCTTTGGCGAAGATATCGCGGCCGTTAACCCTGAATTTGAAGGATCGGCCCAGGCTGTCAGGCTCGGAGAGGACCTGGAGTTCGCGGAATCCCAGCTTTTTGGAGAGCTGGTGCCTCCCTTCGGAGCTACCGCTTGCGCTGGTCACGGTGAGCTCATACAAGGGCTGCTCGCCGTAGCCCGCCGGCCACCAGGGTTTGATGCCTTCGAGTTCGAGGAAGAGGGTCGTCGAGAAGGGACCGGGCCGCGAGTCCACCGATATCTCGGCCTTCCATCCCGCGATTTCGGCGCTTACTACCGCCTGTGAGACATCGACACCCCTGAGCGCAACATTGACCTCGAGTTCCCATGCGCCATCACCCAGTGACCTGGCCAGGGTGGTCACGAAATCGATCCTTGGCCCGTCAATTGCGACGAGGGAGATGCTGTCGTAGATGCCGCCGGTCATGAGGGAGGGACCCCAGTCCCAGCCGGACATGCACTGGGCCTTCCGGATGAGGTTCCTGTGAGGGGAGCTGATTGGGTACTTCGATGCGGGCACCGGGTAGGGAAGGGCAGCGGCAGCGTTCCGGGCCGCCTTCTCGGGCGACAGGATCAGCACCTCGATTCGGTTTTCTCCAGGCTTGAGCGCGTGGCGGACCGGCAGCCGGAGCCTCGTGAACATGCTCTGGCCCGAGCCGACCTTGACTCCGTTGACGCTGACCTCGCCGACGGTATCGAGGACAGGGATTTCCAGGAAAATATCCCGTATGGCCAGGAGGGCATCGCTGGCTTCAAAGGCACGTTCGAAGATCCAGTCCTCCGCGCCGACCCACTGTGCGTCCAGCTCGTTCCGGCCGATGCGGGGATCCGCGAGTTCACCGGAGGCCACAAGCGCCGACATGATGTCGCCAGGGATGAGCGCCGGCCGCGAGGTCGCATTGGCTTTCCTGATCAGGGTCCACTTTCCGCCAAGGTCGATCGTCATGGGTCCTTCTCCTCCCCCATCGCGGGGACAGACACCAGTCTTGTCTGCCCTGTGGATTCTGTAAAGGGTTGGGGCGGAGGTGGAACTGTTTGCTCCATCGAAACAGGCTATTTCCTCCCAGCCCTCACTCGAGAAGGCGAGCCTCACCCGAGAATTGCCCTCCAAGCTACGCCGCCCGCTTCGATGTGTCGGATGGATTTCATGAGTCGCCCGGCCTTCCTGGGCGATGAGAGGAGGTGGAGAGTCTTCTGGATTGCGTTGTAGTCTTCGAGGGACATATGAGGACATTCCGAGCGATGTCCGATCTCAGGCGGGCGTGGGCTCCGTGGGGTCAGGGGCGACACGGGGGGCGAAGGGGTCGAAACCGGCAAGGTCGCGGATCATCTCGCAGGCGCCCTCGAAGATGACACCGTCAGCGATGCGGAGCCGCGCGGTGCGGATGTTTCCATAGACCTTGGCGCTCGCGAGCATCTCGACCCTGTCGGGGGCCTCGATGTCGCCGTGCACCGTGCCGCCGATGACCACGCTTGAGGCGATGATGCGGCTGGCGTTTACCGTGGCGTTGGCATCGATGTAGAGGCGGCCCTCGGCGTCGATTTCGCCGTCAAAGCTGCCCCTGATCATCAGGGAATCCTTGAATCGCAGCGTTCCGGTTAGGACTGTCTCGGCCCCGAGTGTTGTCGCTATGAGGTATTCAGCTTCTTTCTTGCGGTGCTTGGGCATGCTTCTCCGTACTTACTTTGTCTTCATTACCCACACGCCGTCCCAGTCTTCGGGGGGAGGGTTGGCGATGTAGTGTTCGCAGCGGAGATAGTAGACCTTGGAAGGCCCATCGGTGGCGTCGGTCTTGAGGGCCTCGCCGAAGTACTTCTTGGCATTAAGGAAATCAGCCATCTTGTAGAGCTTCCGCCCCTCGGCGAAGAGCGAAAGCACCTTCTTCTTTTCCTCGGTGATCATGGCCTCTCCGATCAGTCGCGGCTTTCAGGCCCGCAGTCCCCGTTTTATGGCGTGGATCTCTGTCTCCTGATCCTTGAGCCTGGTGGCCTCATCTTTCAAGGATGCGACAGTCGCCCCGAGCGCGTCAAGCTTTGCAAGGAGTTCTTTGGTGCCGGCAGCGACCGACGAGGCTACCGCAGCAGGATCGCCCCTGCCTCGAAGGGCTGTCTCTGCGTCTGAACCGAAGCTCGCTATCGAAGGCCGGAGATCGGCGATGAAGGTCAGGAGACTCTCGGAAAGGTCCTCGGTCACACGCATGCGTTCTTCGCGGCGCTCGATCTGTGCCACGAGGTCATGGGTCCTGAGGATGGCCCTGATCCGTGCGAGTACTTCGCTGAAATTGAAGGGCTTGGTGATGTAATCGTCCGCCCCGAGTTCGAGACCCTCGACCTTGTCCTTTACGTCGTCCATCGCGGAGAACATGATGATGGGAATATCGGCGTACTCTCGGTACTCTTCCTTGGTCTTGAGGATCTTGGTTACTTCCCAACCCGAAAGCCGGGGCATGACGTTGTCCAGCATGATGAGGTTGGGTTTCCAGTGGCGGATAACCTCAAGGGCATCGATGCCGTTGCCTGCCTTGCGCACCTCGAATCCGAGCTTCGAGAGCATGACGTCGAAAAATTCTAGGTTTATCTGCTCGTCATCGACGAGGAGGATGCGTTTCCTGGTTTCCATTGAAGGACTCCCACCACTCACGAAGGTTGGCCGCCTGAAGCCGCACTACCGGCCCGCTTCGCCAAACTGGCATGGCGCCAGCTTGGGCCCATTGTCCCATGCGGGGCGAACGCTGTCAACGTCAGGCTCGAAACCATTGGTGGAACAACCGCTGGAAACACCGGGTTCGGGGCGCTCTCAAGGTCCAGGTTCAGCTTTCGTCGCTGCTGTCGCTAGGCTTGATGCTCCAGGCAGAGTGCTTGAGTTCGCGTCCAGGTCGGAACGAGGCGACTCCGTGGTCTTCAACGGAGACGATCTCGCCGGTTTTCGGATTCCGTGCCCGTTTGCGGCCCTTGCGGAGCTTGACCTCGAAGGTGCCAAAACCCCGGAGTTCAACCGTACGGTTATCGAGAATGGAACGCTTGATTTCCTCGAACAGCGAATCGATGAGGCTGTGTATGTCCTTGCGGTTGAGTGTCGAAGAGGCGTGCAACGCCTCGATCAGTTCCGCTTTCGTCACCTTGCCTGGCATGACCCTCTCCGTTTCTTACAGGAAATCGTCGCGACCCGGGCTGATCAATTTGTCCCTTTCAGAGAGAAGGGAAAAGCCTCCCTGTCTCGGGACTCAGGATCAGGCGCCGAGCCGGTTGACGAGGAGCTGCATCCTTGATTTTTTTCGGGCCGCCGCGTTTCTCTTGACGATGCCCTTTCGGGCAGCCGTGTCGATCTTCTTCATCATGTCGAGAAGGGCGGCCTGGGCTAAGGTCTTGTCCTTGTCGCTTGACGCTACGATGACTTTCTTGGCTGCCGTGCGGATGGATGACTTAACCATCTTGTGCTGGATGCGTCGTTTCTCATTCTGGCGCTGCCGCTTCTCGGCCGAGCTGCTTTTCGTGGCCAAAGGGTTTCCCTCCGTTACTATAACTACGATACGATATGCCGGACAGGGCCGGATCATTGACCGTTCCCGCAAAATAGCAGAAGCAGCTTTGCGCTGTCAAGACAAGGACCTGCCTTCACAGCCAGTTGTTGCGCGTAGTATAAGGAATTACTATCAGGCCCGCGGACTTGGCCCATGAAGCCAGGGCGAATCGATCCGGAGGAATTGTCCCATGCTCAATTTCATGATCGTCATCGCAGTAATCGGGCAGTTCATGGCCTACGATCTCCTCCTCCATGTGGCGATGATCTTCCGACCCCGGAGGGTCGAAGTCATCATGGACTGGCTCCAGCGGAAGGCCGTCCACAAGATCTTTTCGACCTTCGCCTGTTATCGGCACTGGGGACCGACCCTGGAGAACCGGACCGGCGTGGAGATTCCCGAGCGCTTTATCCTGGTCGCCAACCACCAGAGCATCTTCGACATCCCCATTTTCTGGAAGCTTCTTCCCCAGCGCTGCAAGATCAGGTTCATCGCCAAGCACGAACTTGGCTTCGGGGTTCCCCTCGTGTCGAGTTGCCTCCACATCCAGGGTCATGCCCTTATCAAGCGCAGGGGAGCCGTGGTACAGGCCATGAAAAGCCTTGAACGCTTCGGCCGGCGCAGCCGGAGCCAGGGATTCAGCCCCGTGCTCTTTCCCGAGGGGACGCGCTCCCGGACTGGCGAATTGGGAACTTTCCATACCGCCGGCTTCAGGAAGCTCATAGAACTCGATCCCCTTCCGATCCTTGTTGCTGCCATCGACGGCGGCTTCCGCGTCGCCAAGATCGGCGACCTGTTCAAGAACCTCGGGCGATATCCCTACACCGTGAGCCTCGAAGCAGTCCTTCAGGTACCTGTTGGAAAAAAACAGATCCTGGCGACCCTCGAAGAGGCCCGCTCGATCATCGATGCTGCCATCAAGGATCTCCGCTTGAGGTCCTAGGTCGCTTCCAGAATGCCGGATGCATGCAAAAAGCCACGCCAATCCCTCTGGGAAAGCGTGGCTTCTTCATCCAGCCCATTCGACGTGGCCCCGTCCGGAGGACGCAGGACTCCACTTCGGGAATTCTGGACTCGGTCGTGGGCGATGCGGCTTCCGCCTGGGGGCCGCTCAGGCGATCAGACGAACTCGCTCGGGCGGCGCTCGATGCGCTTGCACTTCTCGCACTCGGCGACGTTGCGGATCTTGCCGTTCTCGAGAAGAGTCTTCATCTTGACCTCCCCGCCGCAGGGGGCCGGGCAGTAAAAGCGCTGGGTGGAACTTGAAGTACGGGCGTTCTTTGAAACCTGTGCCATGGATGACTCCTTCTTCGGCGGCAAAAATATCGCTTTCGGGGACTGTTTGTCAATTGAAGGGGGCGAAGCCCCATGGTCGCCTTCTCAGTGCCGCCGACCGCGCATCCAGGCCAGGAAGCGCAAAGCCAGCGAACGGGAGGGCTGCCCGAAACGATTCGCGAAGTCGAGGGCTGCCTTGTCGAGGGGATAGGAGAGGCCGGACTTTTTCTTGAGCTCATCCCAGTGGCGCACGACATACACATAGAGGTCCGACACCGTCCTGCCGGGGAAGGCCGGGAGGATGTCGGTTTCCACAATGGTGCCGGCAATGGGCTGGTAGACATTGCCGTACCAGGACACCAGAGCCTGCCAGAAGGGAAGCTCGGCACTGCCGTGCTGGTTGATGAAGTACTTGTGGACAGTGATGTGCTCGAGGATCTCGTCGTAGCGGCCCGGGCTCGAGAAATCGAGGTCACTGTCCCCGGTAAGGCCCGCAAAGCCGGTCGATTCGTAAAAAAAGCGCTTTTCCCAGGCGATGACCTCCTGCCTGAGTTCATCGATTGTCATGCCGGGGTGGAGGCGCGCCTCGGCTCCGAGGCTCGTGATCTCGGCATCGATCTGTGTCTGTCCCCGGAGCGCGGCCACCGAGATTCGGTGGTTGCCGTCGCGCACGAAGTAGAGGCCCCCCAGCTCGTAGAGCCGCACCGGTGGGAGGGGGACCTCGTCGTAGTGCGCCCGGTCGATGGATACCCAGCGGGTCCTGAGCCGCTCCGCACGCGGCAGGAAGTGGCGGTTGAAATCGCGGTAACGCCCCTCGCTGCCGATGACATGGTCGATCGGGACGGACTGGATGCCCTCGTAGACCTCGCCCAGGGGTTTGAGGAGGGCGCGAACCTCATCGAAGGGGAGGAGGCGGTCGCGGGCGGGGTCGAGGAGGGATGCCAGACGCGACAGGAACTCACGGGTGCGTGCCCGGTCAAAGTCGCCTCGGGCCAGCTCCCTGTTCCACTCGCTCATGACGCTTCCCCGGTGTCTATGAGCCAATGACCAAAGGCGTTGATCACGGTTGTCGGACCTGCCCTGCCGATGCGCTCGTCATCGGGATCGAAGAGGTGGACGTGTCCGTGGATGAACCAGCGTGGTCGTGCCAGGCGGATGAGGTGGCGGTAGGCGGAAAAACCGCGGTGGCAGGGATCTGCCCGGTCATGGATGCCCAGGGGAGGGGCGTGCGTGAGGATGATGTCGACAGCCCGGCCCCTGAACAGGCGCGACAAGAGGAGGCGCGGCGCCAGTGCGAGGATGTGGAGGGCCATGGAGAGCTCGGTGAACTGGTTGGCTCCCTTGTTGTAGCGGAGGGACCCGGGGAGTCCGAGGATCGAGAGGCCGCATTCCCTGCCGATCCTGAAACCCATGTTGCGGTTGCCATGCTGCTCAAAGGCGACCCCGCTGTCCCAGCTCGAGCGCGATGAGGAATTCCCGAGGTCGTGGTTACCTTCGACATAGAGGAGGGGGCAGTTGAGCATCGAAGAGATGAATCCGAGGTATTCGAGGGGCAGGTCGCCAGCCGCCAGCACGAGGTCGATGCTCGGGAAACGGTCGCGGACGCGCTCCGAGTACACCAGGGGATCTATCTGGTCGGAGACGCAGAGAATCCTCATTTACTCGGGGGCACGTCAGTCGAGAGCCTGGCGAGGAGGCCCTGGAGCAGCTCTTTGGGGAAGAGTTCGACGGAGCGGTTCTCGGCGAATTCGACCGCGGCGCGCGCGAAGGAGGCGCTGGTGACGATGCTCCCACGCATGATACCCAGCTTTTTCATCTGCTCGAGGAGGGCCCGGATCGTCTGCTCTCCCTGGTTCTCCGAGACGCGGAGGAAGCGGATCAGGCGGGGCTGCTTCTTTGTGCCCATCCATTTGTCGGAGTCGCTCTCGACGGCGATGACCTGGACACCGCCCTGGATCTCGGAGGCGTCCCTGATGGAGAGGTTCATGGGGCCCTGAACGACGGCACGGCACATCTCCATGAACTCTTCCTTGCCGCAGGTCAGGAAGTCCTTCATGTGGTCATCGGTGCGGTATTCCTGGTACTGGGTGAGCTTCTCGGCGACATCACGGAAGCCGGGCTTTTTCTGGTAGATCTTTTCCCATTGTTCGATCGCCTTGTCGAGCTCCCGCTGTTTTTCATAACACAGGGCCAGGAAGTAGCGTCCGAAGAGGGCTTCGGTGGCGGTCTCGTCCTTGACCATCTTGATGGCTCGTTCGAGCTCGGGGACGGCCTTTTCAAGGTTTCCCTGGCTCATGTAGCAGCTGCCGCGCTCGACGAGTGCCTTGATCTTGAAGGGGCCGCTCCGGGCGGCCTTCTCGAAGGCGAGGAGGGCTGCAGTGTGGTCGCCTGCCTCCTTATGGATCTTCCCGATGTAGTAAAAAGCCTCGAAGTCCTCGGGGTTCCACTTGATGGCAGCCTCGAATTCCTGACGGGCTTCGAGGTCGTGTTTAGTACGGTGGAGGACCATGGCAAGGAGGTGGTGGGCTTCGAAGAGTCGCTCGTCAAGCTCAATGGCCTTGCGGAGGTGGTTGACTGCTACGTCGCTGCGACCCCGCGCCTCGAAGAGTCGGCCCGCGTCAAGGAAATGCGATGCCACGCGGGGTTCGAGCTTGGTCAGGAGGATCTGCTCCTTGAGGGCGTCCTCCATCTGGTTGAAGCGTTCGTAGAGGGAGGCGATTTCCTTGCGGAAGGCGATTTCAGGAAGCTCGGGTCCAAAGGATCCGAGCTGATTGACGAGCTTGAATTCCATGAGGGCGAGTTCGGGTTTGCCCTCGCCGAGATAGGCCTGGCCTAAGAGCCATCGCGCCTCCGCGTTACGCGGATCCTTGGCGGCGAGACCCTTGGCTGCCCTGATCGCAGGGCCATGCTTGCCCTGCTTGATCAGGTCGCCTATGACCTTGGTCTGCCTCGGCGCGGTCAGGAGCCGGATTATCAACCAGCTCAAGACGCCGACTATGGCGCCGAAAATGATAATGAATATCACGATGAACATCGCGTTTCCGTTCCGGCGCGTCGTCTCGCAAGTAGCGCCCGTGGTATCTTGCCCTAAGTGTAGCGTGAAAGTCCCGAATATGCGACACCTTGCCCCGAGGGAAGTTGGAGCTCTGGGATCCGGGTAGATGGAGGATGGTGGATAATGCTCTGGGATAGGGATTTCTGGGACTGGGGAGGGGGACAGCCACAGGGTCGGCGGCTCGCTTGCGCAGCCTCGCTCGCCTGCCTTCTTGTCGTCTTCTCCATGGGCCTGCCCCTGGCTGCCCAGGATAGCGCCAATAGGCAATCCAAGGCCCTCTCCGAAGGCGAACGGCTCCTCCGCGAGAACAAGCCTGCCGAAGCCCTGCCCTTTCTCGAGCAGGCCATCCGCGACCCCAAGGCAGATGAGAACGCCTGGCTCTGGCTCGCCATCAGTTACCAGCAATCCAACCGCATCGACGACGCACTTTCCACGCTGCGCAAGGGCCTCGCCAAGGCCACTACCCGCAAGGAGCTGTTCTACTACAATATGGGCAATCTTTTCCTCCTCCAGGGAAAGGCCTCCTTTGCCAAGGAGATGTTCGATTCGGCGATCACTGCGAATCCGAACCTGGCCCCGGCCTTCCTGAACCGGGCTAACGCCAACCTCATGGTCGAGGATAGGGCCGCAGCCCGCGACGATTACAGCCGCTACCTCACGCTCGCGCCGAATGCGCCGCAAAAAGCCAACATCCAGGCCCTCCTTGACCGGCTCGGCACGGCCATTGTCCAGGAACAGCAGAAGAAAGCCGCCGAGGATGCCGCCATCGCCGCGGCAGCCCAGGCCAAGCAGAGCCTCCTCGATGAGGTGGCTGCCTCACTCAAGGCTGCGGCCGAGGAGACCACCAACCTCGCAGCGGGGTCAGGGCAGGTCCAGGGTTACGGTGACGAATTGCCGCCGTCGGATTGACGGCATTGAAACGGGAGTTGACATGAAACAGCGTACAAAGGTGCTCGCGATTGTCGGGGCTCTGGTCATCCTCGGCCTGGCTGCGGCTGGAACGGTCTGGTTTGTCGGGAGCCAGTCAGGCATTCAGGACAAGCAGAGCAAGCAGAATGCCAACGCTTTGGCGCTCGCGAAGGACTATATCGATAGGGGTGAGTACGACCGTGCCCTCGACATCCTCGACAGGCTCCTTATCGAGGATGGCACGAACAAAACCGCCTTGGCCCTCCGCGACAGCGCGGTGGCGGCACGGAAAAAGCTGGAAGAGGAAAAATCCAGTGGAGAGGCTGCCATGGCCAAGTCCCTCGAGAAGATGGGGACTGCCCTTGCCTCTGCCCCGCCGGCTGCTGCCCCTGCTGCTAGCTCGGGGACAGAGACTACCCTCTCCCCGAAGGCGGCAGCAGCGGCAGCCCTGGCCGAGGCCAAGAAGAAGGCTGCGGAGGAAGCCAAGGCCAAGGCTGACGCCGATGCACAGAAGAAGGCCGAGGACGCGGCGAGGCAAAAGGCCGAGGCCGAGGCTGCCGCCGCCCAGAAAAAAGCTGCCGAGGAGGAACTCGCGCGGAAGAGCGCGGAACTCCAGAAGCAGCTCCGCGAGATCAACGACCTTATCGATCAGGCCAAGGCCCTTGCCCTCAAGGGGCAGTTCCTCCAGGCGAAGACTGCCTTCAGCGAGGCCATTGCCAGGGTGCCCGAGGGAGAGGACAAGTTCGCATCGCAGAAACTTGCCGAGCAGGCAGCCGCGATGTACGACGGGGCTGTCAAGAACAAGGTGAAGGGCATTCCCGATGCCCAGGCCATCACCGATGCCATCGGTGCCGTCCGTGACGCGAAGAAGCGGGACCCGCAGAACGCGATGCCCTACTACACCCTCGGCAAGATCAACAGTGACCTTGGCCAGGTGGACAACGCGATAGTAGAACTCAAGCAGGCCACCGCCCTCGATCCGAAGAGCTACTCGTATACCTATGAACTGGGAAAGGCCTACTACAAGGCGCGTGAATTTGAAAAAGCCCGCATGTCCTTCGAGGGGACAGTCACCTTGAAGCCTGACTACGACGCCGCCTGGTTCAACCTCGGCCTGACCCACCAGGCCCTCAAGGATCCCGCAAAGGCGCTCGTGGCCTACAGGAAGGCCCTCCAGTTCAATCCAACCTTCGGCAACGCCCTTGTCGCAAGCGGGCGCATCCTCTCCGCCCAGAACCAGAAGCAGGCGGCCATCGACTCCTACAAGAAGGCCATCGCCGCCGACCCCGCCAATGCCATCGCCTCGCGTGAGCTCGCAGCCGAATTCGCCCTGGCGGGCGACAACGAGCAGGCAGAGACCTACTTCCAGAAAGCCCTCGCCGTGCAGGACGACCCGGTCACCAACTACAATCTCGCGACGGTAAAGCTCAAGCTCGGCAAGGGTACCGAGGCCCTGCCCTTCGCGGAGAAGGCGGTCAAATCCCAGACCAGCAACGCAGACTACCAGTACACCCTGGGGCTGGCCAACGAGGCAGCGGGGAAGACCGATGCAGCCCTCGAAGCCTATGTGAAGGCCTGCCAGCTCGACAAGAACGCAGTGAAGGCACGCATCAACCTCGGCGCCCTCTACCTTTCCTCGGGCTTTGTGGACAAGGCCCTCGGCTACCTCGAGGAGGCAGTCACCCTCGACCCCAAGTCCTTCCTTGCGAGCAACAACCTCGCCAACGCCTATGGCAAGAAGGGCCTCTTTGAAAAGAGCATCGTGTACTACGAGAAGGCCCTGAGCATCCAGCCGCGGGATGGGACAGTGCGACTCAATCTCGCCCGGGCCTACGTGCAGGCTGAAAAGACTCCAGAGGCAGTGGCCGCCTACGTGGAACTCATCAAGATCGACGGGAAGGCCTGGGATGCATGGTACGAACTCGGCCGCCTGCAAACCTCGATCGACCCGGTTGCCGCCAAGAAGACCCTGTCGGATCTCCTGTCCAAGAACCCCGACTATCCGGGCAAGGCCGAGGTCAAGAAAATCCTGTCAGGATTGTGAATGGTTTAGTTGCCTAGACTATCCGCCGTACTGCGCGGAAGAGGTCGGCCCGGGTCAGCCTGATCCAGACCGGTCGGCCGTGGGGGCATCTTGGCTCGGGGAGGGCCAGGGCCCGCCGGGCCAGCTCGAGGGCGGCAGCGGGTTCCAGCCTGTCGCCGTCCTTGACTGCCGCCCTGCAGGCAGTGGTCGCGAGGGCTGCCTTTCGTGGGTCCTCCTCCGGGGAGTCCAGCAATTCGCGGAGGGCGCCCACAGGGTCTGCCGCCAGGAGGGCCGGCAGGCTCAAGAGGGCCCAGCTTCCCTCTCCGGTTCTCTCCAGTCCAAATCCCGCTCCTGTGATGAGCTCTGCCATGGCGGCGATCCGTGCGTCCTCTTCGTCGCTTTCGGCTTCGTGGAGGATGGGCACGAGGAGCTCCTGGATGGCTGGCTTTCCAGATGAGAGCTCGTCGAAGAGGAGCCGTTCGTGGGCGGCGTGCTGGTCGATCAGGTAGAGCGAGTCGCCGGTTTCAACGACGAGGAAGAGTTCCATGGTCGTGCCGAGGTAGTGGAGGCGGTCTGCCAGGCCCGCCTCGGTGCCGAGGGTGTCTGTCCCCCCCGGCGGTACCTGAGGGGAGAAGGGCCGTTCGCGGAGCAGGCCCTCCCAGCCCTGGCCGGGAGGACCTTGGGAGCTGCCTGGTAGCGGTGCGTACCAGGCGCTTCCGCTCTGCCGCCCGAAGTCGAGGGCAGGGTGACTGTCCCCGATTTCCTCCCCTGCCTCCACGCCCTCAGGCCTGGCCCTGACGAGCCCGCGGAGGAAGGAACTGAGTCCGACCATGACTGCGTGGCGGAGGGCCCCAGGGTCACGGAACCTGACCTCGCGCTTGGCCGGGTGGATGTTGAAGTCTGCAAGGCTGGGATCCATCTCGATGAAGAGGAAGGCAAAGGGATGGGCTCCGCCAGGGAGGAGTCCCTCGAAGGCCTGGTCGAGGCCGGAGATAAGTGAGTAGTCCTGGATGCGCCGTCTGTTCACAAAGACCTGCATGAACCTTCGATCGGCGCGATAGAAAGCCGGGCTGGCCAGGACAGCGCGGCCTTCGAAGCCCTGGCCAGTAAACCTGGGCTCGTGGACCAGTGCCTCGCCCGGATCGTCGTGGAGGGCGAGCACCCGTTCGCGGAGGCTTTCGCAGGCGGGGAGCCTGTCCAGGGTACGGCCCTCGCTCGTAAAGCGGAGGCTGACAGCGGGGTGGGCAAGGGCCTTGTCGGCAAAGACCTGCCGGCAGAGAGAGGCCTCGGTCTGGGCTCTCTTCTGGAACTGTCGCCGCGCCGGGAAATTGTCAAAGAGCCCTTCCACCAGGACTCGGGTGCCCTGTCTGCCGTGGGTAGCCTCCATGGTCGGCGCTGATCCGGGGCGCGAGACGAGCCTCCGGGCCTCGGGAGTTTCCGCGCTGCGGCTGGTGATCTCGAGGCAGGCTGCAGCAGCTATAGAGGCAAGGGCTTCACCGCGGAAACCCAGGCTCCGGGCTGTAAGGAGGTCATCGGCGCCGCGGATCTTGGAGGTTGCGTGCGGAAGGATCGACAGGGCGAGGTCTTCCGCGTCCATGCCCATGCCGTCATCGATGACCAGGACCGATGAAGAGCCTCCACCCTGGATCTCGACCTGGATATCGCTCGCCCCGGCGTCAATGGCGTTGTCCATAAGTTCGCGGAGGAGGGAGGCGGGACGGTCGATGACCTCCCCCGCCGCGATGAGGCGCGCAGTTTCCGGCGGAAGGACCTGGATGCGGGGCATGCATCCATATAGCCCCAGCAGCAGCTTCCTGTCGACAGTTTCGTGGGCGGGTGCACAAAAAAGGCGCGGCCCGAAGGCCGCGCCTATCGACTCAGGGAGTCAGGGTCAGAAGTGGAAGCGCGTCTCGATGGTCATCGAGGGGCGCTGCTTGATGATACCAGCTGCTGCGTCACTGTATATGATGTTGCCGCTCGCATCTCGCGAGGGCACCGAGGCAAATACTGCCGCGACATCGAGGTTCGGGGTATTGGGAACTGGCAGGACGACTTCACCGGCAAAGGTGGTGTTCTCGTCGATGAGTTCCATCTTGGTAAGATCGGCGATGTTCGCGTTGATCTTGCTGGCAAGGCCGCGTCGGTCGTAGCTGATCGAGCCAGAGACATCCACGATCGGGATGAGGCCCTTCTTGATGATGAGGGCAGCGTGCAACTCGTCAGAGCTCGAGGCGAGCTGGCTCACGGCGCTGAAGCCCAGGGCGGGATCCCAGGGCCATGCATAGCCGATCTTGATGTTGAGCTTGCCGTCGGGATCCTTGGCTGTCTTGAGGAAGGAGAAACCACCCTCGCCGTAGATACCCATGATCGAAGGCTCGGTACCGGTGAAGCTGCCCTGGCTCGTCAGATACTGGTAGTACTGATAGGTATAGCTTCCGCGCATCTTGTCGTAGGACGCGTCATAGAAGGAGGGCCTGAAGAAGCCGGTGTAGTAGCGGTATTCAAGGCGGTAGTTGACGAAGAGCACATTGCCCATGAATCCCGTTGCAGCACCCCAGTTCTGCGGCGCCTGGCTCAAGTTGGAGGGATCCCAGAAGAGCTTGTACTGAAGCCCCTTCACGATGGTGGTGCTGCCGTAGGTGATGTCTGCCTGCGTATAGGGCAGGGTTACAGCCGCGTCGGCGAAGCCTCGAATCGCGAAAACGGGGTTGGAGGGAATTATCGGCAGATCGAGGTCTACCCCGCCCGAAATGAACATCGGGTTGCCGTACTTGTCCCGGTTGCTCCGGTCGATGATGGCACCGCTGGAATCGACAGTGTCGAGGACAGAACCCGGACTCGTGTCCAGGGCCGCATCGAGGCCGATGGCTACAGGAAAGGCTTTGACGGGCCGCACGTAGATGCGTCCGCCGAAGATGTAGGGATCGGCCAGGTCATTGACGAGGGCTTCGAATCCAAAGCCGCCAAAATCGAAGCCTAGGTTGAAGCCGACACGCCGGACCGCCGGGAACTCCTTGGAATTGTCATAATTGCGCATGATCAGGCCGTGGCCGATGGTCAGGCTGTTGAGGCTGCCAACCTTGACAAAGAAGGGATCGGATAGCTGCTGTCCGACTTCGAGGAATTTGACCTTGAGGGCCAGATCCGAGGCGGCGTCAAGGGCGGCGGCGAGAGGATTCACTGTATAGAGGGGCTTGCCGGTAGCCGTATCGGTCTGCATGCCAAAGGACCATTCATCGTTGCCGCTGGGATGGTACCAGTCCTTGGGATCGAAGAGGTCACTCTTATAGATGATGGGCAGATAGAGTCCCATCTTGAGGCTGCCGAAGTCGAAGTTAGGCTGGATGATGGCCTTGGAGTAGGTTGTGCCCTGGATCGTCACCGAACCGAGCTCGAAGCCCAGAATTTCCTGGAGCCATTTCACGATACCGCTCGTCGCTTCTTCCTTGGCCGAACTGCCCGCGGCTGCAGCAGCAGCTGCGTCCTCGGTGGCAGCAGGAGTGGCGTCTGCGGCGCCCGGAACAGCGACGGCCAAGGCTTCGGCTTTTGGAGCCGGAGCACTAGTGTCGGGAGCCGCAGTATGGTCAGCCTCGATCTTCTGGAACTCCGGGTTTTCGAAGGCCATGTCCGAGAAGTCGCTGTCGTACTGGGAAGCAGGGTAGGAGAAGGTGGCAAAGGTAGCTGCCATCGCGTCAGCTGCCATGCCTGAGTTGACGGGAAGGGGCTGGCCCATGGGATTGCCGTTGGAATCGACCTTGTCGAACTCGACGCTCCCCTTCTTGACTGCCACAAGCTCCTTTATCGGATTCCCGTTGGCATCGGTGTCGATCTGGACGACAAAGTCCGTTCCACGCACGCCACACACCGCAGTGTTTGTGCTGACGGTGATATTGCTGCCCTTCGCCGCGATCGTCTTGACCTTGCCGGCTGCGACCTTGAAGGCGTTTTTCTCGCCTGCCTGTGTCGCAAGTCCCTTGACCGTGAAGGTTGCGCCTTTTCCGATTTTCACGATCGAACCGTTGGGCGAAAGCTTGCACTCGGCCGTGGTGTCCTTGCCGGTGATGATGGTGGAACCGGGGGCGATGATGTCACCTTCCCCGATGCCGTCGGGATACGAGAGGCTGGTACCGTCGGCCGCCTTGACGACGAGGTCCTTGCCACCAACAAACTCCAGGGTAAACTTCTGGCTGCCAGCGGTAGCTGAGCCTGTCTGGGCCATGGTGGCCAAGGGGAGGGCTGTCAGCAGTGCCAATATGATGAAGATTCGTTTCATTGAGATTCCTCCTCCTGACGTCAGAACTTGATCGCGGCCTGAATGCTCGAGCTGACTTTCCAGTCAGTCTTTTCCGGGATTCCATTCGCGTCCACCCACTTGGCGTTGTACATGAGCGTCAGG